>CBFGOM010000217.1:0-10084 GCA_965650385.1 uncultured Oscillatoriaceae bacterium
TAGAAATAAAATGCAGGGAACAAGAAACGGCGTTTAAAGGCGATCGGGACTCGCAACTCCGCAGATACTGAATAGACCTCTTGCATCAATCTCTTGAGTCCCCCCTTAATAAGAGGGGTTGGGGGGATCGAGCCAATATTTTGCAAGAGGTCTAATGAATCGGGGTTTTCCACTCTGCTGAATCGAAGCTCTAGGGATGGAGAGTGAAAGGATTCTAAAAAATAGCCCTTAATCAAAATTTGCCCCTTCGAGGATTCGGGGGTCTGGGAAAATGTAGGGATAGAAAAAAACCCAAGGATGCTGACAGGTTGAGAACCAAATCCCACCAGGCAACATCCGAATAAAATCGGAAAAGAATGAATAAAAGGATACCGTAGTCACTGCTTAAAGTTAGAAGCAGGTTTTTTTATAAAGACGTCGAAGTTTAATCAATAAGCTGGAGCCATCCTCGGCGGACGTTATAGAGCACTCGGTCAATGATGGCTTGTTCGTCTTCACTCAAGCAATCTTTTAACAGCGCGGCTTTAAGCTGTTGGCGATCGGCACGAGTCACCACATTAGAAAACATGACTTGACCGTATAATTCTTCCAGCGGGACTTGAGACATGGCTGCGGTTAGTTCCATTGTTCTTTTGGAAACCTATAATTTCCACTGAAAATCGGTAGGATCGATATGATATAGATCTTAGCGATTCTGCTTTTCTACGATGCGATCGCATCCAGCGTATGGGTGTGATCTAGATCGCGACTCCCGAGGATCTCCATCATTGAACTAAACCAGAAAACCGTATAGTGAAAAAACGACTAGGCAAGGCAAGTCCCCAGTTGCCACAGACGCCTCAATTTCAGGTCTCTCCATCGGAGCCAGGTGAGGTCCCATTCTGACCCCCATTCCCAGGGGGATGGGAGTCGGCGTCTAACTCTGTAGTTTTACCGCTGAGGTCACCCAATTGTCTACACTGAATACCAGCACCTAAATTCTCTGGTTCAAGCTCACAAATCCGAGTTTTTATGATGGACAGGAGCAAAGTTTGCGGTCTACTGGGCGTTTTTGGTCCCTCCTGGGTAACCAAGCGCAAATAATAACAGGCAGAAGGGGTTATGTTTAATACCACGGAAATCTTGATTGAGGACTTCGTGCGCCAGCTTAAAGCAGGCTATGCCCGGACATACGGGGGTTTGAAACCAGACTATGCGGATATTATCGGGTGGGCGGGCCACATGGCCCTAGAGAACCTGGCAAATACCGATGCTTTGTACCACAATATCGAGCACACCATTAACATTACGTTAGTGGGACAAGAGATCTTGCGGGGGAAACACATTCGCGAGGGGGGCGTTTCCTGTGAAGATTGGCTGCACTTTATCATTTCTCTGGTCTGCCACGATATCGGCTATGTCAAAGGGGTTTGCAAACAGGATCAAACCGCTGCGGGGATCTATGCCACGGGTTGCAATGGTGAAACGGTGACCCTCCCGGAAGGGGCGACCTCTGCGAGTTTGACACCCTATCGAGTCGATCGCGATAAGCTCTTTATTCAGGAGCGCTTTGGCGGCCATAAACTGATTGATGCCGAAGCCCTCAAGCGCAATATCGAACTGACGCGCTTTCCCATGCCGATGGTGGAAGATTCTCAGGAAACAGGCACTTATCCGGGGCTGGTGCGGGCGGCGGCCCTAGTCGGCCAACTCAGTGATCCCAGATATTTGAAAAAGATTAGTGCCCTGTTCTATGAATTTGAAGAAATTGGCCTGAACGCAAAGCTGGGGTATGAAAACCCTGGGGATCTGCGGGCCAAATATCCTCGGGTGTATTGGGAAAGCGTTTATCCTTACATTCAGGAAGCCCTCCCTTACTTAGGGCTGACCCAACAGGGACAACAGGTTTTAGCGAATCTGTATGCGAATGTATTTGTGATCGAGCATGAAAATTTGCACTGAGGAGGACCTAGTGGGAAAACGGGATACCCTGTGAAAATTTTTTACCTGAGAAAGCAGGAAACGACTCGCGGTGCGATCGCAGAGTCAAGATTATGGCTTAAAATGGAAAGGTTGTCAAAAATTTGAGTCATTCAGGTTATGGCGGTTCCCAAGAAGAAAACCTCAAAATCCAAGCGCGATAAACGTAAAGCAACTTGGAAGAACAAAGCAGCTTTACAAGCTCAAAAAGCCCTGTCCCTCGGCAAGTCGGTATTGACCGGACGTTCTACGGGTTTTGTCTATCCTTCTGATGAAGATGACGAGGACGCAGAATCCTAAAGGTTGGGGTTCATCGATGGTCAAGACGCGGGCGATCGCGTCTTGCTATCCGTTAAGAGGAAAAATCAAGCATGAAGCATTGCATTTGTCAAGTGCTTGATGCTTAATTTTTTAGGAGGCTGAGGCTTAAGTCTTGGCGTCCGGCAAAATGATCATGGCGTCTCCAAAGGAATAAAAGCGATACTCCTGAGCGATCGCCTCTCGATACAACCCCAACAGGCGATCGCGACCCACTAATGCACTGACCAACATCAGCAAACTTGAGCGCGGTAGATGAAAATTGGTAATCAATCCATCGACGACGCGCCACTGATATCCCGGATAGATAAATAAATCCGTCTTGCCACAAAACGGCTGCAATGGTCCGGAAACTGCGGCCCCTTCAAGCGATCGCACTCCCGTTGTTCCCACCGCAATAACTCGACCCCCCCGCGCTTTGGTTTCGCGGATTTTTTTCACCGTTGCCTCCGGCACTTGCACCCACTCTTCATGCATTTGATGGCGGGTGACATCCTCAACCTCCACCGGGCGAAAGGTTCCCACGCCGACGTGCAAGGTGACAAAGGCGCGCTCAATTCCCTTTGCTTCCAGGCGATCGAGCAACTCTTCCGTAAAGTGCAACCCTGCCGTAGGTGCTGCTGCGGACCCCGACTCTTCGGCATAAACGGTTTGATATTGGTCCGGTGACGCGACGGATTGCGTAATGTAGGGCGGTAAGGGCACCTGTCCATAAGACTCCAGTAACTCCCGGACTGACTGTCCCGGCGTTGCTTCAAAGTGTAAAATTCTCCCCCCCGTAGCATCATCCGTCGCTAACACCGTGGCCCATAAGCTTACGTTTGATAGCGGTTCGCCCTGGGGATGGTCCGGTGCAGGAAACTGAATCAGCGCCCCAGGTTTTAAACGCCGACCCGGTTTGACTAATCCTAACCACTGATTCTCCTGCTGTTCTTCTAACAGCAGGACCTCAATCGGGGTACCTGTGGACTTATAGCCGTAGAGTCTTGCAGGCATGACCCGAGTATTATTGAGAACCAGTAAATCACCGGGTTTTAGGAGTTCTGGGAGGTCACGGAATATCCGATGCTGGTGAGTAGTGGGTGAATCCACGACGAGCAACCGAGAATGATCCCGAGGGGTTACCGGATTCTGAGCGATGCGGTCTTCCGGCAGGTGGTAGTCATATCCGGATAGGGTGCGATCGCCCCCCGTATTACTGTGGGTTGGGCCGTTGAGGGAGCTCACCGGGGAGATTAGAGTCTCAGAATCAATTTCGTTAGGGAACATACTTGTCATCCCAAAAAGGGATTTATTCGGTTTAATCTGTGCTAAGATAGCAAATTATAATGTAAGGTTTAGCTGATTAAACGTTATTTTAAAAATTGGCTAAATTAAAGATACCGAGAGGGAAGGGCTTAGAGAAACCTGGCGATAAATACCTAGAATAGTTTAAGAAATGTTTAAAGAAAGATAATTTTTCAGTAAGTGTAAAAACTTGGGTAGACTTCCCCATATCATCAGAGGGATCTTACCCATGTTATAAAAACCAGGCGATCGCCACAATAGAATATGAAGCTTTGATGGTTATGCAATCGAAGGCTGACGAGGATAGAGGTCAATGAGATCAAAGCCGATCAACCCCTCAACCCAGTGGGCAAAATCTCCAGATTTCCCCCCGGAATACCCCCTCTTAAGTCTCCTCTCTAAGAAGTTCGATTCTTCCCGACTTCAGTTGAGTCTCGTTTAAATTCCATGAGAACGCAAAGCATCTGGATTCCTTTCCTAGCACTGGCCTGAGCTCCTGTAGCCCTATTTTACCTGACGCTACAAAGACCAAAGCCTAGAGTGATTAAAGCTTTGCTAGGGATGGGGAGAGCTAGGTTTCTGAGCCAACAAGCAATCAACTAACCCACGGGACAAACCAGATGACTCATTATTGTCCAAGAATACGGAAATTGGTGAAGATGGATTACCTCTATCACCTGGCAAATGCCAGTCTAACTCTAAGAGTTGCGGAATATCTTAACACAAGCGCAAATCTGCCGGTACGTTTCCTAACCGTGATTCATCAAATCGATGGATGGATTGTGCGGGTGAAAATGAATCAACCCCTGAAAGCCCGCCAGGATGGGGATTTTCGAGCATTTATGAATGAACTAGGAATCCCGGGTCAACCCAGTATCCGCTTGCAAATGGCGCTATGGGCATTGGAAAATGAACAGTCTCCGATTGAGGTGATGCGTCGTTATCAGATTGCTGTCGTCTCTCACGGTCATCCTGATTTGAGTGAAATTGAGGAGTTTCGCGAACAATTTGTGCAAGGCTTAGGATATTGTCCGGAAACATTAGCATAATCGGGACCCATTCCCACAACCGCAGTCTCGTCACCGGGAAATATGAGGGGGTTTAGATCTTAGGCATCGAACGCTCCACAAATATAATCATGCAGGGTAAAGCAATAATCTCCAAGGGGTTGGGGTTGACCTAGGCGGATCGGATCCCGTGGCGGTGAGGGTTGACCCGCGCGATCGCTTGGGAGGTTAACCCCCGACAGAGGCGATCGCCTCTGTCGCTGATATTGGACCAACGCCACATCAAACCGGCAGGGAAACTCCGCTAATTCAGGACGTTCCCCTAAAAATAACTCAGCCGTTTGGATGAGTTTAGCTTGCTTCCCCGGCGAAATTGCCAGGAGACCCCCGGCATCCCAACTCCTGGGCGATCGCGTTTTGACCTCCACAAATGTCAACAACCCCCCTTCACTCCTGACCGAATCCGGGGCAATATCTCCCTTGACAAACGAGCTACTTTGTGTTGTATAACCCGACTGCCAAGCAATCACATCAATTTCACCCCAGCGACAGCGCCAACGCCGCGCCAAAATCTCCCACCCCGTATCCAGTAACCATTGCGCCACCAACGCCTCACCCCACAAACCGGGATTGAGACTCCCATCAGCAGGGAGAGTGTACCACAGGGGAGAAGAAGCAGACATCAGACAACTCCAGGGTTACGCTTGCTGGTAAAATAACACCGAATACTTCAATCTTCTTTGTCTTAAAAAATCATCCCTCCCATTGCGCAGGAGTTACTTTTGGATCGACGAAACGAACGTATGAAAAATTGGTTTTGTAACTGGGGTTGGACTCGGGCCATGAGTCTGGTTGTTTCCGTACTGGTTTGGATCTCTGCAGTCGCAACCATCGCCACCCTGACCACCGCTTATCCTCCCGACGCTCTCGCCCAAAACTATAACAAAGAAAACCTCCTCGGTGCGGATTTTTCTGGGCGTGACCTGACCCAAGCCAGCTTTAACCACGCTAATTTGCGCAAAAGTAACCTCAGTCATGCCAACTTGCAAGGGGCGAGCTTATTTGCCGCACACTTAGAAGAGGCTAATTTAGAAGGGGCGAACCTGAGCAATACTACCTTAGATACCGCCCGGTTTATCAAAGCCAACCTCAAAAATGCCATTCTCGAAGGCTCTTTTGCCTTCAGTGCTAAATTTAATGGGGCCAACATTGAAGGTGCAGATTTTACCGATGTCTTTCTGCGCGATGATGCTAATGAAATGCTCTGTGAACTGGCGACGGGGACTAATCCAGTGACGGGACGCAACACCCGGGATACCCTTTATTGCGATTAAACTGAGTTGGGGTCAGGGAGTGACAATGGCAGGCAATTCAAGGGGGGCGATCGCCCGTTTTGGCTTCTCCTAGGACGTCGGTACAGTCAAGCTGAGACCTCTGATTTCTTGTTCTCGGTTACTACTGTCCCGCCGTCCCTCGCAGGCGGAGGTGATACCCACTCCCTCTAGTTCTGCTGCCTCTGACCCCAGACTCAGGTAACTTCTCTCTAAAGATAGATGTCCGGTCTCATGAGATTCCGATACAGTAAAAACATAGAAAATCGAAATAATACAGACCTCAAAGGTCTTTTTAACAAGTTACTATAACCGGCAGTCCTGTCAGAACAATTCTGGCAGGACTGTTGCATTAAAATCCCCCCTTTTTATGAGATTTGGGGGGATTAATTGGGAATCATGTAAGCGGTTTATTTGCCAACCCGAGAGAGGATTACACTCAGAAAATCGGGTGTTTTAAGCTTCGCGAGTGCGGGCTAAATATTGTCCCACTTGGAGACGAACATCTTTGAGTTCAAGAATGACCGATCGCGTAATTAACTTACCCGATTCCACCACAATTTGACCCGTGATGGGATGGAGTAGATCTTGTTCCGTACGCCGCCCGATTAGGGCTTCAATATCTTCAATGGCATCGAGATACATCCCCGTCGGGACTTCAACGACCACCCCTTCGCCCAGGATTCGGGACTGACAGGCAAGGCGCGAGTTCATTTTGGCGGTGGTGATCACCTCTAGGGTGCGTTGTTCTCGGCGTCCCATAGGAGACAGACTCTCCATACCTTGTTTGATAAACACATGGCAGGTGGCACATAATCCTCGCCCTCCACATTCTTTGAGGACATGGAGATCTTCAGCGAGTAGGGCCGAGAGAATGTTAGCATTGGTCTGAACTTCAGTATCTTGGGCGATTGGTTCTAAGCGAACAATTTTGACCATCTTAATTGGGTGATTGGTGGTGGGTTGTGGGGTTGATTCCGAATGACGGTAGCTCCGGTTTTGACTGCGGGGATAATAGGCAAGGGGATTGGCCTTTTTTGGATATTAACCCTTGACAAGAAAAGATAATTATGCTGCTGAATCGGACCGATTTAAACGTTAATGCACCCTGAAGACTGGCTCAATCTTAATTATTGTGCTTAATTATTGTGACATTGGCGGTTCCAGTCAGGATATCTGAGACCGGGTGGGAAACGCTCATTTGCGGGCAAAGCGATTTAGGATAGGAAGGGGCAACACACCCGCAGAGTCTGGATGACTCATCACAGGACAGAGCGATCGCCTGATCAAGACAGGATCAACAAGGGAGAGAGGATGGACCGGACTAACCAATCCGATGAAGGGCCGAACCGTGGCTATCTGAGAGGAAGTCGTCCCTCGGGTCCCGCAACACCCAAGGAATTGCGGCAACTCCAAAAGCAACTACCCAAATATCGAGTTTTAGCATTAGTTGGGCAGGGGCAATTTGGCAAAGTCTTTTGTGCGATCGAGCGCAAAACCGGCCAATTGGTGGCCCTCAAAGAACTGACTCACCTGCGTCTACCCACCCATAAATTTTTGCGGGAACTGTTGTCCTTACTCACGTTGCAACATCCGCATATTGTCACCTGTCGCGCCTTAGAACAAACCCCCACAGCCCGATATTTGGTGATGGACTATTGTGAAGGGGCAACCCTGCGCGAACTCCTGGAAGCCACCGCTTCCCTGAGTTTAGGGGAAGGGATGCAATTAATGCTAGGGATTCTGGCGGGATTGGAATCCGCTCATGAGGCGGGAATCATTCACTGTGATATTAAACCGGAAAATATCCTGTTGAGCGTGAGAAACGGGTCCTGGTTTGCCCGCCTCTCCGATTTTGGCATTGCACGGCGTTTCGGCGAACTGCAACAAAGTCATCGCGGGGAGAATGATGAAATGGCAGCAGTGGGGGCCACGGCTTATGCAGCCCCCGAAGGCTTTTATGGCTTGTACTCTCGGGGTGCGGATATTTACTCGATGGGGATTTTGCTGTTTGAACTCCTTCTAGGATATCGTCCCTTTAGCGGAAAACCTGGGGACTTAATGTGGGCACATTTGAATCAGCGCTTGCAGGTTCCCGAACAAGTGCCTTTGCCCTTGCGGTTCATCCTGGAAAAAGCCTTAGCGAAACTGCCCGCGCGTCGGTATGCCAGCGCGGCGCAAATGGCGCAAGGGATAGAGGAAGCGATGAATGAGCCCGCGATCAGACTCTTGAGCGATCGCCCGTTACCCTTGAACCCGTCCTTATTGGAGAAAAGGCCGGAATGCCCCAGTAGCCAACACTCCCGCACTCCCTTGTCCGTCCCTACTACAGCGTTAGTCTCCCAAGAGGGCTCTCTCTACGCTGCCCATGCTAATCAGGTGAGACTTTGGCATCAACTGGCCCTCCCGCCCAAAGTGGTGGATTTTCCCGATCGCGTCACTGAACTTCTGCCGGTGACGGGGGGCTGCTGGGTGAGCACCGGACGTCGCCTATATTGGCTGGCGATCGCCCAGGGTCAAGCCCAGCACCAACTCACCTGTGAGGGGGAATTTCGGATGGCGATCGACCCCGACTGCCGCTGGTTAGCCATTGCCATTCCCGGACAACTCAACTTTTATTCCCTCGCCACCCTCACCACCACGGGATTTAAGGCCCCAGACCATCACTGCCCAATTCCTGATGATGAGTTGCCTCAGATCCTATTTCTCGACTCCAAACATCTCCTGGCAATCCACTACGACTCCACCCCAAATCAGGGCCGCACCCTGTTCCAGGTTTATACCCGTCGGGGAACCCGGATCGGGTCTGAATCCTTTCAGGGCATTTTAGATCCAGTGATTTTAACGGAACAACCCTATACCTTGGCTGGAATTACCCGCCACCCCAGACCCGCCCTGTGGCAGATCCAACTTTGGCCCCTGCGGGTGCGTCGGCTACCCTTAGCAACCCTGCCGGTTTGTTTATCTGCCGTCCCTGGTGGTGGGGTAACTGCCGATGAGAAAGGTCAAATTCTTTGGTTTAATAACGACTTAGAACCCGTGGGGGTGGTGCAAGGACCTGGGTCCCCCATCGCCCTCGCGGCGGCCTTCAATTCTGGAACCCCCATGCCACCGAGTCCCCTGAATTTAGCGATCGCCACCCGGACCGAATTTGGCGGCGCGATCCACTTCTTCCAGATTGAGGGAAGGAAACCTGATGAGTGAACCCCAACTACTAAACCCGGAACATCTACCCTTTGACCCTTTAAAGGTCCGGCAGACCATTTTCAAGCTGATTCCCCCAAAGACTGACTCTAAAGCAGCTCAATCTTGCTTAGACCCTGGGGCGATCGCTGCCTGGGAGAACCTCATCGCCAAGGTAGCCGAAATGCAGCAACCCGCATCGGTTTGTCTCTTCGACTCTCCCCCAACTCCGGAAATTCTCACCCCCTACCTCCTTCCCGAAGCGTGTCAGGTCCTCGATGCCTTCAAACAAGCGGCGGTTTTCACCCCAGAACCCAACCGCGCACCAAACATAGCCCCAGAATCCCGGTTCATCCCCCTAGAAGATTGGATTCCAGAACTCCTCTGGTACGCCGTCAGCAGTTCCGAAGCAGTGATGCGACTGATTAGCGGGGTTCCCGCCCATATTTTCCAACCCGAACAGGGATGGGATGGGGGAATGATGCGACTGGTGCTTGGATTACGGGGACAGAGTGGGGATTGCCACTGGTTTTTTGACCTCGCCAGCGATCGCCCTTGTCCCTACCCGGGGGAATTAGTCCCCCTCCACCCCGAAACGACCCGAATTCAGTCTGATGCAGTGGCCCCCTTGCGCGAGTCCATTCCCCTAGGGGACTTTCTGTCCCAACTGCGCCAACAACTCCACCTCGCCACCCCAGAACTCGCCCGCTTCCTCCAACCCACTCCAGTAGAATTCCTCGAACCTGGGAGTCCGTGGCAGGTGGGTCAGGTTCAACTCACCTTAGAGTTTGAATTTGTCAGGGATCCAGAACTGGAGTTCTTCTCGGAACCCTTTGCAGACCCGGACCACCCCACTTCCGTAAAAATTCGCCCGGTACAACCGCTGGTAGACTATCCCGATTCCACCCGAACTGCTGGGACTGGCGATCGCGGGATTGCTGCTGAGGTTCTTCCCCTCCTGTGGCAATGGCAAGAAAAGAGTCAGAGGATTCCTGGACC
>CBFGOM010000218.1:0-10039 GCA_965650385.1 uncultured Oscillatoriaceae bacterium
ATTTAGCAGAAAGTCTCGTTGAATCAAATCGGAATATCTCTGGTGCTTTTTTCGCCTGTCCTCTTTTGAGAGTTTTAGTGACATTAAAACTATTTTGGCAAAAATCTATCACGTCTTGTTCTTGCGATAACCGAGGGATAATCACGGTACAAGCAAATAAATCATCCAGGTCTGACCATTTTTTAAACCTACCCGTTTCAATTTTCTCAGCTAAAGATTCAATGGTTTTAATCCGCGAAGTGAATGCGTAGCCATTCTGCTCACAAAAATTGACCAGCGTGGATTTAACGCGCTTTGCTACTTTTTCAACGAAGGGGAGGTATTGTTGATACTGACGGTCTAAAATCGCAGGATACTTCATTAACCTGAGAATTTATGCAATAATAGGAATAGATGACATGAGGACGGATTTTAAATTATCAATTCTGATTCGGGCTTTTTCAGTTCCCTCCCCCAGAGAACTGCCAATTGCATCATAATAATTTTGAGCAGCTTGATGATTCTGTCTCGACTCTTCAGATTCTACGTCTTCTAAAAATTTGGCTATCCGTTTCGATGTTTCTCGATTCACCTTCAAATCAACTTTTTCTTGATTTAATTCTGCAAGCGCTGCAAAAAAAGAATAAAAATCAGCTTGGTTCTTGAGTCGAGTTTTGGTTAGGTCAACTGACTCATCAGATTCGTCTAAAATTTGTTTAATTAAATTAATCACTTGGTCGAATTCCCGGGTAATTTGATATTGGTGTTCCCATTCTAAGTCTCTATCATTAAATGCTATATCCAAGTCATGTTGACGATAGGTTTTGACTCCTTCCTCTAAGAAAAGCACGAGGCGAGCCACAAATTCCACATCTTTCATTTCCTTTCGGGATTTAGGGGGAATCCAAGGAAAATTGTGGGGTAAATCGGAAAACATCGATTCAGTTAAATTTTCGACAGTGGTAATAAAAACGCCATCTAATCGGGCGTGGCGAAGTTCTTGCGGTGTTAATTTACTGACATTTCGATTAATTCGGTCAAAAATGTCATTAATAATTTTTTCATCGGTTGAAGGGATTGATTCAACGGCAAACTGATAAGTCCAAAAATCTTGTTTGATCTGAGTTTCTAACTGGTTAAAAAATAATCCTCTCAGCCTGGTAATAGTAGCGTTGTCGCTGATAGGAAATTTATTTTCAGCAAACTCAAACAGAGTCGATAATCTTTGTTTGCCATCGACTACGCTATATTTAGAAATGCCTGAATCAGTGATTTCTCGATATAAAAAAATGGCAGGAGAAGGGTATCCATTCAGGATGGTATCAATAAAATCATCTTTGTATTTTTGATTCCAAACACTTCTTCTTTGATAAGGTGGATTTAAGTCGAGGAGGTTCCGGGTATAGAGGTCCCAAAACCAAGAAATGGATTGAAAGTTGATGGTTCTACTCATTTTTATTGATTTGGGGGGCTGAAAACTATTTGCACTGGCAAAAATGTTAAATGATATCCGTTGAGGCCCGATGCAAGCGAGCCACAACTCTAGCAGTCCTCAAACTCTATTCTAACGGATTGGATTCCCCTTGTTTTCCTAATATCCAGTCCAACACAATGGGATTAACAACCTCGGGGGCTTCATCTTGGGGACAATGACCTAATCCCGGTAAGGGAATAAATTGGTCTACGGTGGGGATTTGGGCAAATTCTTGGCCGAGGGTGAGGGGTTCCCAGGGGTCATCGCTGCCCCAGAGGAGGAGGGCAGGGCAAGGTAAAAGAGGCAGTAAGTCTTCGGGTAAGGGGCCTTGCGAATAGCGGGTAAAGGCGACAAAAACATCTACGGCACCGGCATCGCGGGAGGGTCCGAGAATAATCTCGACGAGTTCATCGGTGACGGCATCTGCTCGCCGGTAGGCTTGCAATAAAATGGAGCGGACTGTTTTTGCGGTGGCTAATCGGCTAAAAAAGAATTGAGCAATCCACTTGACAGATAATATTTTTTGTGCAATCGGTGGGCCGATGCGTTGATACCAGGGTTTCAGGGAACGTTTGCGATCGTGCAGCAGGCGCAGGGAACAGTTAATCGCGACAATGCCTTGGGCGAGTTCCGGATGATCCACGGCAGCTTGCATGATGGCAATACAGCCAATGGAATTGCCGACGAAGAAGGCGGGACCCCTAACGATTTCCCGGCAAAAATCGGCGAGTTGTTCTCCCCAGGTTTCAAAGGTATAGGCGATCGCCTCCCCGGGAGTCGGTTTCGCGGAGTAGCCAAACCCAATCAAATCAATGGCATAGACTCGACAACCTGTGGCTAAGTCTGGAATATTTTTGCGCCAGTGTCCGCAGGAGGCTCCAAATCCGTGGACGAGTACCACTGCAGGTCCCGCCTCTCCTTGCTGTTGGTAGCATATCGGAAACCCTCGCCAGGTCCAGGTTTGGAAGGGCAAGAGGGCGCTAGGGGAGGGGGGTGAAGGGTTGGAAGGAATCAGCGTCATGATGGGGGGAGAGAGGGAATTCAGGCCGATCGCCCCTGAATATCAAGAGGTCGGCTTAACATCAGGTTACAATTTTTTCCCGCCCTTGGAAGCATCAAAATATTGCACTTGGGAATTTACGACGGGCTCTTAAAGTGCATACACTAAGGGTAGAGCAAGCATGAAATCCCAACGGGTCGGGAAGATGCTACGACCCGATTAAGCGCTCGCTATTGTTGAATTGCTCAGTCCATACCACAGAAAACTCAGTATTTATGGAAATGATAGGGACTGCTATCGGAAGCCATGCCCCGGATTTTGAATTGCCGGGAATAGACGATCGCGTTCACCACTTAGCCCGGTATTTGGAACAGTATCGGGGAGTGGGGGTAATTTTCTTAAGCAATCACTGTCGTTATGTCCAATCCTATCTCGATCGCCTCAAACAGATCCAGATGGATTTTAACGGCAAGGGCTTTACCCTGATTGGCATTAACTCCAACGATGCCAGCCAATATCCTGAAAATAGCTTTGAACAAATGAAGTCCTTCGCCCAGGAAAAGGACCTCTATTTTCCCTATCTGCGGGATGCCACCCAGGATGTAGCCCATTGCTTTGGGGCCACAACGACCCCCGAGGTATTTTTGCTAGACGGGGAGGGGATTCTGCGCTATCGAGGTGGAATTGATGAACAGCCCGATCGCCCGGAAGCGGTAAAGGTTGCCTATTTGAGAGAGGCGATCGCCTCCTTGCTATCCGGGGAAGCGATCGCCATCGAGTCTACCGAAGCAATCGGCAGTTCCATCAAATGGCATCAGAAAGGACCCTAAACCCGAACTGTCCCTGACTCCCCTTGCCGTCTAAGGGCCATAGACCCAAAACCGCAGAGATGAGACCCCTATCCCCAGCATTTCAGGGAGCCCCCAAATAACCCCGGGATGATTTCTGGTAGAATGCGTCGAAAAATGCCGACATCCTGCTATCTTATGGGGGAGGCAAATACAGTTGGGAAAAGAGTGAGCTGATGGGGAGAGTGTACCAGCGAGTCTTACTAAAGCTGAGTGGCGAAGCATTGATGGGCGAGCTAAATTACGGCATCGATCCCATCGTGGTTGAGCAAATCGCGCAACAGTTGGCAGATCTGATTGCTGATGGCGTAGAAGTGGCAGTCGTTGTCGGTGGCGGTAACATTTTTCGCGGAGTTAAAGGAGCAGCCGCTGGCATGGATCGGGCGACTGCTGACTATATCGGCATGATCGCCACGGTGATGAATGCCATGACTTTGCAGGATTCTCTCGAACGCATGGGTGTACAGACGCGGGTGCAAACCGCGATCGCCATGCAGGAAGTTGCTGAACCCTATATTCGTCGTCGTGCCATTCGCCACCTAGAAAAAAAACGGGTGGTTATTTTTGGGGCTGGATCGGGAAATCCCTTCTTTACCACGGATACCACCGCCGCCCTCAGAGCCGCCGAAATCAATGCTGAGGTGATTTTTAAGGCCACCAAAGTCGATGGGATTTATGATAGTGACCCCCATCTTAACCCGAATGCGAAACGGTATAATAGCCTGACTTATGGTCATGTTTTAACGCACGATTTACGGGTGATGGATAGTACCGCGATCGCCCTGTGCAAAGACAATAATATCCCGATCATAGTATTTGACCTATCGGTACCGGGTAACATCCGCCGAGCGGTCTTGGGAGAAAACGTCGGAACGATTGTGGGAGGTTTTTGTGAAGTTAGCTGAAGTAGAAGATCTGATGAAAAAAGCGGTTGAGGCAACTCAACGCTCTTTTAACACTATTCGCACCGGCAGAGCGAATACCTCTTTGCTGGATAAAATCATGGTTGAATATTACGGGTCGCCTACCCCATTGAAATCGTTAGCAAGCATCAATACCCCCGATGCTAGTACGATTTCAATTCAACCGTTTGATCGCAACAGTTTGGCGATTATCGAAAAAGCGATTTTAACCTCGGATTTGGGCTTAACTCCGAGCAATGATGGGGCAGTCATTCGGTTGAATATTCCCCAGTTAACCAGCGATCGCCGTCAGGAACTGGTGAAAGTTGCTGGAAAATACGCCGAAGAAGGTAAAGTTGCCATTCGCAATGCTCGTCGGGATGGCATTGATTCCGTCCGCAAGCAGGAAAAAAATAGCGACATCTCCCAAGATGAATCCAGAGCATTGCAAGATGACATTCAAAAACTGACCGATAAATATGTGGCAAAAATTGATGAAGTCCTGGCAGTGAAGGAAAAAGACATCACCACGGTCTAATTTTTCTGACCGTTTTCTCAAGCCTAGCGAGTTTGTAATCAATTAAAAAACCCAGATAATTCTTCAGGTTATCTGGGTTTTTCTGCCATCTATTCGTTACAGTTTGTCAAGGAGTCCTGGCCTGTCCTCTGCCTGATGACAGAGGCGCGATCGCTCAGGGCGTGCCATAAAATCAATTCAATTGAGACGTGAAACTTCAATCATTATGTTCGACTGCATTATTGTAGGAGCGGGTCCCGCTGGCGGCAGTGCTGCCTATCATTTAGCAAAACGAGGCCGATCGGTTTTAGTCCTAGAAAAAGAATCTTTGCCGCGATATAAACCCTGTGGAGGCGGTGTCTCTCCCGCGATCGCTCAATGGTTTGACTTTGACTTTTCCCCGGCGATTTCGATGAAAGTCGATCGCCTACGCTACACCTGGCAGGGAGAGGACCCGGTAGAGGTGCAACTGGAAACTCCCGAACCGATGTGGATGGTCCGCCGGGATATCTTTGACCAGTTTCTCATCGACCAAGCTAAACAACAAGGGGCCGAAGTTCGAGACAAGAGTGCAGTCACTCAAATTGCTTTTAAAGGCGATCGCTGGCAAGTCACTACCGCTACGGAAACCTTAGAAGCTAAATATTTAATTGCCGCCGATGGAGCCAAAGGTCCAATGGCGAAAATGCTGGGCTTTAAAGAGCGCGATCGCCAACCTGCCGCCGCCGTCGAAATTACTTCCCCCAACCCCAATGCTCTGATTCAGTTTGATTTTGGCCGCATCAAAAAAGGCTACATCTGGAACTTCCCCAAAGCCGATGGTTATAGCCTCAGCATCGCCAACTTACAAGGGGGTACCAAAGAAAAGCTGGATCAAATCTTAACCGAATATGCCCAAGCCAATGGGTTCCCCCTCTCCACCCAAGTGCATCAGGATTTTCTCTGCCTCTGGGAAAAAGAGCAAAAACTCCACACCCAAAATGCCATCCTTGCCGGGGAAGCTGCTTGCGTCGTTGACCCCTTAACTGCGGAGGGAATTCGTCCCTCCATGTTTAGCGGCGTTAAAGCTGCCGAGTCCATTGATGCCGCCCTCGCTGGCACCAGCAACGCCCTAGAAAAATACACTCAGGTAATGAATGAAGAATGGGGAGGACAAATGGTTTGGGCTTCCCGCGTCTCGGGTTTATTCTACAAAATTCCCAAAATTGCTTATAAAGTGGGGATTAAACGTCCAAGTGCGACCCAACGCATGGTAGAGGTGTTATGTGGTGAAACCAGTTACGCCGATATTGCAAACAAGGCGATCGACCGTCTCAAGAAAAACCTGATTCCCGGTTTTGGGGGCTAGTCCGGTTTAGACCACCCCTCTAAAGCATGGGCATCGGATGAGTTCCCTAGGACAAGAACCGGGTTTCTGCTCAAGATGGGTTACATACAGGCCAAAATTTTGTCAAGAAACCCGGTTTCTAACGCTGACCATACCGATGCCCTCTATACCAATTCTGCTAGGAATTGGTATAGAGGGCGCAATAGAATGGGAGGATCTGCCTCCCAACTGCTGAAAGGTCGCAAGATGCTCCGACTCCATCCATTCTATTTTCATGATTCTCATGATAATTGAGATGGGTTATGGCATTGGGTCCCCATGCCCTAGACCGTAGCTTTCACCGGATAAAGAATAATATTAAGCAAGGAGAGCAGGGTTCCAGGGCGAAAGATCAGCAAATATTGAGTTAATCTTGAAGCGATTCATGCGTAAATAAACTAAACTATAGAAATGACCATTTACTTTTACAAAGTTGACGAACCCTACGGCTGTTTTTCTAACTTTTCCCCCCACGGAATTCGCAGAAAGGGCCTAAATTGGCCGACAGTCGAGCATTATTATCAAGCGCATAAATTTGTTGGGGTAGAGGATGAGTCGATTATTACTTTAATTCGGAATGCACCTACTCCTGATGAAGCAGCTAAATTAGGCCGCGATCCATCTCGGACTGTTCGCTCAAACTGGGATTGGGTCAAACTGGGAATTATGCGAGAAGCGGTATTAACAAAGTTTTTGACCCATTTAGATATCCAGGCTATTCTTCTGGCAACGGAGGACCTGACCATTGTGGAGGATTCCCCGACGGATTATTTCTGGGGCTGTGGTGCGGACCGCACGGGTCAAAATCATCTAGGACAGATGTTGATGAGTGTCCGAGAAGAGATCCGAGGACGCCTTCAGGAAAAAGAGTCCAGTTAAATCGGCAATTTGGGAACTGGGTGTTCATTGCCTTGGCAGGTTTTCCCCGGGTGGGAGAGGAAACTGTACACAACATATAAAAACCACATAAGGAGCGATCGCCCCCAGGACAAAAATTTGGGTTTGCGATCGCGAAAATTTTCTATCTGCCGATTCTCTTGTTTTTTCTATGCGGGGGATTTGCTCTAATACCTGAATCCCGACTCATCCCTACCATAGAGCGGATGATTATACACTCTACCCTAGAATTTTTGTCAATAGCCGGAACGAGCGGAAGGGACTATAAGTCATTCCAACTCTACAGCCGTGGAATATATTAAGATTTTATTGATATCATGTTGACACAGGCATCAAGATGGGGGTTTTGTCCCTCGTACCCGCCATCGGGAGAACAGGAACTAAACCCTGACCTGTGTGCTAGAAACTCATACAGGGGAGTTTTAGCGGATGTCCATCCTCATGCATCACTGAGTCAGTCAAGACTAGAGCGGGTCAGCTACCTAAAGATGAGGCATCAAGCCCTATCTCATTTGAGCGGGGAATTAACCTAGTGGCACTCATCAGGTGACGAAATAATTCGAGTGGGTGTAGAGGACTGGGATTTGTGCCGCTCAACCCTGTAATTTTTCGATAGCCTTAAAATCTCATTTAGTGGAAGGAGGCTTTTGAACCTTCCCGAGGTCAAAACATCTGGATTGGAAGAAGGCGAATTTTTTATGACACTCAAAAATAATAATACAAATACCGCACAACCTGTCCACCAAAGACTCGATCGCGAAGTGTTGTTGCATCGAATGCTCAACCGAATTCGCCAATCTCTTGATTTAGAGGAAATTCTCACCGCTACGGCTGCTGAAATTCGGTCCCTTTTAGGAACCGATCGCGTCATGGTTTATCAATTCAATCCCGATAGTAGTGGGAAAGTGATTGCCGAGTCCATTCATGAACATCGCCTTCCCTCCCTCAAAGGATTAAATTTTCCCGCCGATGATATTCCAGAACGGGCTAGAGAACGCTTTACCAAAGAGCGAGTCTGTTCCATCGTTGATGTTGCTAAACAGCAAATCGGGGTCAGTTCTAGGGAATATGCCTCCAACGAATCAGGGTCTGTGGGAAACGGCATCCGCTATCGCCCTGTAGATGAGTGTCATTTAACCTACCTTCGCGCAATGGGTATCAATTCCTCTTTGGTTGTACCCATTCTCCATCATCAGGAACTGTGGGGTCTGATTGTCTCCCATCATGTGGAAACCCGCCCGATTGCTGAAGATGATTTGCAGTTGGTCCAATTACTGGCGGATCAGGTTTCGATCGCGATCGCCCAAGCTACTCTCCTCCAAGCGACTCAGCAACAACAAGCCCGAGAAGCCACCATTAATCGGGTCGCTGCCTTACTCCACGCACAACCCAGCATCGAGGTTCAGGCGGCACTAGAAGCCACCGTCACCGCCCTCAATGGATGTGGGGGTAGGCTCTACATTGGGGCCAAACACAATTCCATGATGGGTAACCTCGATAACTCAGTCAGTCAATTGTTTACCTTTGGGGAACAACCACTTTCGCCCCAGTCTGAATTCTCCCATATCCTAGAAGAACACCCCCTTTGGAAAGACTGGATTGAAACGGCTCATTCCAGCCCCGATTCTGAAGACTCTCATGCCAGTTCTGTGAAGGCAATTACAGATATTTATAAACCCATTCACATTAATGGGTTTACTCCAGATTTCCGCCCAACTCGGATCCGCAGTCTGCTGGTTATGCCCCTGTTTTATCGCCAACAAAATCTCGGGTATTTAACCATTTTTCGCAATGAAATTGAAACGGAAACGTTATGGGCGGGACGCTTTAATAGTAATCTCAAGCAATTAATGCCCCGGCAATCCTTCGAGGCGTGGCGCGAGCGCAAAACGGGACAAGCTCAAGACTGGAAGCAGGAAGAAATTGAAATGGCCCGAGCGATCGGGAAGCATTTTTCAATGGCGATCGAGCAATATTTACTCTACAAAGAAGTAAATTCCCTGAATGCCAACCTAGAGCAACAGGTCCAAGAACGCACGGAAGAACTCCAACAATCGTTAAAATTTACCCGCATCCTGAAACAAATTACCGACCAAATTCGGAGCACATTAGATGTCAGCACCATTCTCCAAACGATCGCCCAGCGCGTGCGAAATTTGCTGAATACCGATCGCGTGGTGATTTATCAGTTTGATGACAACGGCACGGGAGAGGTGACAGTAGAAGATTTGCGCGAAAGTTGGCAATCGGTTCGCGGGGTGCGCTGTCCTGGATGTATTCCCCCAGATGTGTCAAACTTGTATTTAAAAGGCCGGATCCGGGCTATTAATAATGTAGCAACGGCGGAATTAAGTGACTGTCATCGGGAGTTTTTAGAAAGCATTCAGGTCAAAGCTAATTTAATTGTCCCGATTCGCATGGGTTCAGATTTGTGGGGATTTTTAATTGCCCATGAGTGTGAACAACCGCGCCTGTGGCAAGAGCAAGAAATTGACCTGTTGCAACAACTGGCGGATCAGGCTGCGATTGCGATCGCCCAAGCGGAACTCTATCAACAAACTCAAGCCGCAGCAGCGAAAGCCCAAGCCCAAGCTGTGGAGTTAGAACAGGCGATCGAAGATTTGCAAAATGCCCAAACCCAACTGATTCAAGGGGAAAAAATGTCCAGTTTGGGACAACTGGTGGCCGGAATTGCCCATGAAATTAATAACCCGGTTAACTTTATTTATGGCAACCTGAATCATGCCACTCAATATGCGGAGGATTTGTTAGAGTTACAAAAACTCTACCAATATCATATCCCCGAACCTCCTTCCGAAATTCAGGAGTTTATTGAAGAAATTGATTTAGATTTTCTGATTGAAGATTTGCCCAAAATGTTGGCTTCTATGAAGGTGGGGGCGGACCGTATTCGGTCAATTGTGCTGAGTTTACGGAATTTCTCGCGGTTGGATCAAACGGATATGAAAGCGGTGGATATTCATGATGGGATTGATAGTACCTTGATGATTTTACACCACCGATTTAAAGGCAAAGGCGATCGCCCAGGAATTGAA
>CBFGOM010000219.1:0-9904 GCA_965650385.1 uncultured Oscillatoriaceae bacterium
AATATTCCTTCCTCCCTTGATGCGCCTTCGCTTGGGAAACTGCCATTGAGCAATGGCATTCCCCACAGACGACTAAACCCGCTAAAGAACGGGATGCGCTGGCGGTTCGAGGCGGCATTCTTCGATTCCGGCGCAGCAGGCGATCGACTTGTGCCGCTTCCTCTCGGGAGATAATCGCTACATGAGTATTGGACAGCACTAACCCATTTTTATACGCTAAATCGCCCCGATAAGTGGGATTGGTTAACCATCGCCTTCCGGTTGTCACGGAAATTTTTTTGTTGTGTTTTCGCTCTAAATAGCGCACAGCACCGCGCAAAGACCCGTAAAGGAGAAATTGTTCAAAAAAGTCTTTCACCATAGCCGCAGCAGCGCGATCGAGGGCATAGCGGTCCTTGCCGCGTCGATATCCAAAGGGTGCTTTACCCGGTGGGGGAATGGATTGCAGGCGATTTTTAGCGTGTCCTTTGCGAATTTGCCGGGACCGTTGGACGCTTTCAATTTCTGAAAGCAATTTCAGGAGTTCGCTGCGGGTGAGGGGGGTATCTAGGGTCGCTGTGGCATTTTCGGTGGCGACAATTTGGATTTGACGTTCTTCCAATTCTGCCATGCGATCGCAAACTTCTCGAACGGAGTCTCCCAATTCTTCGATGCGCCGAATTAATAAATAATCGGCGGTTTCCTGTTGGCAATCTTTCAGGAGTTGTTGCAGATGGGTGCGCGTTCCTAAATCTCGATACACGCGATCGACTTCCCATCCCCAAATTGCTGGATCACTCGGCGATTCCAACAGGGGGTCACTATATAAATAGGCAATAATTTTCATTTACACCTGCGTCAATTCAATCACATTCCCATCGGGGTCTTGGGTAAATAATGCAGCCCGTCCAGAGGCACTGATTTGAATTGAGCAGTTATGGGTCAGTAAATGAGTTTTTGTAGCTTCTAAGTTGCTAACTCCCAAGGCAAAATGGGGATTACGCCCGAGTTTTTCGGGGTTGCTTGGGACAAGATTGAGGGTTTCATCAACGATTAAATGCAGTTGAACCGGCCCAATTTGGTACCAAACTCCGGCATAGCTAAACGGGCGATCGACTTTTTGAAGTCCGAGGACGTTACTATAAAACTGTTCGGCCCGAGGTAAGTCAGAGACTAAGATTGCGGTATGAAGATAAGGGGTGATTTCCATCTTTATGATAAAACAAAGTGAGTTTGTTGTTTATTTTAGAGTTTTATGCCACAAGAACCGACTTTAAATCCCTGGAATTATAAACCATGGTGGTGTCAGCCTTGGTCAATTTTGTTAACGGGGATTACATTGATTGTGGGCAGTTGGTTGGTATTTCACACCCTCTGGGTCACGGCGATCGTTACGGTCCCTTTGGTGGCGTGGATGGGGTTTTTTTTATTAATTTGGCCCAGGTTGATGATTGAAAGTGGGATTTTGCAGCGTTACGAAGCCCCGGTGAGGGAACACAGCACGGGGGAGAAGGAGGCATCCGAGGAGTAAATTTTCAAAAGCTGTTATTATATTTTGGCAATTTTGTCAAGCTATTCAGGCGGCTGGCTGGGCCGATCGCCCAAGGTGGGGATTGTCCCCGATTGTATAGAGGGACCGGGATAAAGGGTCCCTCTTTTTCAATTGCATCCGTGATAATAGCTAAAAATAGGGGAAAAATTATCTAAGGAGTAGGCAGTAGATGCAGTCGCATTGAATACATTTATCTTAACTTTCTAGCGGTCTTAATTTTGTTTTAATAATTTATAGAGCGATCTCGTCGCCGTGAGTGTAGGAGTCTGATTTCCCAGCCGAGTGGGTTGGAGAACGCGAAGAGTGCATCTACGAGGACTCCCTCAAAGGTCATCACCATCAAGGAAACAGATATATGTTACTTACGACTAGCATCCTTGCTCGAAATAACGTTAAGCTGCTGGGTGACGGCAGTGAAACGATGATTTTTGCCCACGGTTTTGGAACCGATCAAACCGCATGGGGTAACCAAGTCAAGGTATTTGAACCCAATTATCGAATTGTCTTATTTGATTTAGTCGGCTGTGGGAACTCAGACGTAGCCGCCTATAGTCCGCGTCGCTACAGCAGTTTACACAGCTATGCTGAGGACTTACTGGATTTGTGCCAGGAGCTCAAACTCCAAAACTGTATTTTTGTCGGTCATTCCGTCAGTGGGATGGTGGGGGTACTGGCGGCCTTATCCGAACCCAAACGCTTTAAACAACTGATTTTATTAAATCCCTCTCCACGCTATCTGAACGATCGCGGATATGTGGGGGGATTTGACCAATCGGATCTCGATGGGGTGTATCAGGCGATGTCCTCCAATTATCATGCTTGGGCCAGTGGGTTTGCCGAGTTGATGATGGGAAACTTAGATAAACCAGAACTGGCAACGGGTTTTGCTAAAAACCTCTTAGCGATGCGTCCGGATATTGCCTTAAGCATTGCCAAAACGATTTTTCAGTCGGATCACCGGGGGGACTTATCGCGGTTGCAAGTTCCTACAACGATTCTCCAGTCCACTCATGATCCAGCAGTCCCGGCAGCAGTCGGGGAGTACCTGGCGAAAAACATTGCGAATAGCACACTGATTCCCATCCAGTCAGAGGGACACTTTCCCCACATCAGTACACCCGAAACCGTATCGACGGCGATCGCATCATGTTTGTCCAATTGACTCGGTTTTCTCAGTTTTCTCGGTTGACTCGGTTAACTCAGTTGACTCAGTTTTCTGGGTTGACTCAGTTTTCTGGGTTGACTTACCCTGAACAACTCCCTCCAGACCGTTTACCCCGATTTACACCCAGGGTTTTCGAGTCGATTTTGGTCTTGTTGGTGGTGGGATGGCTACTCCGATGGACTCCCGTTTGGCCCGTTGCCTTGACCCTCTTAATCGTGGGAATTTTCTGCCCACTGTTGATTGTTCCTGTCTCAATCATGGGTATCACCTTAGTCTCCCGGTTAAACCTCCAACCGAGTGAGGGGCTGTTTGCTTATAGCTACAGTATCGCCTTGGTGGGGGTGGCTTTTTTGGGGGTAGGACTGGGAAAATTTTTGCGACAGGTGGAGTGGCAATGGGCGTTGCAATCGATGCAACTCCAATTGGCTGAGGACCAAGCTTTAGGGACCCCGGAAACCGTTCTAAGCCATACCTTAAGCTTGCTGATGACCCTGGTGGATGCAGATGCGGCGATCGCCTTGCGACAAGTGGATCAAGTCACCGCTGAGGCTGTCGTTTGCCTCCCCCAAACCCTCTTAGCGGACAAATTCACCTCTCCTCAACTGTTTGCCGAGGCAGTCGTCTTAAATCGCTGCTTGTACTATCAGGACTATCCCCACCAACCGGGGGCAATTCGCAGTCTAATCGCTGCGGGTACAAAGTCTTTGGCGATTTTGCCCTTGCAACCTACCGTAAAGGAGGGGGCTGAGGGCCTTTGCGGAGGCATTTTAATTATTTGGTCTCGCCCTGTTACCCTGACTCCGGATCTCCAACGCTGTTTGGAATCCCTGCGTGGGGAACTGCGAATGTTACTCCAGTTTCAAGAGACCACCTGGCGACTGGAACGGACGACAATCCGCCTGGGGGCGATTCTGGAAACCATTCCCCAAGGGGTGATTTTTGTTGATGATCAGGGGGAACAGAGTTGGTTAAATCCGAGTGCAGCGCAACACCTGGATTTGCAACCTGGAGAGGTTAAACCCTTAGAAATTGCCCTAGCAATGGCAAAGTTGCGGTCTAATGCGGATAATCAGGAAGCCTTGTGCGCCCAAGCCGCCAAATTGTTCCAAGAACCGGCGATGGAAATTCGCGATTGGCAGTGGGTTTTTACAAAACCGGAACGGAAAGTGTTGAGCATATCCATGACGGTTACACGAATTCGCAATGTACTGGGTCGGCTGTGGGTTATTGATGATATCACCGATCGCTATTGGTTACAGCAGGCATTATTAGACCGATCGCAGGAGTTATCTCAAGCCAATGAAGATCTCCATGAAGCAGCAATCCAACAATCTTTACTCTATCGACAACTGAGAATCGCGAATGCGGAACTGGAAAAATTAGCGACGACCGATGGGTTAACTCAGGTTGCCAATCGCCGGATTTTTGATGCTGTGTTGGCACAGGAATGGAAGCGATTAATGCGATCGCAATCTCCGTTTTCTGTCATTTTGATTGATGTAGACTTTTTCAAACGGTATAACGATACTTACGGACATCAAGCCGGGGATGAATGCCTCAAAAAAATTGCCCGGGCGATCGCTTCAGTGGTAAAACGGCAAGGGGATTTAGTCGCCCGCTATGGCGGGGAAGAATTTGTAGTAGTCTTACCGGCAACCGATGGACCGGGGGCAGTCCAAGTGGCGGAAGAAATTCGACGGGCGGTGGCAGAAGCCAATCTGGAACATCGGTCCTCTACGGTACGAGAAATTGTCAGTCTGAGCCAGGGGATTGCCACGGTGGTCCCGCGACTGGATACCAGCCCGGATGAATTGATTGCCGCTGCGGATGAAGCATTGTATTACGCCAAGAGTCGAGGTCGCGATCGGTATGTCGTGTTTGATCGCAAAATGCAAGACCGATCGCTAGCGATTATGCAAGTTGAAAAGGATTTACGTCTTGCTATTGAACGCGAAGAATTTTGCTTGCACTACCAACCGATTGTCTCCCTGATTACTGGAGAAATTATCGGATTTGAGGCATTAGTCCGATGGAATCATCCCCAACGCGGCTTAGTTTCTCCCGCCGAATTCATTCCTATTGCGGAACAAACGGGCCTGATTGCTTCGATGAGTTGGTGGATTTTCAAAGCGGCTTGCTGCCAGTTACGAGAATGGCAATTGCGGTTCCCTCATTATCGCCTCTTAACGATGAGTATTAATCTCTCGGGGCAGCAGTTAGAACAATTAGGGATGGTCGAACATTTGGATCGAATTTTGCGAGAGGTTGGGGTGGATGCTGCCTCAATTAAGTTAGAAATTACAGAGACTTCTTTAAAAGAAACTCCCGCTTTATTGACGATCCTCACCCAACTCAAGGCAATGGGATTTCAGTTGGTGATCGATGATTTTGGTACCGGATATTCTTCCCTGAGTCGGCTGCATCAGTTACCCATCGATACCTTGAAAATTGACCGCTCTTTTATCAACCAAATGAGCCGAGATCCCAAGGGTTTAGCGATTGTAGAAGCGATCGTGCTTTTAGCGCAACATACCAACATTACCACCATTTCTGAAGGCATCGAAACCATCGCCCAACTGGAACAGTTGCAAACCCTGAACTGCGAATTTGGGCAGGGGTATTTATTCTCCAAACCCCTAGACTCCAACGACGCCTATACTCTTCTCGCACAAAATGTCACGCCCCCGAGTTTAACCTGCATATCTCTTCCTTCTTGTCAAGGTCCTACAGGGGGAGAAAGGGGAAGGGAGTGAAGAAGAAGGGAAAAGTCTAAAAAAGAATAAAATCTGGGTAGCTTGTAGAAGGAAACACTTTGTACAATCAAGGGTGAATTGTTATAGCTATACTGACCCCCTGTGGGAGAGCGAACCCAGATGAAGCCCCTCTTTTGCAGTAAAGGACATGATAATTTCCCCGGAAGTCGCTTTTGCCAGTCCTGTGGCGAACCGTTAAAGGTGCTAGGCGCAGAGGGAATCTCCATAGGCGCCATTTCTGCGGGAACCATTGTGGGCGATCGCTACCGACTGGTGCGAGAACTCGGTCATGGGGGCTTCGGACGCACTTATCTGGCTGAAGATATCAATCGTTTTAACGAACGCTGCGTTCTTAAAGAATTTGCCCCCAAGGTTCAAGGCACTTACGCCCAACAAAAAGCCGAGGAATTGTTCGCCAGGGAAGCCGGTGTTCTCTACCAACTCCAACACCCTCAGATTCCCAAATTCCGGGAACTGTGCCGATCGCCCATTGAGGGTCGCAGTCGGTTGTTTTTGGTGCAAGATTATGTTCCGGGTCAAAACTACCGGGTATTACTCTCCCAACGCCGTCAGCAAGGGCAGAAATTTACCGTTGCTGAGGTGACGCAGTTACTGCAACAACTGTTACCAGTTTTGGATTACATCCACTCACGCCGGGTGATTCATCGGGATATCTCCCCAGATAATCTAATTTTCAGGGATTTAGATCAGTTGCCAGTTTTGATTGATTTTGGTGGGGTCAAGCAAGTGGCGGCCCAGGTAGAGTCCCAAGTGATGAGCCCATCGGTGACGAGTCCTCCTCTGCCGGTTGCCACCCGTCTGGGTAAGGTGGGATATGCACCGGAAGAACAGATGATGTTGGGACAAGTGTATCCCCACAGTGATTTATATGCCCTTGGGGTAACGGTTTTGGTCTTATTGACCGGGGAAGAACCCCAGCCCTTTTTTGATCCCCAGGAGTTGAATTGGGGACAGGATGGACTAAGGGAGATGCCACCCGGTTTACAACAGGTCCTGAAAAAAATGTTAGCTCGTCGGGTGGGCGATCGCTTCCAAAGTGCAACAGAGGTTTTGCAGGCGATCGCTGAGGTCCAATCCCCAGGCACTCTAGGGCCTCAGTCTCAACCTCCGGCCCCCCCAACTCGGCCTATTTCTGTTCCCCCCGGGACGGTGTTTCCTACGGAATTTCCCCCGGAGAGCTTTTCTCCGGCTAAAAATGTTAATTCGGGTTCGTTATCGCCTTTCCCAGCATCGGTAGCCGAAATAACCGGGACTGGTGCCGTTACCGGAATTCCCCAGTCTCGACTTGGGCGACTCCCTTGGTGGGGTACGCTGTTATTGGTCATGATGTTAGTCGTGGGTGCCGGGAGTCTGGGTTGGTGGGGTGGCAGACAATGGGTGAAATATAATCCGATGCAACCGACGGGTTCGGATGAAAAACCGGATTTATTTGAAGATGTTGATCCCGATTTAGCAGAATTTTCCTCCCGTTATTCCCCGGAGGAATTTAAGCGGAAAGAAGCCCTGCGCGATCGCCGAGAGGAGTTGGGGATTTCCTATCAATTTTATGTGAAGCTTGTGAATGAAGCTTTTTATGAACGATATCCCAGCCAACGGGAGGTTATTTTGAGTTATGACCCCGTAGATGAACTGTGGCGATCGCGTTGGGATGAATTAGCCGCTGAACTGTTAGATTATTTAGCGACTTTAAGTGACCAAGCGCGCCGGGGTTTGGGAACTTATGATCAGCAACAGCGCGATCGGGTGACTATGGCGGTGAATCGATTACAGCTAAGTAGTCGTGCACTTTATGATTTAGCCGATGCTCAATTTTTTCATCAATTTCCTGAACAGCAAGGGATTGATTTTATTAATCAACCCATCGGCCAAATTTGGCACGCGATCGTTGCCGATCAACTCACCGCCTTACAAGAGGGGAAAACCCTCGAAACCATTCAATTCTCCCAGGGTCAATTTCGCCATCAGGTTACAGGAACCCTCGCCCCCGGCGCAGGAAAAGCCTATACTGCCTATCTCTCAAAAGGTCAAATTCTGCGCTTATCTTTGCAAGCTAATCGTAACCTACGGATCTCTCTCTATCCGCCAACCCCTACCACTGATCCACTCTTGGAAGATTCTTCCGAACAGTCTTGGAGTGGCATTTTACCCGAATCCGGCTATTATGAAATTATTGTCATATCCACTGCCCAAGAGTCTGCATCCTATCAACTCAATCTCGCTGCTGATCGCGTGACTTCGGAGTAACATCATGTTCAGGCGATCGCCAGCTAGGTGAAAGCTAATACCAAATCCCGACAAGCGCGGGCTAATACAGAAAACGGACTTTTAATACTCGGATTTGGTATGATAATGTAAAGCCGACTTTGAACAATCGGATTGGGTATAACTCTTGTAACTCCACAACCCAAAAACCGGCGTTTTGGCCTCCCCCGGTTCATATCTCGCCCTCTGAGAAACTGGAGTTCCTGCATTTTGCTAAAATGAGACGGTGAATCCATCTCTAACCCATAGTTTTATGGATCTTTCCGAGAGGCGATCGCTTCGCTTAAATTTAATCCCTAAATTACCCATGAGTAAACAAACCATGATTCAGACCCTTACAAAACCCATCTCGTTTGATGAATTTGTAGCCTGGTATCCAGAAAATGCCGCCTGTAGATATGAATTACACAACGGAGCTATTGTAGAAATGCCTTTAGGAACGGGTGCACACTCTAATATTACGGGTTTTATCGGTTTAAAGCTAGGAGTGCAAATTGACCGTTATGAATTGCCTTACTCTATTCCCGGTGATTGCTTACTGAAACCTTTGGAGGATGAATCGGGCTATCAGCCTGATGTGATTGTCCTAGATCGAGAGCAATTAAGCAAGGAAGCCCGTTGGCAAAAAGAGTCTATTATTACTGTAGGAAGTTCGGTACGGTTGGTGGTAGAAGTCGTGAGTACCAATTGGCAGAATGATTATCTCAGAAAGGCGGGAGATTATGAATTAATGGGCATTCCAGAATATTGGATTGTGGACTATTTAGGATTAGGGGCTCGGCGTTATATAGGCAGTGATAAATCACCTACTATTTCAGTGTATTCTATGGTGGATGGTGAGTATGAGGTGAAGCAATTCCGAGGGGATGAAAGAGTTGAATCTTTGGCTTTCCCAGAATTACAATTAACAGCCGCACAAATTTTTCAAGGGTAATTTACTCGCTTGATTTCGCCAGTAAATGAAAACTCAACAGGATAGACTCTCTTTGTCATAAGCACTGATTTGGGATTTTATTGGATTATATTGGTTCTTCAGGACCCCTGAAGGGGTCACTACGAACTGTTTGTATTAAAATGTTGGGTTAAGTTTTACAGAATTTCTCGGGTTCTCCCTGAAAAATTGATAAAATATAGTCCCCTTGGTTGGCTGAATAATTGGTACAAACATCGCAAATTAAGCCCGGTTCTACGGCAGGAACTTCAATGATTTGGGGGAGGTTGCCAGTTTTATCAAAACTCAAGAGTTGATAAAGACAGTCGCCTTTTTGAACTACAGTTCCCAAGGGCAATCGGTTTTGAATCATTCCCCCGGCGGTGGCATAATATTTCCGAAATTGGTCTTTAGCGGTAAAAATGACGGTATGTAGGGCGGTTTCCGGTAGGGGAAATCCCGGACTTTCTAACATTCCTTTTTGTGCTAAATAGTTTTGAATTCCTCGCACTCCTTTGGCGACGGATTGGGGATTCATCTGCATTCCAGTACCGAGTTCAAGGGTCCAGGATTCGACATCAAACTGAATCGGTTTTCCCTGCTTGGCGAAATTGTTTTCTAATGCCAGCCAAGGTTTTATCCAAGCTTCATCGAAGGCATCGCCATCATATTCGTTCATGAGAATTGCATAATCGAGCAGAAAGGCTTTGGCGCTTTCTTCTCGGGAACTGAAGCAATAGAGATAATCTAGTCCTTGATTGGTGGAACTGTGACAGTCTATGACATAATTGGCATCTAGGCTTAAAGATTGTAATTGATAGCGATACTGTTCGACGAAGGGAACGCCACTGGCAGCGTTGATTTCTTCTTGAAGTTGATGGAATTTTTCGAGGATAACTGTTCGATAATTTTTTGCTATTTGGGGTAGAGATAAATTTAATTGAGATTCGGCAAATTTACTGATATCTGTAGCTACTTTTTCATAATCCCAAAAGATTCGATTCCAGTCTTTACCATCATAGCTGTGGTAACGTCCACTGGAAAAATGTTGCGATCGCTGATTAATTCCCAGGGGATTACACACTGGAACGAGCCAAATTTCGCCGGTAATTTGAGTCGCATCTAAACCTTGCCACAATTCGATGAGTTGATGAATAACTGCGTTTCCGGCAATTTCTGCCCCATGTAATACCAAATCCGAAGTTCAAACGTCTGCTATAATACCTGAAAAAATAGGAGGT
>CBFGOM010000220.1:0-9793 GCA_965650385.1 uncultured Oscillatoriaceae bacterium
AAAAATGGCAAATTGGGCCTATCATTGTCCGGAAAACTTTCAACATAAATATGACCTGGTAGAGGCAGAAAAAGCGAGAGTATTAGGGGAAAAAGAACAAGCAACGGATTACTATGAGCAAGGAATTCAAGGGGCCAAAGAGCAAGGGTATCTTCAGGATGAAGCATTAGGCAATGAACTCGCAGCCGAGTTTCACCTGTCCTTGGGACGGAAAAAAATTGCTAAAACTTATCTGATGGATGCCTACTATTGTTATATTCGCTGGGGTGCAAAAGCGAAGATTCAGGATTTAGAAGAACGTTATCCTGAATTCCTGGATGTGGTATTAAACCCATCTCCGGTGGTCCCAATCGGAGAAACGATCGCCCCCATCAGCCATGAAACCCTCGGTGGAACCAGCATGATAGAGCCGACTCTGCTGGATATGGCATCCGTCATGAAAGCCACTCAAGCCATTTCTGGGGAAATTTTGCTGCCCAACTTGTTAGAAAAGTTGATGAAAATTTTAATCGAAAATGCGGGGGCAGAAAAAGGCGCTTTAATCCTCTCCCAAGAGGAGGAATGGGTGATTGAAGCCCAGGGGAATGCAGAACAGATCCAGGTAATGCAATCAGTCCCGATTCATCAGAGTGCTGAGGTGGCGATCGCTGCTGTGGACTATGTGATACGAACCCAAAAAGATGTCATTCTCACCGAAGTGAGTACAGACGAAATCTTTAGTGGCGATGCTTATATCCGGGAACACAAACCCAAATCTTTACTCTGTTTACCCATCCTCTACCAAGGCAAATTTACCGCGATTCTTTATTTAGAAAACAATCTGATTGCGGGCGCTTTTACCCCAAGACGGGTAGAAGTGCTGAAGATGTTATCGAGTCAAGCAGCGATCGCCTTGGAAAATGCCACCCTCTACCATACCTTAGAACTGAAAGTCAAAGCCCGAACCCAGGAATTAAATACAAAAAATGACCGCTTAGAAATCGAAATTCAGGAACGGCAACGGGCGGAAAAAGCGGCTGATGCAGCGAATCGAGCTAAGAGTCAATTCCTCGCAAGTATGAGTCATGAACTGCGAACTCCCCTCAACGGAATTTTAGGCTATGCCCAAATTCTCAACCGTGACAAAACCCTTAGTCAAGTTCAAAAAAGTGGGGTGAAAATTATCCACAAGTGTGGGGAACACTTACTCACCCTGATTAACGATGTCTTAGATTTGTCGAAAATCGAAGCGGGAAAAATGGAATTGCAACCGAGTTCATTCCATCTGCTGGAGTTTTTACAAAGTATTGCCGACATCTGCCGGGTTCGGGCGGACAGTAAAGGAATTGCCCTCATTTATGAACCCTCTTCTCAGTTGCCTCTAGGGATTTATGCGGATGAAAAACGCTTGCGCCAAGTGTTAATTAACTTACTGGGAAATGCGGTCAAATTTACAGAAAAGGGTGGAGTCACTTTTAAAGTTGAAGCAGTCCCTTCCCCTACCCTAGATTTGGACACCCCTCTAATCACCCTGCGATTTTTAGTCCAGGATACGGGAATTGGGATTGAACCAGAGCAAATTGCTAAGATCTTTTTACCCTTTGAGCAGGTGAATGGGACGGTTCGTCAAACGGAAGGAACAGGACTGGGACTGGCGATTAGTTCTCAATTAGTCGAAATGATGGGGAGTTCGATTCATCTGGCAAGTGAGCCGGGAAAAGGCAGCCAGTTTTGGTTTGAAGTCAAATTACCTAGAGTAGACAATTGCGCGGAGGAACTGAAAGACTCCCTAAAAATTATTCAGGGATTTGTGGGGACCCGCCGAAAAATTCTGGTGGTGGATGATCGATGGGAAAATCGCTCAGTCTTGGTGAATTTACTGACTCCTCTCGGATTTGAAGTGGAAGAAGCAATCGATGGGCAAGATTGCCTTAATAAAGTGTCTTCTTTCCAACCGGACTGCATTATCATTGATTTGGTGATGCCGGTGATGGATGGGTTTGAAGCCATGCGGCGAATTAGGAAAATGCCCGAAGCGAAAAGTTTGGTTGCCATCGGGACTTCAGCGAGTATTTTTTCGTCCCAGGAAGAATCTTGTTTGAATATTGGGTGTAATGATTTTTTACTTAAACCCATTCGAGATGAACAACTTTTGAGTTGCTTAAGAAGCCATTTAGATTTAGAATGGATTTATGAGGAGCAAGTAGTTGAAAGTGCTGAATCCAGTCTGATCCCTGCTTCTATCCCCCCTCAGTTGAGTGAAGCGATCGCCCCTAACCCCGAGGAACTCGCTATTTTATTCGATTTGGCAATGAAGGGCGAATTGGTCACGATTCAAGAACGAGTGCAGCGCTTGGTAGATGGGGATCCGCGTTATGCACTGTTTGCCACTCAGGTGATTCACTTGGCTACAACCTTTGCCGAAGAGGAATTACTAACTTATGTTCAAGGGTATATGGAGGCAGGACAATGAGCGATCGCTGTTTAGAATTGGGGACGATTTTAATCGTCGATGATATGCCGACAAATTTAGGGTCGGTGGTCGAGTTTTTGAGTGAATCAGGGTTTAAAATCTGGGTTGCTCGCAGTGGAAAAAGTGCCTTAAAAAAAGTCGAGTATTCTCAACCGGACTTAATCCTGTTAGATGTACTCATGCCGGAAATGGATGGCTTTGAAACTTGCGAACATTTGAAAGAAAATCCCGTTACCCGAGATATTCCCGTTATTTTTATGACGGCCCTAGACGATACGGAAAATAAAGTCAAAGGGTTTAATGCTGGTGCTGTTGACTATATTACTAAGCCGATCCAACATGAAGAAGTCTTAGCACGGGTCAAGACTCATTTGAGCATCCGCCATCTCAGACAAAAGCTGGAAGCGGAAATTGTGGAACGCGATCGCGCCCGGGCTGAACTGGAATGTCTTGCCCAAGAGTTGGAACACCGGGTGGAACAGCGGACCAAGGCATTGCTGGACACCAACAATCGCCTCAACCAAGAAATTAATGAACGCAAACAAGCCCAGATTGCTTTACAGGAATCTGAAAACCGGGAACGCCAGAAGGCACACCAACTCGAACGCTCCCTGTTGCAACTCCAGCAAATGCAAAGCCAACTGATTCAAATTGAAAAAATGTCTGCTTTAGGACAATTGGTGGCTGGGGTGGCTCATGAAATCAACAATCCGGTTAATTTCATTTATGGTAATCTCACTTATGCTCATAACTATACTCAAGACCTGATTGAAATTGTTGATTTGTATCAGCAACATTACCCAGCCCCAGTTCCTGAAATAGAGGAAGCGATCGAATCGACTGAATTACCCTTCCTCAAGGAAGATTTACCGAAAATTTTAGACTCTATGCAAGTGGGGGCGGAACGCATTCGGGAAATTGTCTTATCGTTACGACATTTTTCTCGTCATGAGGGATTTCAAATGAAGCGGGTTAACTTACATCAAGGACTAGACAGTACCTTGATGATTTTAAATAACCGCTTGAAAGCCAAATCCGATCGCCCAGAGATTGAAGTGATCCGAGAGTATGATTCCCATTTACCAGAAGTGGAATGCTATGGCGGGGAACTCAATCAAGTGTTTATGAACATTCTCGCCAATGCGATCGATGCGATCGATGAGTGGAACGATAGAAGAACCCTCCCTGAAATGAAAGCGCATCCCACGCAAATTGTGATTCACACGGAAGTGAGCGGGAAAAATCAGGTTACCATTCGCATTTCTGATAATGGACCTGGAATGTCTGAAGCGGTCCGAGGTTGTATTTTCAATCCCTTTTTCACCACCAAACCCCCCGGGAAAGGAACGGGCATCGGACTCTCAATTACTTGGCAAATTGTGGTAGAAAAACATAAGGGGAATCTCCGCTGTACCTCCTGCCCCAACCAAGGTACTGTCTTTGAAGTGGAAATTCCGATTTCCCATCAAGTTGAGGTCTTATCCCTGTCCGCTTAGTGAGAGAAGGCTAACTCTAACAAAGCGGGAGTAAGCTAGTCTCAATTCCTCATTCCCAGTCCGGCTGTCCCCGAGCAAATAGCTCAAGGACAGCCAAATTGGGGAGTAGTCCTCAAAATTTAGCTTTAATTTTTCTGAGTTGCTCGCGCAGTGTTTTCGCAAAGCTTTTTTTAGCGGGTTGTTGCGCGGAGCGATCGGGTTTAGGTTCATTCAAATAGCGGTAATGTTCCCAAATATCCCAATAAGGACATCCCGGTTCAATCCGAATTCCCGCCCAGTGCAAATATTGTAAGGGTTGCTTGATATCGGGGTCAAATAGTTTCGGTCCCTCAATGGCTTGAAATTTTTTGGTTCCCGCCCAGTTGCCGGGGGCCTTGCCCGGGCGGCGCACGATATTAAACCGGCGCGGAATTTTCTTCAAAATCATGTAATTGATAATCGGCTGATCGGAGGTTTTTTGGGAGAAATCGAAATACTCCGGATGGGCGGCACATTCCGCAAAGGTATCATATAAATCTTGTTCGGTGATTAACCCTTTTTTTGAACCCCAGAACCCGCCATTAAAAATATCCTGAAGCTGTTCTGAGGTGAAGACTCCGGCTTCTATAATTTGCGGGCTAAAAACATTAGTAATTCCTCCCGAATGTTGATAATCACAACAAATAAAATCAGAGTCGTTTAGATAGTTAAAATTGTCGCTAATTCTTTCAAAAACAACAATATCAGTATCGATATATACAAATTCATCAAAGGGCCCAAACCAACAGGCTTGCTTTCTAAATTGATTGGGACGGGCAAAAAATTTTACGCCAAAAATTTCCTGAAGTTTTTGAGCCAAGCGTTTAATAAAGTCTAAATCTGCATAAACTTGTACGTCAAATTTTTCCTGGAGGATGTGAGCCACTTCTTCATAAGTCTCGTCATAGGGAATCATCACCACTGGCACATCTGGATCATACAAGCGAATGCTATTGAGCAGGGCGATCGCCTGCTCCTGCACCCGATCATTAGCAATAATATAAATTCCGCGACTCATACTTCTCTCCTCAACGGATTAATCCTAATTTTTTAAGGACACCCTGGACTAGACTTCTTATCAAGCTCTCTGTGTTGCTAAGGAGATCGCCACCCTAGATGTCCCCTTAAATATCGAGAGCTACCCTACCATAAATTGACCCAAATTTCAATACCTCCTACTTTTATGCGTAGTGAGCGGTGGCTGAGTTTTTTGGGGACCTGCCACCGCCCTCTGATTCTATTTTGGACTTATTTCTTCACATAATAATCCCGGGTTCCCTTGGCGCTGAGAGCTTCTCCCAGACGGTTTAACCCATGCACATAAGCAGCGGTTCGCATGGAAATAGAAAATTCATCGGCAATTTGCCAAATTTTCTCCGTTTCTTTGCGCATTCTCTTTTGCAAGCGTTCCTCAACTTCCTCCAATTCCCAATATAAACCGCTACGATTTTGCAGCCATTCAAAATAACTGACGGTTACTCCTCCGGCATTGACTAAAATATCAGGAACCACATAAATACCTCGGTCTTCCAAGATGCGGTCGGCACCGGAACTAATCGGTCCATTGGCAACTTCAAAGATATATTTGGCCTTGACATTTTGCACATTGGCTTCGGTGATTTGATTTTCCAAGGCAGCAGGAATCAGGATATCCACCTCTAAAGCCAAGAGTTGCTCATTGGTGATAATTTCATGTTCCACAATATTACAAACCGTGTCTTGACAATAGACCGCTTGAATCCCCGGGTTAGATTTTTTGTAGTGGAGAATGCTAGGAATATCCAGTCCTTTTTTGGCATAAATTCCCCCTTGCGAGTCGCTGACAGCGACTACTTTGTATCCGGCTTTGGCAAGGAGTTCAGCCACTACAGAACCAGCATTTCCAAATCCTTGAATGGCAACGGTGGTTTCATGGGGGAGTCGGTCAAATTTCCTCATAATGGCTTCAATGACATAATAGGCACCGCTGCCGGTGGCGGTATCCCGACCTAAACTGCCGCCTAGGGTGACGGGTTTGCCTGTCACAACGCCGGGGTTGAGGGAACGACGGATAATATTATATTGATCCATCATCCAACCCATGATGGTGGGGTTCGTATAAACATCTGGGGCGGGAATATCGATATTGGGGCCAATAAAGTCGGCGATCGCATCAATATAACCGCGCGTTAATCGTTCTAATTCTAGTTTAGACAGTTCTTTGGGATTGACGGTGACACCGCCTTTTGCACCGCCAAAGGGTAAGTCAAGAACGGCACATTTAAAGGTCATCCAAAAAGCCAGGGATTTGACTTCATCCATCGAAACATTGGGATGATATCGGACCCCTCCTTTCCCTGGACCTCTTGTATCGTCGTAGCGGACCCGATAACCTTGGAAAATGCGTAAGGAACCGTTGTCCATACGCACCGGAATAGAAACGTTTAAACTGGCTTTAGGATATTTGAGATATTCGAGGGCGTCTTCAGAAATCGAGACGTATTTCATCGCCCGTTCTAAGCGTTTGCTGGCGTCGGCAAAGAGTGAATCGGACATTTTAGTATCCTCCATATAGGCGATCGCCTGGGTGGTGCAAACCCCGAATGATCCAGGGTTCCGACTCGGCGAGGGAATTTTAAGTGGGGTGAATCTGAGGATGCGCCTCTAGCCAGAGTCCGAGGAGACCCCCTTGAGGCGTTTTCGGGTGTTGATAAGCCTAGAATATAGAAGTATCCAAAAGAATATTCTCGGCTTATTCTGTGAAAATTGAGGGCAGTTCGGTTGGTTCGCCATGCACTACTGTAGTTTATTATACAGTTTTTAGGGAGATTTCAGGATGTTTAAATCCTGTCACGCTATCAAATTTAAGGGTTAATTCGTTGAGACCTGTAGCGAACTCCTCGATCCCCGTAATCATTTAGAATACAACTGCATTAACCCGGGGAAAAAAGAATATCCTCCCCAAGGCGGGTCAAGTGGAGAGGAACCATGCACAGGAAGAGAAAACCGGAAAGGGCTTCATGGGATTGCAGGCAGATCACCGCCTGAGCATTTACACTAAAAGGAGGGGATGGAACCCAACCCTAACGAGGCCAGATGCGATCGCCACCCCCTTCGAGATCTGCGGGCAAAACTGCTCGGCGATCGCCGAAAAGCTTAAACTGCGATAGCTGGACTGGGTGAGCGGAAACCATAAGACTTCAAGAGACTAAATTGCCAATATGATGATTCCACTCCTAGCGGCGCTATCCGCCTCAGCAGCAGGGGGTCTAAGGATTGCCCTCCCGCTGCTGTTAATCGGTTTGTTAAATGCGGATGAATTATGGTCCCGGGTCCCCCTGCTGTCGCGGATTTCCCCCCAGGTGGCGATCGGGGTGTTGGTGAGTTGGTCCTTATTTGAACTCTTTGCCTCCAAACAACCCTGGGGACAGCGACTCCTCCAAAACGTGCAACTGTTGTTTAGTCCGTTAGTGGGGGCCATTATGGGGATGGCGATCGCCGCTGCCAGTTTTCGAGACGACAGCGATGCCCCCACTTTTATCGTTGCCCTAATTGGCGTCATTGGAGGATTATTGGCCCTAGTTCTCCAACTGGTACAAGTCGGGTGGTTCTATCGCCTCGGGAAATTACCCATCTGGGCGATTCTTGCTCAAGATACCCTCTGTATTTGTCTAGTTCTCTTCGCCTTCGACGCCCCAACTGAGGGCGGCATTATTGCGCTACTCCTGTTATGGTTAGCAATTCGTTCGTCCCAGGAGTGGTATCGCTGGTATATCCAGCAGGGTGCGCGGAAAAATCCGCGCCACAATAAAACCGAACCGGATTAAATTTCGGCAACCCGGGGACTCTTCCAGTTTTCGATTCAGCCTAGGCCCTGCCGGTTACTGAAAATTTTCCCAGTAACCGCCAGCCATTAGAGCAATCCGATAAAATGTAACGGTCCATGACCGCTGATTAATTCAATTAAGAGTCCCATAAACCCCAGCATTGCCAGTCGTCCATTCCAGACTTCCGCAGCAGTCGTCATTCCCCATTCCCAACGTTCTTGGGGATACATTTTGAAGTTTTTCTGGGGACGCATCACCTGATCCAGGGTCAAAGGTGGGGCATCGATCGCCTCTACCACTAAATTAGCTAAATCCTCGATGAACACCGGATGAGTATTCAACGCCGGGACCCGATGGAAATGTTCAATCCCCGCCTCTTCTGCGACTTCTCGATATTCCATATCAATTTCTTGAAGGGTTTCGATATGTTCCGAGACAAAGCTAATGGGGACTACGAGTAAATGGTTCACCCCTTCGGCTGCTAACTGGGCGATCGCATCTTCGGTATAGGGTTTGAGCCATTCTACTGGACCCACTCGACTTTGATAAGCCAGAGTATGACGATTGGGACGATTCAGGGTTTGTACGATGAGTCTCGTACATTCCTCAATTTCCTGCTGATAGGGGTCGCCTGCTTCTTCTACATAGCTTACCGGAACCCCATGAGCGCTAAAGAAAATATGCACATCATCAGGATTTTCAAACCCATCTAGTTCGCGGGCGATTAATTGCGCCATCGCTTGTAGATAGCCCGATCGCTGATACCAAGACGGGATAACCGTATGTTTTTCCGGGGCCAAAGAAGGGTCTTCTGACCAAATTTTTTCTAATAATCGGAAACTGGACCCGCTAGTGCTAATTGAAAATTGAGGATACAGAGGGAGGATGACCAATTGTTCGACACCATCACGCTTGATGCGGGTGATCGCCTCTTCCGTGAACGGATGCCAGTAGCGCATCCCAATGTAGACTTGAACATCCTGTCCCTTGTCTTGTAAACTTTTGTGCAAGGCGATCGCCTGCTCCTCCGTAATCCTGCGCAAGGGTGAACCCCCCCCAATTTCCATATAATTGGCTTGGGATTTTTTATGCCGCAGGCTTGAAATCAGCCATGCTAGGGGTTTTTGCATCCACGGAAAAGGCAAGCGAATAATTTCCGGGTCAGCAAACAGGTTGTACAGAAAGGGTCGAACATCTTCAATCTGTTCCGGCCCACCTAAATTCAGTAACAGTACCCCTACACGGCCCATAGCAGTCACAGTTTCCTTAGTGTTTTCATTATTGTTTACTTATTTTAACAATAATACGGTTGATTAAGTCACAGTTTGAGTTAAATCAGCATTTTTATTCCAGGGGGTATCCGTGGCAACAATTCTCAGAGACTGGAGTTATCGCTATCAGTGGCTTTACGATGGCATTTCCCGCATCGCTGCCCTCAGCGTCGGGGGAGAATCTCGGTTCCGGCAGTTAGCCCTCGAAGGACTCACTCTCCAACCCGACAGCAAAATTCTCGATCTCTGCTGCGGAAGTGGTCAAGCCACCGCCTACCTGGTCCAATCTTCCCACAATGTCACCGGTTTAGATGCCTCTCCCCTCTCCCTGAAGCGGGCGCGAACCAATGTCCCCCAGGCATCCTATATCGAAGCGTTTGCCGAAAATATCCCCATTGGTGAGCATGAATTTGACCTCGTGCATACTAGCGCCGCGCTGCACGAAATGGAACCTGAACAATTGCGGCAAATTCTCCAGGAAGTCTATCGGGTCCTGAAGCCAGGAGGAACCTTTGCGATCGTTGATTTTCATCCGCCCACCAATCCCCTATTCTGGCCCGGATTAGCCCTCTTTTTCTGGCTCTTTGAAACCCAAACCGCGTGGCAATTACTTCAAACGAATTTACCCCAACTGTTGCAAGAAATGGGTTTTCAAGTTGATTCTCCCCGACTCTATGCTGGGGGGAGTTTGTAAGTGATTCAAGCGCAGAAAACCGATTAAACTCCCCACTTGGAAGCCGGGAAATTTTT
>CBFGOM010000221.1:0-9698 GCA_965650385.1 uncultured Oscillatoriaceae bacterium
ATTACAGAAAATCCCACTAATTGTCCTTGGGTGTCTTGCAATGCCGAGAGGGTGATATTGGCCCAAAACCGCGTTCCATTCCGTCGCCTGCGCCATCCTTCATCTTCACATTGTCCCGCTGTAGCAACGAGTTGTAGCTCTTGTTGGGGTTTGCCTGTCGCAATATCTTCTGGGGGATAAAAACAGGAGAAGTGATGGCCGATAATTTCTGAGGAGGAATAACCCAGCAGTCTTTGTGCCCCTCGATTCCAACTGGCAATCCGTCCGGTTGAATCGAGTAGAAAAATCGCATAGTCACGAATTTCTTCCACGAAGGCGCGCAGAAGTTGATCGTTTTGTTGTTGGTGGCGTTGTAAATCGGGGCGGCGGGCGATCGCGAATTCCGGGTGTTCGGGAGGAAAAACAGCCCCGATGGACAGGTATTCGGTCGGGGTAACCCGGACTCTGCTACTCAAGAGTTTTTCAACTCTCCACAAAAGTTCTTCGGGCTGGATCGGGACGGCGATCGCATCGTCATATCTTTTAAACTCCAGGGGGTTCTCCAGGTTTGCGCCTTCTTCCGCTTCCTGGTGGGATGACAAAATGCCCCACTCTCCCGGGTGAATCACCAGCAATAGGGGAAAATGACGGTCTTGCCACAGGTTTCCTGATTCGGAGGACCCTTGGTAACTCTCCAACCCAAGGCGATCGCCAATGCACAAGTCTAAACCATTCCAGTCTCGGTGGACTTCAGCCGCCCCCATTGCCACCGGGTTTGATTCTCCCGTGACAATTTCGTAATATTGCCTTAACTGCTGGATGAGCAGATAACAGGTTTGTTGTTCCTCGATTAGGAGCAAAATGCGGTTCATAATTCACCCTAGTGGTTGCGGCTCCGTCTATCATGATTGTGAATCACAGTGTCGGAGGATGGAACGTTGTTTAGCCGATGGCCTCCTTTCGCTTCCTCTTCTACCCCGGTTGGTTTTTGGTTTTTCTTGTTGCTTCTTTCGTTGATCAGAAGTTCTTTGCCCCCTGGATCCGGTGCGCTTTCCCCGGTGGTGTTGCATGGCCCAAATTGCTCGGTGTTGACCCCGGGGCGATCGCGCTTTTGGATCCTGGAGTTTGGGTTGACCCCGCCTCTATCTCTTCTGAATCTTTCCCCAAATCTATATCGCTATAGTGTTAGTTTAAATCATTCCTGGAGGGGTTAAAACCTTTTCTCCCTGATATTTTCTGAGAATTTTCTCAGAACGAGGGGGGTGCAGAATTGTCCCCTGGAGTAAAATCCCGAAAAACTCCCGACCCGTTTTTAAACTCCCGACTCTAGTGGGTTGATCGTTCTGGGTTTTTGACCCTGGGGGGAATTTAGCCAATTAAGTTTTGAGGCGTTCGAGGTGTAGTGAGTAAATTTTCAGCATGATTCTCTGATTACCCTAATTTCCCATTCCTGCTGGGTCAAGTTAGCCTGTAAGGAACGGTAGTCTGTTGATTCTTCAACCCTAACTCGAAATGCTAAGAAATTACCACGCTCCATCCCCGTTTTATTGTTAATTTTTATTAAAAATAGGTTGAATTTTTTGGCTTCAATCTGCTTAACGGGAGGGTTCGACCCCCTACCCTGATTTGGGCAGGGGAAATTCACATCGAGAAGAAACCCCCTAATCAATTAGCAACGTTCCAATCGGGTCAACAGCACCACAATTTCATCGATCGCCGCTCTTAACATAGCCGAGGATTGGTCCGATTGATTCACCAGAATGCTAAACAAAATCATATTATACTCCGAATTGGGAACATACCCCGATAAAGCCGATACCCCGGTTAATGTCCCCGTTTTGGCCCGGACCGTTTGTGCTGCCGGGGTATTCTGGAATCGGGTCCGTAATGTACCACTCACACCCGCTAAAGGTAATGCCTCTCGGTAAATCCCAAAATAGGGAGAATTCGCCATCCCTCGCAGGGTTTGCACGAGGGATTCAGGACTGACCAAATTGCGGCGAGACAGTCCCGAAGCATCTACTAAATCGTAACTGGTTGGATCAACGCCCAATTCGGTTAAGGTCGCTTTCAAGACCTGTAAACCCGCCTCCCGAGTCTCTTCTGGCAAAGGGTTGTTCCCTTTACCTTGGGGATTTGCCCCGAGCGATCGCAACAAGACCTCTGTATAAAGATTGTTGCTTTTTTGCAAAACTTCCACCGTCATTTCAGACAAAGGAGGTGAGACGATCGCCGCTAATTCCGGTTGATTCGGCATAGTTCTAAACGGGTCACTCACTATTTCCCGTCCCGTGGTAATTCCTACCCCATTCAACGCTTGGCGGAAATACTCTAAAAAGTTCTGCGCAGGTTCCGCAACCGAAATCGAAACCTCTTCTGCCGGTGACCCGACGTGCAACTGACCCGAGACTCGCACAATGGGTCGGGTAAACTCTCTCCCCACCTCCAAAAATTCTGGGGAATCGGTTGAAACCGTCCGGGACCGATTCTCAACTTGCCATCGGGTTTGTTCCGTGGGATTCGCCCAAGTCACTGATAACGGTTGTCCTACACCCTGGGGAGTCAGGGTAAACTCTACACTATTTTGATTAAAAATCAGACTGTTGATGGGTGCACCATATCCCGCCTGGACATCTTCCCATTCCCAGTTTGGATGGATGGGAGACCCGATGAAATAACTATCTTCCCCAATCAGTTCGCCCACTTGACGGATGCCTTGTTGCTGCAATTGTTGGGCGATCGCCTCTAACTGAGTTTTCCCAATTGTCGGGTCACCCCGTCCCACAATCCGCAGAGAGTCGATGCGGTCCCCCGTTGGATTAGAACCATAAACCGAGGTGCGAATCTGAAAGTCAGGACCCAGATGATGTAACGCTGCTGCACTTGTGAGCAATTTAGCCGTTGAGGCGGGAATGAAAAACTGCTCAGAATCCTGACTATAAAGCGTGCGATCGCCTTGGCTATCCAACGTTTCCACCAGAATACCCCATCGGGCACGCCGTAACTGAGGACGATTGATAATCCCGGCGATCGTTGGTTCCAACTGCGATTGACAAAAGCGCGCCGGTGCAGGAGGTGAGGTTTGCCCCCTCACCGGGGACGATAAACTCACCAACATCAACATCAACCCCAGCATATTCAGGGATTTTAGGGATTTGTAAAAGCAAGCGATCGTCAATCTCAACATAAGCAAAAACCAAAGTCCAAATAAACAACAGTGAATCAGTAAATCATCGACAAAGCGCGCATTCCCCAGAAAAAGCGCCCCTTCCCTTGAATCCAAACGCCGGGGTATTCACCGGATTTCAACCCCCATCCGGGAGACCCCTTCTCTACACCCCAAGGATTCTAACAGTTCCCGAATATTCAACATCACGACTTCAGCCATTCTCTTAAGTTCAACCTCACCACTTCAGTCGTCCTCTTAAGTTCAACCTCACCACTTCAGTCGTTATCCTCCTTCCACCTCTCTACAGGTGCGGTAATTTACACTCACCCCATACACAAAACCGAACTTAACCCATTGCTTAACTTAGATATATTAATTCCAGAAAGAGGTAAGCGATTCATACCTCAACCGAACATCAATTCTTGAGGAGGCAACCTATTATGGCTCTCATTCGTTACTCCCCATTCCGGGAAATTGACACCCTACAACGGGAAATGAACCGCTTATTTGATACCATTTCTTCCTCCCCCGAAACCGAAAATAGCGGACTGACCTTCGTTCCTCCTGCCGAAATCTCTGAAACCAGTGATGCCATTCACTTAAAACTAGAAATTCCTGGCATGGAACCCGAGAATTTCGATGTCCAAGTCACTGCCGAATCCGTGGCAATTAGTGGAGAACGCCGCTGCCAAACCCTGACCGAACAACAAGGTATGACCCGCAGCGAAATTCGCTATGGTCAATTCCGCCGGGTGATTCCCCTCCCCGCCCGAGTGAAAAATACTGAAGTGCAAGCGGAATACAAAAATGGCATTCTCCAGCTCAATTTGCCCAAAGCAGAAGAGGAGAAAAACAAGGTTGTTAAAGTCAACATTGGCTAAAGTGAGTTTAGGGGGTTAAATTTTAAAATGTTTACCCCCTAATACTGCCATGAATTAGCGGCTTTAACCGGGTTTTATCCTTCTAACATCTACTCATTAGCAGTCCCATCAAAATAGTCATTCCGTTTCGGATATTCAGGATTTTATCCGATAACAAGTCCTTGGGTTTGAAGGGAACTCTTTAGGGACAGACCTCCGATGGACTCAGAAATATAACAGGGTTGGTACAGATTGGTACAGCAGAGATGAAAAACTGGGTTTCTTGACTCGATCGCTGGATAAGTTCCACAAATCAGGGCCAGAAACCCGGTTTTTTGTGTTCTCTTTGGAAGAGGGAAACTACCTTCCCTCATAAGGTTTGTAAGGTTTGGGTTAACTCAAAAACGTTCCCAAATTGAGTAATCTATCTTCAGAGGATTGTGAGTGCAGCCGAGTTCGATTACTGTGAAATTATGGGAGTGTGACGGGGTTACCCTTCGCCTCCTCGATTTTCCCTCTTACTCTACCGACGGATATAAATAATAACCATGTCTTGGGCTAAATTTTGTGCGAAGTGGCGAACCCTTATCACTTATTTATTAATGGGGATTTGGAGTACGATCGCCTGGTTGAACCCCCTTGGGTCTCTCTCTGCGGCAGCAGTCCCCCTGTCTGCGGTGGATTCCTTCCCCCCTAACCCGGTAACGATCGCCCTCCAACCTAAACAAAACCTGGGAAGCGCAGGCAACTTTGTCACCGCAGCGGTTGATCTCGTCGGACCTTCCGTGGTCCGCCTGGATACCGAACGGACAATCACCCGTCGCGATGACCCCTTTTTTAATGATTCCTTGTTCCGAGAGTTTTTCGGACCGGATGTGCCAGTCCCCCAGCAAGAAGAACTCCTGCGGGGTCAAGGTTCGGGTTTCATTATCGACAGTGACGGATTAATTCTCACGAATGCTCATGTCGTCAGTGATGCCGATCGCGTCACCGTCACCTTAAAAGACGGTCGCACATTTGAGGGAGAAGTGCGCGGAACGGATGCCGTTACCGATTTAGCAGTGGTCAAGATTGACGACCCGGGAGAACAATTACCCGTAGCACCGTTGGGTGACTCCTCAGAAGTGAGAGTGGGAGATTGGGCGATCGCCGTCGGTAATCCCTTTGGGTTAGATAATACCGTCACATTAGGGATTATTAGCACCTTAGAGCGATCGTCCACCCAAGTCGGCATCCCCGATAAGCGCGTGGACTTTTTACAAACCGATGCCGCCATCAATCCCGGCAACTCTGGCGGTCCCCTGTTGAACGATCGCGGTCAAGTCATCGGTATAAACACCGCCATTCGTCCCAACGCCAGAGGGATTGGATTTGCCATTCCCATCAACAAAGCAAAAGCCCTCACCGATGTATTAGCCAAAGGTGAGACGGTTGCTCATCCCTTTATCGGGATTCAGATGGTCACCTTAACCCCAGATCTAGCGCGCCAAAACAATCAGGACCGTAATTCTAACTTAATCGTCCCAGAAATCAATGGCGTCTTAGTGATGCGAGTCATACGAGATTCTCCCGCAGAAGCGGCCCGATTGCGCCTTGGAGATGCGATCGTAGCTGTAGATGGCACCCCCATCACCAGCGCCGATCAATTGCAGCGCATCGTCGAAAATAGCGGCGTCAATCGCGACCTCCGTCTCACCGTTCAACGGGGCCCCCAAACCCTAGAACTCACCGTGAGAACCGCCCAACTGAGTAACACTCGGTGAGAATTGGGCCAGATGTAAGGTACTTTCCCTGAATTCTCTGGATTGCATCCGTTTCCCCCTGAGTTCCTTTCTAATTCTGTTGGCGAATTACGCCCTAGCGTTGCGCCAACAGAATCTTTACGTTAAGCATCCTAAAAATCAATAAAAACAGCTTCAGTTCTCAGGTATAAATGCCCGTTCAAAAAATTGTTTTCGATAACGTTTATAAACATCAAAATCACTATCCAAAGTAGCAATAGCCGGAATATTCAGCCGTTCAGAAATAGCAATTAGAGACAAATCCGCAAAATCTCCCGGCAAATCTGCATACTGCTAATTCAGTTGAGCAATCCGCGAAAAATCTTCAGGAATCAATTGGATGCATTCATAAAGTTCTGTAGCCAGATCCTGAAGAAACTCATTTTGGGTACGCCAATCTTGACTAAGTAGCCACATAACCTCAGTAGCACAACTCACCGTAGTGACTAGATGACTTGTACATCTTTCAAAGAAGACTCGGACCTGCTGATGATAGCGATCTGTGGAACTGTAGTAAGCCACTAAAATTCCACTATCTACAATAATTAGGGGATGATAAGTCATTACGAATGATGTTGGGAATGCTGGTTCTCCAAATAATTAGCAATTGCTTTTTTTCGATTGGCCCGTTCTGATAAACCAGGCGGCGCATTCTCTAACAGATGTTCAGGATGTCCCCCCCGTCTTTGGACAATAGTTTGGCGGGGTTGTAAACTCAACCAACGTTCTTTAACCAAGCGTTTAATCAATTCATCGCTGGTAATTTTTTCCCTTGCCAAAATTTCCACTAAACAGGCTTCCGTTTCTTGATCGAGTTCTATATTCAGCATGAATCCCTCTGATTTCTAATGGATGTCTAATTCCCCCTGATTTAGGCCCACTTCGACTTAAACCGATTTGAGTTGAGGACGCAGTAAAGGTTGATCCCATTATAGCCAGGTTCAGAGAAACCCGGTTTCTCTGAATATCTAGTTAAGGATCCAAAATCCCTGACAGAAACGCGGTTTCTTTGCTTCCTGCCTATCTAGGAATTGGTGAGAATTGCCTGTTGGAGGAGTTCAGAGAGTTCAATGGGCATAAAATAGGCGATCGCATAAGAAAACTTGGCAGGGGCTGGACTGGTACTACAGTACGCCGATATCTTGCAAACAGCGCCGAGTTAACTCAATTCTAGCCGGTCCATCTTCCGGCTGGTTAACATCAATATTGGTGGCAAAAAAATAAGCATTATCTCCAGTTTCTACATACCCCACAAACCAGCCAATATTTTGGAGTGATTCATTTCCAAATCCAAACCAACCTGTTTTGGCTCGAATGGTGTAGTCGGGAGTTTGTTCATAAATCATGATTTCTTTGACAACGGTAAGGGTCTGCTCAGAAAAGGGTAAATCATTTTCGTACAGACGGCGCAAAAATTGCACTTGCTGTTCGGGGGTAATTTGGAGGGTTCCCTGTAGCCAAAATTGGTCTATTTCTTCGGCTGTGCCAATGTTTTGATTACCATAACCGACTTGGGTTATCCATTGCTGCATTCGCTCATATCCGATGCGGCGCGCTAACACTTGATAAAACCAGACGGCAGAGAGTTTAAAGGCTTCTTTTAGATTCAAGTCCCGATTCCATGTGGGAATTGCTCTAGGAATTCCATCCCAGGTTAACACTGCTAGTTCATTAGAAATAACGCCGGTTTCTAGGGCAATGAGAGAGTTGAGGATTTTAAAGGTAGAGGCGGTGGGGAAAGCGGTTTGATTGCGTTGGGGGTTATGTTGCCAGAGGCGATCGCCATTTAATTCCGTAATGATTATTGAACCTTCAACCCCTAATTCTTGGAAATGTTGCCCAAAGTTCAGGTTCTGTGCAATCTCTTCAGAGACAGGAGTTTCACCCCCGGAATTGGAACGGCTTGATGCAGGTTTGATGGGCGGCAATACGGAAAAAAATAGACAACCCAACGAAACAATAATGATTGTCTTAAAATGAAATATGCGCTTCATGATTTGAGGGAATCTAATGAAATTATCGATATGAAGGTATATTGGAGTGCATAAAGCCTACGGTATAGCTTCGCTTAACGCGTAACGTGCCGTAGGCTTCAGATCTGGCTCGATATCCTTATGTGAGACTGACTTAAGGTGCTATATAGCACCTTAAGTCAGTAAAGTATAGATTTACGAGTTATTTCCCTGCGCCTACAGGCATTCCCAAAATATCCTCAATTCTGGGCAACTCTTCCAACGGGATGACTCGACCTTCATCCTCAAATCCTTGGATTTGGTCAAAGTTCAAATACCGATACAAATCATCCGCAAAGGGATTAATTTTCTCGGTGACAATTGCTTGGTATTCTTCCACCGTGGGAATCCGTCCGAGTAAGGCACAAACTGCGGCTAATTCTGCTGAACCGAGATAGACTCGCGCATCTTTACCCATGCGATTGTTGAAGTTGCGCGTTGAGGTAGAAAACACCGTTGCTCCATCTTCAACTCGGGCTTGGTTGCCCATGCAAAGGCTACAACCGGGCATCTCCGTCCGGGCATTGGCGGCTTCAAAAATGTCGTAAATGCCCTCGGCTTTTAGCTGTTCTTCATCCATGCGGGTGGGAGGACAAATCCACAGGCGAACTTTGACTAATCCCGCCCCTTCTAAGACTTTGGCAGCGGCGCGATAATGACCGATATTGGTCATGCAGGAACCGATGAAGACTTCATCAATTTTATCTCCCGCACATTCGGACATTAATTTAATATTGTCCGGGTCATTGGGTGCAGCAACAATGGGTTCTTTAATCTCGTTCAAGTCGATTTCTAGGGTTTCCACATACTCGGCATCGGCATCCGCAGACATGAGTTTTGGATTCTCTAACCATTGCTCCATTTTGGCGACCCGGCGTAGGATGGTGCGCGGATCTTGATAGCCTCGGGCAGCCATATTTTTTAACAGGGTGACGTTCGATCGCAGGTATTCGGCGACGGTTTCCTCACTCAGTTTAATGGTAGAACCGGCGCAGGAGCGTTCTGCGGTGGCGTCGGTGAGTTCAAAGGCTTGTTCTACTTTTAAATCGGGTAAACCTTCCATTTCCATAATCCGTCCAGAGAACACATTCTTTTTGTTCTGTTTCTCGACGGTGAGCAATCCTTTTTGGATGGCAACATAAGGAATGGCATTGACGATATCCCGCAGGGTAACACCGGGTTGCAATTCCCCTTTAAACCGCACGAGGACGGATTCTGGCATATCTAAAGGCATGACGCCTAATGCCGCAGCAAAGGCGACTAAGCCTGAACCGGCGGGGAAGGAGATTCCCAGGGGGAATCGGGTGTGAGAGTCGCCTCCGGTGCCGACGGTATCGGGGAGTAGCATCCGGTTTAGCCAGGAGTGGATGATGCCATCTCCGGGACGTAATGCCACGCCGCCTCGGGTGGAAAAGAAGTCCGGGAGTTCTTTTTGGGTGGTGATATCCACGGGTTTGGGATAGGCGGCGGTATGACAAAAACTCTGCATGACTAAATCGGCGGAGAAGCCGAGACAGGCAAGTTCTTTGAGTTCGTCGCGGGTCATGGGTCCGGTGGTATCCTGGGAACCTACGGTGGTCATTAGGGGTTCGCACGCGGTTCCCGGACGGACGCCAGAGACGCCGCAGGCTTCTCCGACCATTTTTTGGGCGAGGGTGAAGCCTTTGCCGGTGTCGGTGGGGATTTCGGGACGGGTGAAGATGGGGCTGATGTCGAGCCCGATCGCCTTGCGGGTTTTGTCCGTCAGCGATCGCCCGACAATCAGGGGAATCCGTCCTCCCGCGCGCACTTCATCCAAAATGGTGTTGGGTTTGAGGGTGAAGGTGGAAATCACCTCTCCGGCTTCGTTGGTGATTTGTCCTTTGTAGGGATGGATGGTAATCACCATGCCGGTTTC
>CBFGOM010000222.1:0-9675 GCA_965650385.1 uncultured Oscillatoriaceae bacterium
TATCCATATTACTTCGTTGCTAGAGATTTATAAAGATGCTCTAACTTTTCTCTGACCTCCGGGGGTTGAGAGGTAAATCGAATATAAAACCGCCCTGGTTCTGCTGGAGTATCTAGCACTTTGGCATAAATATCTTCGCTGCTCTTTAAAATTCCATAGTAGAAATGAACTAAATTTAACTTCAGGTTACTCATGACCGGAGGAATCCCATTATTTTTGTCTTCTTTTATCCTAATTTCAGCACTTTTAGGAGAGAGGTTAACTATTTCTCCATTCAAAATTTTATCTCCGATATGTTTCCCCTCTAAAACCGTATATTGAATGGGAATCCATTCAGTCAGAGTTACAAAAATTTCTTCTTCTTCAGGAAGATAAAGATTATACTCCCCACCAATTCCTCCCACTTCATAAATGGTAATTGGTTCTTTTACCCCTTTGGGTTTCACCTCTTTTTGACGATTAATCCGTAACGGAACCGTAATGGACCTCAAGGTAGAACTGGAAATGAGAACTTGACTTCCCGTGGTGTAGGATTCAATGCGATAAGTTAAATTAACCTGACTGCCAACCACCCCATATTTTGTGCGCTTTTCTGACCCAATATTTCCCAGAACGACTTCTCCCGTATTAATCCCAATTCCCATTTCTAAAGGCGGTAAATTCCATTCGGTCATTTTTTCATTGACCCCTTTCATGGCTAATTGCATCGCGAGGGAACAGGCAACCGCCCGAGTGGAATCATCGAATCGCGGAGTCGGCGCACCAAATAGCACTAAAATTCCATCCCCCATGAATTCATCAATCGTGCCTTCATATTCAGTGATTATATCAGCCATTTGTTTAAGGTAGAAATTGAGAATTTCTACTACTTGTTCTGGGGGAAGTCGTTCAGAGAGGGCCGTAAATCCTCGTAAATCTGAAGTCAGAATGGTAATTTGCCGCCGATCGCCTCCTAACTTGAGCGCTTCTGGAGTATCCAATAAATTCGCCACCACCTTATCACTCAAGTAGCGTCCAAATACCTGCTGAATCAATTTATTGCGTTTTTCTAAATCCCCATTAGCAATGGCTAAATCAGCCGTTCTTTCCCGAACTTTCTGCTCTAATTCTTTCGCGGTTTGCCGTAGGCGACCCAGAATTAAAGTCAGTCCAAATAAGGCTAATCCTGAGAGTCCGCCCAACATCAAAAATGTTCCACTCAACCCTCGTTGAGTATCAGCAATAAAACTGCCTAAAGGCTGAGAGATTTCTAAGATACCACGCACATCTCCCACTTGCCAATCAGTTTTAGGACTATCAGGATGGGAGTTATGACAAGCGACACAGGTGGCTTGCATTAAATCAGCTTGCGCATAGCGAAACATTTGATTATTCCCGACTTTCTCAGTTCGATAAAACGAACGGTCAGGAAATTGTTTTAAATAGCGCAACGCATCCTGTTGAAACGAATCTCTCGGTCCCCCCTCTTCTCGTCGCCAAGGAAAGGGATAATCACTATAAAGATGAGCAGACATCCCTCTATTATTTTGGCTAATGGTATGGCCTAATTCCATTAAAAATGTAGCGGGTAAAGGAATAGCCCCGGGTTGTGTTTTATAGTTATGGGTGACCGTAATTTCGGGGATATTATTAATTCGGTCAACAGTTTGCGTACTATAGAGGGTACGTGCTTCTTTCATTGCTTCCGCAAATAAAGAAGCATTTTGAAGAGCTTGAGAGGTAATTAAGTGGGAAGAAAGCCTAGACATATTTGCCATTGCCACCCCCACCCCAATGCAAAATAAGACCGTTAAAACGAGGATGGTGCGTTTATAAAGTAAGTGCAAGAATTGCTTCCAAACTCGCTTGATGAAGTTACCCATAGATATCTCCCTGTCCTAAAAAGGCTTGTTCAGAGGATATCCGATCGCTGTTAGAAAATGGGAGGGTAGAACAGGTTAATTTTTATTTCAGAAAAAATAAGCGATCGCCTGCTTTCATTTCATCGGGAGGGGCGACAAGGGTGGGCCTTTGCCCACCCCCTTAACTGGACTACTGTAACCCGTCTTTTAACTGGGTTTTAGCCGTCTCTAACGCCTGTTCTAACTGCTTCGGTTCTCGTCCCCCTGCTTGCGCCAGGTTCGGACGTCCCCCGCCACCGCCACCGCAAATCTTGGCGATCGCACCAATAAATTTACCCGCTTGCAATCCTTTGGCATTCACTTCTTTGCTAAAGGCAGCGACTAAACTGACTTTATCGGAACTGGGAACTGAACCCAAAACAACTGCACCATTTCCAAGTTTTTGCAGTAAACGTTCGGCAGCAGTTTTTAATGATTCTGCATCGACTTCTCCCAGATTGGCAACAATTAATTTAAACTCCCCAATAGATTCGGCATCGGTGAGTAATTGGTCCGATTTAACGATCGCCAATTCAGCTTTCAGGGTTTCTAATTGTTTTTGGGTTGCTTTCAATTCCCCTTGAATACTGTCAATGCGATCGCAGATTTCCTCGGGTTTCACCTTAAACCGATCGCTCAATTCCCGAACAACGCGATCGCGCACTTCCAGATAGTCCAAAATCGCCGGTCCCGCCACTGCTTCAATCCGTCGGACCCCGGAAGCAACCCCGGATTCTGAAACAATCTTAAACGCGCCAATTTCAGCGGTATTACTCACATGAGTTCCCCCGCACAATTCCATTGAAACGCCCGGAAAATCAATGACTCGAACTTCATCGGCATATTTTTCCCCAAACATAGCAATTGCACCTTTTGCCTTCGCCTCCGTCAATCCCATCGTCTCAATTTGGGCTTGATGTGCTTCCGCAATCCAGGTATTCACCCGGTCCTCGACTTGTTTTAACTCCTCGGAAGTCAGGGAACGAGGACAGTTGAAATCAAAGCGCAAACGGTCAAAATCAACCAAAGAACCTGCCTGAGAAATTCCCTCATCCACCACCAGTTTTAAGGCAGCTTGGAGCAAGTGCGTTGCGGTATGATTAGCTTGAACACGACGACGACAAGCGCGGTCAATTTGGGCGGTAATGCGATCGCCTATCGCAATGCTTCCCCGTTCAATTCGTCCGAAATGCACAAAGAAATCTGATTCTTTTTTGACCTCTTCAATCCGAACTAAACTATCTTGACCCGAGAGAAATCCGCGATCGCCAATTTGTCCCCCGGATTCGGCATAGAATGGCGTTTTGTCTAAGACAATTTGAACGCGATCGCCAGAGGTTGCCGACTCAACCGAGTTCCCCCCCATCAAAATCACCGTTATTTCTGAGGTGGTTACGGGTTCAGAATAGCCTAAAAATTCAGTCCCGCGAATATGTTCCGCTAGTTTATCTAAACTGCCTTGAACCGTGAGATCAATGGTTTCATGGGCCGCTTGCGATCGCACCCGTTGTTCTTCCATCGCCGCTTCAAACCCGGGCAATTCCACCGTCATTCCCCGTTCTTCGGCAATTTCTTGAGTCAATTCTAACGGGAAACCATAAGTATCATAAAGGATAAAGGCATCCCGTCCCGGAATTTCTTTGGGGTTTTTCTCCATCAGTTCTGCTAACAGTTTCTCACCCCGTTCCAGGGTTTCTAAAAACCGAGTTTCCTCCCGTTGCAGTTCCGCCTTCAGACTCGCCTCGCGATCGCGCAGATTAGGATAAGCCCCTTCTCCAAGGGCGATCGCTGCTTCCGCCACCTCGGGAGTAAACACCCCTTGAATCCCAATTAATCGTCCATGACGCACCACCCGACGAATTAACCGGCGCAGAATATACCCTCTGCCAATATTAGATGCCGTAATCCCATCCGCAATCATCTGGACCACCGCGCGAGAATGGTCCCCAATTACTTTCAGAGAAACTTTGGTTTTTTCGTCTGCCGTGGCGTAATCAATTCCTGCAATATCCGCCGCTTTTTTGACAATCGGAAAAATCAGGTCCGTTTCATAATTGTTGGGAACCTTTTGGAGGATTTGTGCCATCCGTTCCAATCCTAATCCCGTGTCAATATTCTGTTTCGCCAAGGGGGTGAGATTGCCTTCAGCATCCCGGTTATACTGCATGAAAACCAGGTTATAGAATTCGATGAAGCGAGTATCATCTTCTAAATCAAGATTGTCATCCCCGAGTTCGGGATGAAAGTCATAATACAATTCTGAACAAGGACCACAAGGACCCGTGGGACCGGAGGCCCAAAAATTATCCGCCTCATCCATCCGCTTAATCCGATGGGGGGGAATGCCAATTTTGTCCCGCCAGATATTAAACGCTTCATCATCTTCACGGAAGACACTGACAACAATGCGATCGCTGGGGAGTCCATAGACTTCGGTGGAGAGTTCCCAGGCATAGGCGATCGCCTGTTCTTTGAAGTAATCCCCAAAGCTAAAATTGCCCAACATCTCAAAAAAGGTATGATGGCGGGCAGTGCGTCCCACATTTTCGATATCATTGGTGCGGATGCACTTTTGAGACGTAGTAGCGCGTGGAAATTCCGGAGTGCGCTGTCCGAGAAAAATGGGTTTAAACGGCAGCATCCCGGCGATCGTGAGTAAAACCGTAGGGTCTTCGGGGACTAACGAGGCACTGGGTAGGATTTGATGACCCCTAGCGGCATAGAAATTCAGAAACTTGTCGCGGATTTGGTTACCGGAGAGGGATTCAGGAACAGCAGGCATGAGTTCGTTAACGACTTTCATTGAGTGAACAGGTATTCTATTGTCGCATTCGTTGAGAGGCGATCGCTACCTCCGTCCCTGGAACAGCAATCAACGAGAGTTAGGGTCCCTGAATCCGTGGGATTAGGGGTATTGATGAGAGGCGATCGCAGAAGAACACCCCCAGATGTTTTATCTCCGGACTAAAAATATCATGCAGCGACAATTCCCTACCTTGAAAAAACCCAATAGATAATCTACTGGGTTTAACTATTCCACTCAATTTAATATTCATTAGCCCGCCAAAGCGTCTGTTCTTATCTCCCAAGAAATCCGTTCTGTAAATGCTGCAGTAGAACAGTCATCTCTTCTGCCGCTACCCCGAGGAATCGTACATTTTTTCTCATCCGGATTTTGGTGAGTAACTGAATCAACCCCTAGGGTATGATTTAAACTTGAAAATTCCGTAGTCTTACTGAGATTGTCTTTAACATGAGGCACCCCAATTACCGTACCAATAACTAAACTAAAAAAAACAACAGAGGCTACTTGTTTAAACATGAAAAGGGTAGAGGTAAATTGGTCACTCCCTCCTACAACTACCTCTAAAAAATTCAGGATTCTTTGCTTAAAATTCCTAAAACAGAAAGTAAATAACCCGCTCAGTCTTAATAAAAACAAAGCCCATCTCAAAAATCCGGTGAGTTTTTAAAACTTTTTTGACCCCATCAGACATTCCCAATAAATCTCTCCCCAATCCTTTGCTGATAAAGGCTAAACTCCCCGTAATATGGAGATTTTGGGAAACAGAAATAGCCGGTCCGCCTACTTTACAAAGGGATGAGACTCTTGATATACTGAGTCATAATACCAGACAGACTGTAGCGATCGTCTTATTTTTCCAGCCAGTAACATCGCCTTAAAGCGTGCAGCGAACTTAACCGCTTGATAAAGTTTATGGTATTACTATGTATTAATTTTTACAAAAGAACGGGCCTCGGCGCCTCTGTTAATTTACATAGCCCCTGTTGTTATCATTCAAACACCTAATTCTAGGGCTGCTATCAAGCCTGTTTCAACTCTTTCGGTAATAAAATAGTCTGTTCAAGTAATATTGATCGCCCCCGATTTTCTAAGTACAGCTTCACCCTAACCGCTAATGACTTGGCTAAAATGGGTGGAACAGCATTGCCAATCTGTTTACACTGACTTTCTTCGCTGCCGTGAAATTCAAACCAATCAGGGAAACTTTGCAGACGTGCGCCTTCGCGAACGGTTAACCGGCGTCTACGTCCTTCCGGTAAGCGAATTCTTAACATATCTCCAGTCGGTGCACTTAGATTGCGACAGGTCACAGTTCGCGACGGTCTATCTAAATGTAAATCTCTAGGATTGACGCATTTAGAGGCTTTTTCATATTTTCTAATATATTCATCCATGCTGGGCGTCAGAAATTTAGAGTTAGGGGGGGCCATCAATGCCAGTTTTCCAAGGGCTTCTCCAGCGGTATAGGGATGAGAGTAATGAGTTTTTTTCGGCCATTCCCATCCGCCTTTATGAGCGATACAAAATAGTCGCTGTCGGCGTTGAGGCACACCATAATCACTAGCGGTCAGAATTTCCCATTCAACTCGGTAATCTAAAGCTTTTAAGCGATTGATAATTTGTTCAAAATAGGCTTTGTTGCGAAATCGCATTCCAGGCACATTTTCAAAAATTGCGATCGCCGGTTGATGACGTTCTACCGCATTGATAAAAATCGGGAATCCATCGCGACTGTCTTTGACTCCCTGCTGATTTCCACCGACACTAAAAGGTTGGCAAGGAGGACCTCCAATTATGACCGATGTGCCTTCCACAAATTCACTCTCAGGGGTTAACCGAACCTGATGGCAAACCGAATTGAGATTTTTGCGATAGGAGATACAGGCATCCGGGTCGATTTCATATCCAATGGTTCTAAATCCGACCGCTTCAAATCCTAATGCAAATCCCCCACAACCAGAAAACAGGTCGATCACCAAGGGTTTATCTGTGCGCTCCGGAATCAGTTTAAGTTCAGTATTCAGAAACTCAAGATAAGGGATTTTTTCAGGGGGGTGTTCAGGAGTCATTTACGCTTCTTGAGGCTTAATCACTAAAGGTTTAAGTTGTACGAGAAGTTGAGGAATTTCGCGATGGGTTACGTCCCAAACAATATCGAGGTCAACTTGATCGTATTCATGAACAATCACATCACGCATCCCGGCTAAGTTTCGCCAAGGGATTTCTGGGTGTTGTTGACGAAATTCCATTGAAAGGCGCTTTGTGGCTTCTCCAATGATTGTAATCTGATAGAGAATCGCCGAAACCTTTTCATCATTAGTGATCAGTTCAGTTGGCTCAATACCACTGGCATAGCGGAGAATGCGCTTGGCGGCATTTTCAATATCAATTAGGGATTCTAGATCTTGTGGCATAGATAACTTGTGCAGATTCCAGTATCTGTTGACGGCGTAGCCAATTTTCACTTTTGGCGATCGCAGGTTTTACAATTAAGTCAACTTCCCGACCAAAAAGGGTTTCTAACTCCTGACGCATTTGGATTGTTTCGGCTAAACCCCGCCGAAATTGCGGATCAAACGTGACCAGCACATCAATGTCACTATCAGGGCAAAAATCATCGCGCAAGACCGAGCCAAATAGAGCAAATTCTGTGATGTACCAGCGTTGGCAAAACGCTTTAATTTGGGCAAAGGGTAGTTCAATATTGTGGTTAATTGCGTTCATAGTCAACAGCAAAATCATGTGATTGGGTTCGTTTCCAGTGATGGCAAAGTGCTTTCGATGTCTTCTAAAACAATGACGCAGATGATTTGACCTTCCCCCTGGTAGCAATATGTCGACGGAAGGCTAATGGTTTTGTTTTGGAGAATGGTTTTAAATTCCAACGATTGCATGGGTTAACAGGAGTAAGGGGGTATTTCTATTATACTCAACTATGCCCAAAATCCAAGCTCCTGATGGGAACAGTGAAAGGGATTAAATTGCTCACAATAAGAAACCGGGTTCTGCCCAAAATTTTGGAAGATTGCCCAAATTGGAGTGAAAAAACGGGGTTTCTAATCTCTGAACTGATGGCTTAAAGCGCCTGTTTTACTTATTGCTAATTTTCCTAAAAATTAGCAATAAGTTTACCTCGCTCTTCCCCAAGGAATGGTCGGATCTGCGGCGAGTTCGATGGCAACGGAAAAAGCCCCGTAGCGGTTGAGGTGACTGGGGTCGGCGAAGTAATTATCTTGGGTGGGCCAGAGTTGTCCGAGGTCTCGGAAAATAAAGCCGCGTTGAGTTGCCATTCGTTGCATTTGAGTCCGGAATTGTTGTTCGGATAAACTTCTCACGGCGTCGAGGTAATCACTATTTAAAGGGAGATTAACGATAACTAGGGGGATTTGTTGGCTGTTGGTAAATTGCGCGATCGCCTCTAACGCTCTCGTCTGTGCTCCTTGTAAGCTAAATGCGGCATAATCTCCGTCATATTGCCCCGATACTCGCGGATGTTTCTGATAGTAGGTCTCGGGATTATAGCGATCGCTCACGGGAACAAACCCGCTGGATTGCATTTGGTTGGGGGTCTGCTGGGCGATCAGGGCTTCCATTGTGGGCAAGGGGGGTCTCCCACTTCCGGGGGTAGGGGCGCTGGGTCTGGGGGTGTTGCGACTCTCTCCCGGGCTCCCCCGGCGCATCCACATCGCCTGTTGCACTTCGTCATTGTAGGTGGCGGCAAGTTCTTCTCGGACCTGACTAAACCAGACATTCATCGCTTGATAAGTGGTGGCAAGCGCTTCTCGGGGGTCATCATTGGTGGTGAGTGGGGGGGGCGGCTCAATTTTGGGTAAGGCCCCTGGGACCACAGTTTGCCTGCGTCTGACGGGTCCGGTTCTGGTGGGAGTGGATGAACCTTGGGTTTGCAAGGGTCGCACGCCACTGGAGAGGAGGCGATACCCTTCGGATTCGAGGATCGCTTGATAGGTGCGATCGGAACGTCCATTATTAAATGCTCTGACGCCATCGGCCCAAATAATCAGTTTGGGGAGTTGATCGGGGGTCAAAATTCTCCGCAATAGGAGATCAATGACTTGGGCGGTGGCCCCATTGATGCTAAAGTTATAAATTCTCAGTCCGGGATGTCCATAATGGGCTAAGGCGAGTTGTAAGGCAAAGGGGTCTACCCCTTGTAAGGCGCGGGAACTGCCGACGATTAAGATATCTGGAGGTCCCGATTGGTTCAACTGCTGTTGATAGCGGATTAGTTGTTCGTCGAGTCGTTGACTATTAAAGGAGGGGAAGGGTTGGGACTGGGATGCCCGGGCGTTGACGACTCCTTGACCGATCGCCGGAGGAATCCACAGGGTTTGAGTTACTGCTGGGAGTGCGATCGCCAGGGATAACAGTCTCAAAGTCACAAACGCGAGTCTTTTCATATAACTAGTTTGTTTATAGGGTTAGGTCATTCCGTTGAACAAGGCTATCCTCTTGAACAGTTTAGCCAGTGATCGTTCATTGCTTGTCTGCCTCGGACGGTTCTTGGATGAGTTTAGGTTTCCCGGGTTATGAAGCGATCGCCCTTCTCCCGCTTCGCCTAGGATCCGGGACATCATTTTAGCTCAAATCATGCGTTGATACTGTTACAATTCATGCGGGATAACGGTCACGACAACCCACCGCAGAAGTGGAGGGGGGTGACTGGGTTTGGATGCAGCCCCGAACAGTATGACTCCCAACACCGCTGCAAAAAAAATTTGGAAAGTTTTGCAAATCTTCACAAGATTTTCACAGCTCTCGATTATCTTGATAATCAGCTAAGGTTCCAAACCTGTTCGTAACTTCTTTCAAAGCCCCTTTAAAAACCACTGGCTGTATTGATGCCTTTTACGCTCGTTTCTGGTATAAGGACTCAGCCAGTTTATAAAAATAACTCATAACCAGACCCCTAGGGGTCTGGTTATATTTTTGGAGCTAATTTTAGATCCTGGATGCTGCATCAGATGCAAA
>CBFGOM010000223.1:0-9674 GCA_965650385.1 uncultured Oscillatoriaceae bacterium
TTTCTTGATAGCTTAAGGCGCGAAAGATTTCCCCAAAACCGGGTAAAGTCTTCTCTAGCAGAAGGGCGATCGCATCATAAGTCGTATCCCTAGGCGCAATCCCAGTTCCCCCATTAAAAATCACCGCCTCCAACTCCAGACACTGACCCAAGGCGACTAAATGACCCTGAATCAGCGCCGGTTCATCGGGAAGAATCCTATAATCCACCACAACATGAGTGTTCTGGAGGAGTAACGCTTGAATCAATTGGCCGCTACGGTCCGTTTCTGGAGTGCGCGTATCGCTAATGGTCACAATGGCGCAATGGACAGCCACTGTTTGAGAGTCGGGATGAGGGATGTTTGTCATAGAATTTGAAGGCGATCGCGCCTGAGTTGAACCCCTTGTGCAAGGGTTACGCCTTGCTAAACCCTAAACCATTCTCCTTGGCATAGCGTTCCATAAACCGCATAAACCGATCCCAATCCGCTTGGGATTTCATCACATGGGTCGCTTCAATGCCGTCCGCTTGTCCGTTCACGAATTTACCTTTGACATCCCGGCAAGTGATTTCCCCTTCTTCATCGAGCAAGTACATCCCCGTAATCTCATCGGTGCTGTCCTTGTCCAGAATTGCGGGATTTTTAAAGTAAAAGGTTGCGGTCCCCTGTTTGCCATCTTTAGAGCGAGTCAGGCGCACATCGGGGATCACCTCTTCCTTGATGCCTCGGGAAAACTGAATTTCTGTCATGTTCTTGTAAAGTTTTATAAACGACTCTGGGGATTATTTTCTCATCTTTGGGCCTTATTTGCGCTCCGGATGAGCTGATTCTACAGAATCGGTGTCGCCGAGGGTGTTAATTCGGCGAATCAGTTGGTACATTCGTCCGGCATCGCGGCGGTTAAAGAAGAAAATCAAGCGGGGAAGTTCAAAGGTTTCATCTCCGGTTTCTTCTGGTAATCCGTGGCTTTTTTCGATGATGCCTCGGACGAGGATATCGCTAAACTCTTCATTGAGTTGGGCGATCGCCTCATCAGAAAGTTCGGTTTTGAGGCGAATCACAAAGCGATCGCCCACATAGCGACTGGAATGATAAACGCGATAGAAACTGCGAATGGTTTCACAGGCGACCTCAACGTTATCCGTAATCGTGTAAATACTGCAATCATGAGGACTGATTAATCCCCGGTGCAGCAGGTGCTTACGAATATAGGCATCCCAGTCTTTCCAGTAGTCGCCACCGGGACAATCGATCAGCACGACGGGACAGGGGCCAAAGCGCCCGGTTTGTCCCAAGGTGACGCATTCAAAAGCTTCATCTTGAGTCCCGAATCCCCCGGGGAACAGGGCGATCGCATCACTTTCCTTGAGGAAAAATAACTTGCGGGTAAAGAAGTATTTGAATTCGACTAAATTCTGAGGGTCAATATAGGGGTTCGCTTCTTGCTCAAAAGGCAGTTGAATGTTTAAGCCAAAAGAGTTGGCTTTCGTGGCGCCTTTATTGCCCGCTTCCATAATGCCACCCCCGGCACCGGTCATCACCATAAATCCCTGTTGGACAACTGCCTGACCAAAGGCTTCAGCAATTTGGTATTCCGGGGCCTCGGGTGGGGTCCGCGCTGACCCAAAAATCGTAATTTTGCGGGTATGGCGATGGGGATGAAAAGCTTGGAAGGCGGCTTCCATATCGAGTAAAGCCGCACTGAGGATTTTCCAGTCTAGGCGTTCAATGTCTTCGCCGGTCAGGCGAACGAGGGTCCAGAGCGATCGCTCAATCCATTTTCTAAACTTGAGGTTCGGCAACTCATCAATGAGTTCATGAATCTGGGCCTGGAGGCGATCGAGAGAGTCAGAAGAGTAAGGGGAAGCCATAAATCTCAGAAAGGCTGCACCTTGATTCTAGCTAAAAGCGATCCCCAGTGACAGAAAAACCCATGAGGGTAGAGATTTTTCCGGCTACAGAACTAGGTCCGCGAAACCCGAAACCCAGTTTCTGGCCCTTATTTGGGTCCTAATTCTCAGGATTTTGCTGGAGAAACCCCGTTTCTAACTGCTACTGTATCCCTAAACTGATGGGGATTGGGTCCGTCTGAACCGGGTGAGGGAGAGCAGAAAGGATAAACCCGCCCGAGTTCAACCTAGGGCGGGATAGAGTTTAGATCCCACAGAGTCGAGCGATCGCAAAGTTGATTTGGAGGAACCGAGTTTGAATGGAGTCCAAAGAAAATTAAGAATGAGGCTCTAACAATTAAAAGGTTTAATGTTTAGCATTCTAAATTCTTAATTCTCAAGCACCAACATTGGATTAGGAAATCTCCAGACAATCCGGTTACTAAGGGAGTCTCGATGGTGAGTCGATTACTTTGCTATATATTTTTCTAGGGTATTAGCCAAGGTCGTCTTTGGCACGGCCCCAACCACCATATCTACCCGTTGGCCGCCTTTGAAAATCATTAAAGTAGGAATACTTCTGATTCCGTATTGGCTGGCTACGTTGGGGTTTTCGTCGGTATTGACTTTAACGACTTTAACCTGACCGTCGTACTGCTGGGCGATTTCATCGACAACAGGGGCTACCATCCGGCAAGGTCCGCACCAGGGTGCCCAAAAATCGACGAGAACTGGAACCTCGCTATCAAGCACTTCTTGCTTAAAAGTAGAGTCTGTAACTTGTGCGGCTGCTGACATTGCCCTTGATTCCTTTTCTATAGGGTTTCTCAACGAGTAATTTTACCATCCCAGAACCCATCGTCTGTGGTCAGACTTTGTGGCAAGAGGGTAGCACGGGGCTAAATCTCATGTATTGAGTCGATTTAGTTTAGGACGATAGGTTTGGATGCAGATTTTAGTTTAGTCTATTTTTGAATTTAAACAAGTCATCCCTAATAAAAAACCGCCCGAACAGAAGTCCGGGCGGAGTGTGGTGTGAGGAGTGAACGGAAACATGCGTCTCCGCTATATTCTATTGTAAACTACAGAATGCAGTGGTGGTGTAAAACTTTGCACAATTTTTACATCATCACAAAGGGAAGTAAATTTACTTACCCATTCCGAGTTGTTGTGCTTTTTGATAGACTTTTCCTTCTGTCAGCAACGAAGGCGCGATCGCCACTTCCACCTGTTGCATTTCCTTCATGTCCTTAGCGCCTAACGTTCCCATACTGGTTTTCAGCGCTCCCAGGAGGTTATGAGTCCCATCATCCAGACCCGCTGGGCCCCGGAGAATTTGTTCTAAACTCCCGGTACTCCCGACGCGAATCCGAGTCCCGCGAGGCAACACTGGAGAAGGCGTCGCCATCCCCCAGTGATAGCCCCGTCCGGGAGCCTCATTAGCCCGAGCGAAGGGAGAACCAATCATCACCCCATCCGCACCACAGGCAATACATTTACAGATATCTCCCCCGGTCACCAAACCGCCATCGGCGATGATAGAAACATATTTGCCCGTTTCCCGGTAAAAATTATCCCGGGCGGCAGCACAATCCGCCACAGCAGTTGCCTGGGGAACCCCAATGCCCAAAACCCCGCGAGAGGTACAAGCGGCACCGGGTCCAATCCCCACCATAATCGCCGCTGCACCGGCTTTCATTAACTTCAGACTCACCTCGTAGGTGACGCAATTTCCCAAAATCACGGGAATGGGCATTTCCTGACAAAACTTCGCCAAGTCCAGAGGAGTGATTGACTCGGGAGATAGGTGATCGGTAGAAACTACGGTTCCCTGTACGAAAAATAAATCGGCTCCCGCTTTGGCAACGGTTGCGCCATACTGAGCAGCCCCTGCTGGAGTCGCACTGACTGCGGCGATCCCACCTTGGCTTTTAATTTGATGAATACGCTTCTCGATTAACTCTGGCTGAATCGGTTTAGCATAGAGTTCCTGCATCAATCCCACAAACTCTTCTTTGCCGACGGATGCAATGCGATCGAGAATCGGTTCGGGATCTTCATACCGGGTTTGGATGCCTTCCAAATTTAGGACACCCATCGCTCCCAATTGAGAAAGCAAAACTGCCATGCGGACATCGACGACTCCATCCATCGCACTGGCGATGATTGGAATTTCTCTCTCAATCCCGCCAAGGGTCCATCGCGTATCCGCTAGAGAAGGATCTAGCGTTCTCGTACCCGGGACTAAGGCAATTTCATCAATTCCGTACGCCCTGCGAGCCGTTTTGCCACGCCCAATTTGAATGTCCACTGCTTCTATCCGTTCCCAAAACTATTTATGCTAGACTATCAAATTTACAGGCAAACTGACCTAGAGTTGGCATTGAGTTTTTAAATTCAGGATTGGGGAGATGCGGTGAATGGGGAGGATGGGGTAGATAGGGAAGATGGGGAGATTCCGGCTTTATCTTGGCGATCGCCACTTTAGGCCCAGAAGAACTTTAGAATAAGAGTATAGAGAGAAAGTTTATAAAACTTAAAGAATGATGAAGCTCAAACGGATTGGACATATTGCCATTAGGGTCACTGACCTCGATCGCGCAGTGCAATTTTACCATAACTTAGGCATGACCGTGGTTTGGAAGGACCCGGATTGGGCTTATTTAAAAGCGGGAGAGGATGGATTGGCCCTGCTGAGTCCTAGCTATAAACACGCAGGCCCCCATTTCGGCTTCGTCTTCAGCGATCGGGCTGAAATCCAATCTGCTTACGATCGCCTCAAAGCAGAAGGGGCCGATGTCCGTGAAATCCATGATCACCGCGATGGCACTGCCTCATTTTATGGCAAGGACCCGGATGGGAATTGGTTTGAATATCTCTACGAACCCACCACGATCAATCAACCCGCCCGGACTACACCGTAAACTGTCTCACTTCAACTCACAGGGTGGTGAGATCCACCCTGTACCCGGATTTATATTTTCCAGATTTTGACTCGCACTAAGACTCGGGTTGTGTAAAAACCTAGGTTTTAAACTCTGTGCAAAAGCACCGAGAATTGAAGTATAATCATTTTAAATCAACTCTACCTATAAAAACTTATGTCTTTGACTATCGACCACTTAAAAAAACTGCAATCTAAACTTGACAATGATTCCAATGATTACCAGATAGAATTACGGGAGGGAAACCTGATTGTTATGGGTCCATCAGATATTGTCTCCAGCTACATTGGCGCACAGTTAAGCTTTCTCCTTAATCTCTGGGTCACCCCCCGACGCTTGGGGTTAGTCTTTGACTCTAGCGGGGGGTTCATTCTCCCTAATGCAGATTTAACCGCCCCGGATGTGTCTTATGTCTCGCGATCGCGAATGCCTCGGACTGTCCGGTATTTTAGCGAAGTGGTGCCGGATTTAGTGGTAGAAATCAAATCTCAAAGCGATCGCATTTCTAAGCTGCGAGAAAAAATTGAAATGTTTCTGGAACAAGGGGTGAAAGTGGGGATTTTAATTGACCCTGATGAGTTAACTGTTACCCTCTATCGTCCCAATCAAACCCCCATCATTTTTACGGACACTGAAACCCTGACCCTTCCTGAATTGCTTCCGGGATGGGAATTACAAATTTCTGATTTATGGCCCCCAGTGTTTGAGGAAAATGACGATTAAATAGAACTACTTTGAGGGTCGAGGGCATCGCGTAATCCATCTCCGATATAATTAATACTGCTGACGGTGATAAAAATAGCCAGTCCTGGAAAAATCGCTTGATGAGGTGAGGTTTGTAAGTAATCTCGGGCATCATAAAGCATTCGTCCCCAGGTGGGAACGTCGGGGGGAAATCCTAATCCAAAGAAACTGAGGGTGGATTCGGTAATAATGGCATTCCCGATCGCCAGGGTTGCTGCAACAATGACCGGACCGATAATATTGGGTAAAATATGAATCCCAATAATCCGCCGGGGAGATGCACCCAAGGCACGCGCTGCACTGACAAAATCTAATTGTTTAACGGTTAAAAATCCGGCGCGAACTAGTCTTGCGACAGACATCCAGGTGAGAGAACCAATCACCAAAACAACTAGGATAAAAATGCCCAATTCTGGACCGGCAACTGCCCGAATTGGGTCTCGAAACAAGTACACGACTAACAACAGTAACGGTAACTGCGGAAGAGCTAAAAATAAGTCCGTCAGACGCATCAGTAAGGCATCAATAATACCCCCATAATATCCAGCAATTGAACCGATGAATACCCCGACGGTAATCGCCACCAACATGGCCGCGATACCGACAGCGAGGGAGATTCGTCCTCCGGATAACATTCGTGCAAGGATATCTTGACCCAGAGAATTAGTACCCAAGGGATGATTCCAACTGGGACCCATTGAGGACCGACTAAAATCAATTTCATCAATGGCAGTGGTGTAGAAAAAGGGACCAAAGATAATGCACAGGAGGATAAGCATGAGGGCGATCGCACCTAAAACCGCCATTTTATCTTGATAAAATCTCTGCCATGCTTTTGGGCCTAAATTGGGCATGAAAGGGGCGGCAATTTCTGGTTTAAAGGGATTGGAATTGGACATAATTAAAGCAAAATAGTTGTAAGAAGTCAAGTCAAAGAATTTAGAAAAAGGCTATAAATGATAATTGACCCTTGGATCTAATAAGGCATACAGCAAATCAGCCATTAAGTTAAAAACTACAATTAACACTGCATAAATAAACGTGATTGCCATCACAACCGGGGTATCACTCCGATAAATGGATTCAATTAACAAAGAACCAATGCCAGGTACTCGAAACACCTGTTCAGTAACTAATGCACCAGTAAATATCCCAGGAATATCGAGGGCAACTAGGGTGACAACGGGAATCAAGGCATTCCTTAAAACGTGCCGTTGGATGACCCTAAATTTGGATAACCCCTTGGCGTAGGCAGTGCGGACATATTGCTGATATAGTTGTTCTAAAATTGAGGACCGGATAAACCGCATTAAAATGGCCGCTTGATACAGTCCCAATACGGAAATGGGCATAATTGACTGTTTAAATTGAGCTATAAAACTGTTCCAATCCGTCACCCTTAATGTGCTATTATAGATAAAGGGAAACCAGTTGAATTTAACGCTGAAAATAATAATAAACAAGATGCCGGTGAAAAAGGTCGGAAGAGAAAACCATAAAAAAGCAAAGGTTGTGGCAATTTTATCTACTACCGAGTATCGATTAAGGGCGGAAATAATGCCGAGGGGAAAGGCGATCAGTATCCCAAAAAGATAGGCAGAACCGACGACCCATAACGTGGTTGGTAAGCGTTGCAAAATTAAGTCGATAACGGGACTGCGACTGGTAAATGAGTATCCCATATCTCCTGTAAAAAAGGCGATCGCCCATTTCACATATCGGATATAAATCGGTTGGTCTAATCCAAAGGAACGGCGGAGGTTTTCTCTCACTTCGGCAGTAATGGCAGGATTGGTGGCAAATTCTCCTAAAGGGTCGCCCGGTGCTAATGCTAGAATGGTAAAAATGACAAGACTAATGGCAATTAACGTAGGAATAGAAATCAGCAGGCGTTTCAACAAATAGGTTTTCATCGGCCCAAGAATAATGAATTTTAAGTCACCGGCAGGGGTTCCGTTCAAACCCCCGCAGATTGCTATTTCCGTCGCCATTCGTGGATGTTCCACACCACTCTATCCCAGGAGGTTAATTCCACTCCGTCTAAACTATTACTAATGGCGATCGCATCGGCGCGATGGACTAAAGGAATCACCGCCACATCTTCCACTAATAAATCATTCATTTGTATAAATAATTGTGTTCGGGTTTCCGGGTTGAGCTCGGTGGTGGATCGTTCCCAGAGTTGGTCATATTCGGGATTGCAATAGCGCGAAGTATTGCTACCTGACCAACTATTTTCAGGACGAGCGATTTCTCCACAAGTGAAGGTTTGAAGATAGCGGGTGGGGTCGGGGGAGGTGTTGCCAGTAGTCACCATTTGTAAATCTGCATAAAAGCGATTCAGGGAATCATTATTGGAGGGGTCACCGGAGAAGAAGATACTGGCATCAATACTTTTGATTTCCATTTCTACGCCGATAGTCTTAAAGTTTTGTTTGATGATTTCCTGGGTTTTCTGACGAACAGGGTTGACAGAAGTTTGAAACAGAACGCGCATTTCCACACCATTTTTATCCCGGATACCATTGCTATTGGTGTCGCGCCAACCTGCTTGTTCGAGTAGCGTTGCCGCTTGTTCTAGGTTAAATTCAAATCGGGTATTGGGGGAGAGATAAGTGGGTGGAGAGACTAGAAAATTAGGGGTGGGAGTGCCAGTAACACCATAGAGTTGTTCAGAAATAGTATTGCGGTCGATCGCCAGGTTGAATGCCTGTCGCACTTGGCGATCGCTTAAGAAGGGATGGGGAAATTCTAAACTAGAGCGATCGCCTGCTGCGGTTGCACGATTGGGGTCGGTTTGATTTAGTTGAATCCGTTCGCTTAACGGACCAAAAATTGCCATCACTTGTCCTTGTCCCCCCGCTTCTAATTGTTCTAAAACTTGCGGTTCAACTTGCAACCCATAAGCATAATCTGCATCACCCGTTTGTAAAACCGCCCTCGCTGCGGAAGTAGAATCCCCCCCACCTTTGAGTTCAATTCGCTGAAAATAAAGAGTTTCTGCTTCTCGGAAATAAGGATTGGGTTCATAAACCACCGTATCTCCAGGCCGAAATTGAACAACGCGATAAGGACCTGTTCCCACAGGTAATAAATTCCCCGGTGCTTGTCGCGAATTTGCGCCAATATAATCCGCAAAAATATGTTGGGGTAAAATCATCCCTTCGGACCCAACAAAGGGTAAAAACCAAGCAGGATTGACGGCCTTAAAATTAACTTTAACAGTTAGGGGGTCGATTGCTTCCACTGAGGCGATCGCTTCATAATTGGAAGCATTTGCCGAAGCAGTTTCAGGATTAGAGATAAATTTATAAGTAAACACCACATCGGCAGCAGTGAAGGGAGTACCATCGGACCATTGTATATCTGGTTTAAGTTTCCAAGTCACCGATAACCCATCTGCCGCAACTCCCCCATTTTCGATCATAGGAACTTCTGCCGCCAAAAGGGGAATTAAATCCCCCTGATTATTGAACGTTGCCAGAGGTTCTAAAGTAATTCGACTCGCTTCCCAATCCTTGAACCCCACAGATAGATGAGGATTGAGAATCGTTGGCGCTTGCCAGTAGAGTAAGCGCAGAACATCCGATTGTTGGGTTTGGCGGGTGGGATTCATCCCGCATCCGGATAACAGGGATGCAGCAAACACAGGTAGCGCCAACAGTGGCAGGATAAAAGGACGGCGATCGCGCTTCTGATTCAAGGTTTCCCTCCCAAAGACCATATTAAGTCTCTACAGTATCAAGAAAACCCGGTTTTGTCTTGGGAGGGACGACGGCGATTAACGACACCCGGTTTAATGTCCCCCCTCCCGGATTCACAGAACCCGGTTCACCAGGGACCGAACCCAGTCCTTTCAGGATACAAAAGGCGATCGCCACCGGCAACAAGGCGATCGCTTTTTGACGCGGGGTAGAAGTGCGATTGTTTTTGTCTCTACTCCAGCGCCACAATAACCAAATTAGGCTCAAGGCAAAACTCCAATAACCATTAATATACAGTCCGATTAAATTCGAGATAAGGCATTCCATCAGTTCCCAGAATTTGGGGTTTTGGGGAATTTTGTTTTTCATGGGTTTAACTCCAAACGTTTATATTTTCATTAAGATGATTG
>CBFGOM010000224.1:0-9631 GCA_965650385.1 uncultured Oscillatoriaceae bacterium
ACCAGCAGAGCGGTTATGGAAATTGATAGATGAGCCGTTAGTTAATACTTATTTTAAAACCTTAGATGACCTAGAAAAAGTCTTAGTTGAACGCTGCCGATTTCTCCAAGAAAATATGCAAACAGAAATCAAAGCTTTGACCAACTATCATTGGTTGACCTATTGATGATTTGTTGTAGACTTTTGCAAACCGGATTCCGTATAACCTGATCGATTCTATTGAACAATTCTCCTTTCTCCTCTTTTTCAAATGCCTGGATAATGGAGATAAATATCGAACATGGATTCACCTACGCGCTTCGAGTTTCCCATCGCTAAAGCAGAATATCTTTTCAATCGCGCCACTGAACCAGGACAAGGAGGAGATAAGCGGAAATTCTGGCGGGATGTGATGGGGTTTGAGTCACCGGAGGCAATTCGAGAGACAATTTTAGCTGATGTATCCTTGGAGATACTGCAACCTCAGAGTCAGAACGAACAGGGTGAGCTTTATCGGGCTTATATCCAAGTTACAGACGTTTCTGGAATCTCTCGACGCATTAGAACAATTTGGATTGTGCTATTTGATGAAGATGTTGCTAGGTTTGTCACAGCAGTACCAGATAGATTAGGAGGATTGTAATGGCTCAATTTCAGCTATTTGATGGGGTTAAACTTACTGAAGTCATTCCCTTAACCGATAGGGGAGTAGCGAATGGGGGAACCATCGGTACAATTGTGGAAGTTCTGGGAGAGGGAAAGGCTTATATTGTCGAATTGTTTGGGGGTTGGGTTAAGTACGATGAGAATGGTAATTTTGTCTCAGCGACTCAGGATGAAGCTGATTCGTTTATGGAGACCATCGGGGTGGAAACCGTTTATCCTCATCAATTAGTTTTAACAATTCCTGCTCGTGAAGCTATGGGAGTTCGAGAACATTTAACAGCAGTTTTAGATAATTTATCGGATGATTTAATTGCTGAAGTTCGCGACTTTGCTGAATTTTTACAGCAGAAACAGTAACAAAAGTAAATTAGTTACTCAAATGCTAACCGACCCGAACTGAAATATAAAATTGATACAATCTGGGATAGATTATGGTCTTCAGGACTATCTAATCTCATGGACTTGATGGAACAATTCTCTTATTGCCTATTTCTCAAACGCCTGGATGATGCAGAGAATAACCGAGAGAAACTAGACAAGTTTAAAAAGAAACTCTTTGAACCACAAATCAAAGAGTTTCTTTGTTTAGAACTTAATGCGTGAATCGGGTGTCTTTGCCACAACGCTTAAGACTGCACCACTGTGTTGGAAGGATTTATGAAACAGGTTTTGTAAAATTTTAGAACCACCCGCCTTTATTTATATAGCTTTTAGTTTATTAAGTTAGGACACCGATTGTTTAAATTAGTAAAACTTATCGGCATAGAAAGTCTGAGAAGCGATATTCTGAGTCGTTCTCTCTCATATTCATAGTAACGATTCAAGTCATTCTTCTCCCGTTGGGAGGAATCCTGTGTGGGAGTGGGAGGATCTTGCTGGTTACTCCGATAACGGACCCAGATAGTGCTACTCCTGAATTTGATTGTCATAATGATTTAGACTCGCTCTATCAATCCCTGAACCATCATGCCTATCAATAAAGTCCGATTACGGAAACTGCACCGAATCCTGGCCCCGATCGCCATTTTACCGCTGCTCTTGACTGCCATCACCGGAATCTTGTATCAAATTGCTGTAGTTAGCGGCAACCAGCCCCAATTTAGGGGGTTACTAGCTCTCCATCAGGGTAAGTTTGGACCCTTAAATTTAGCCCCGGTTTATCCCATTTTAAACGGATTGGGATTAATCACCCTGGCCGTCACCGGAATTCTGATGTGGTTTCAAACTCGTCCTAAACGACAAAACCGAGCCTAAACCGTTCAATTGCCCCCTTGAAAAGAGAGAGAAAAAATTATAAAATTTAGGAAAATAAATTGAGATGAGCTTAACTTAATCCCTGGGAAAACCGGATTTTAAAAGGAGAAAACCCTAAAAATTACAACAACTCCAGCCAAATTATCGAACAAGCTCCGCTAAAATTAAAGCGGCAACTCAGGAGCCGGATTGTACGTCAATCACCGGAATATCAGTCGCGCATGGGAAAGCAAAGCCACTTATCTTTGCCAGCGTAGCCTTGATCCCAAGGTGGCGATCGCGATAGCGAATTCCAATCCGGTGCATCTTCAGTCGTTTAGTGATGTTGATGAAATGTCATCACAAAGATCGCGATCTGCTATACCTTAAAAAGTGTTGGCCTGAACCTGGAAGTATTGTTAAATTGCACGCCGAATCAAAAACTTATGGGAACTTTTCGAGATCTGATCACTGTGGGTATGGGAACGCTAATCGCCTTAAGCGATATCGGCGCAAGTTTTGGACAGACTGAGGCATCAGGCGATCGCCTCCCCAGTCCAGCCCCAGCAACCGCCTCTCCCGCCGGGGAAAACCAGGGCAGAACCGCGCCCAAAGCGGGTTTACAAGCCCAGGGGGTAACCCCCACTGTAGAAAACGTACCGGAGTACCTGACCCCTAACCCTAACCCCCTCCAGTTTCCAACAGAACCCGATGAAGTTGAGATTGTCGGCACCCAACCCTTGACCTTAGAACAGGCCCTGCAAATTGCGGAACAGAACAGCCAACAATTGCAAGAAGCCTTGCTCACCGTGGACCGAAATCGCGCCGCCTTACGAGAAGCGCGTGCCGCCTTGTATCCCAACTTAGGCGTGCAATCGAGCCTATCGCGCTCAAATTCCACGGGAGCAGATTTAGCCAATCAGCGCCAAAGACAACAGTTAGGAGATAATGCCCCACCCCCGGAAGGTGGTAGCACGAGCTTAGATGGCGGCGTAGAATTAACTTACGACTTGTACAATTCTGGGCGGCGATCGGGTCAGATTGGCTTGGCGGAAACCCAATTGCTGGTGAGTGAATTAGACTTGGAACGGGTGCTGGCGGACTTGCGCTTAGAGGTTCGAGAGGCTTATTACAACCTGCAAGAAGCAGATGACCAAATTGAAATCAGCCTCTCTGCGGTGCAAAGTTCTGAACAAAGCTTACGAGATGCCGAAGCTTTGGAACGAGCAGGATTGGGGACCAGGTTTGATGTGCTCAGGGATAGGGTCCAGTTAGCTGATGCGGCTCAATCCCTCACCCAGGCGCAGGCACAGCAGCGCATCCGTCGCCGGGAAATTGCGCGGATTTTAAACGTTTCCCAAGTAGTGGATATTTCCGCTGCGGAACCCGTGGAAATTTCGGGGCTCTGGAATTTGTCGTTGGAAGATAGCATCGTCCTGGCGTTGAGAAATCGCGCTGAGTTAGAGCAGTTGTTATTACAGCGGGACTTGACGGATTATCAGCGTCAGATTGCCTTGTCTGCTATGGGTCCTCAAGTCAGTTTGTTTGCCAACTATAACGTAGTCGAAGTCTTTGGGGATGACTTGGATTTGGCTGATGGCTACAACTTAGGGGGTAGGGTGCAGTGGAATTTATATGATGGGGGGGCCGCTAGAGCCCGCGCTGTTCAGGAAGAACGGAATATTGAGATTGCAGAAACGCGATTTGGGCAGTTTCGCAACCAGGTCCGTTTGCAGGTGGAGCAAGCGTATTTTAACTTGCGATCGAACTTCGAGAATATCCAAACCTCAAATATTGCCGTGGATCAGGCGCGGGAAAGTTTGCGTCTGGCGCGGTTGCGGTTTCAAGCGGGTGTAGGGACTCAAACGGATGTGCTGACGGCGGAAACGGAACTGACGCGGGCGCAGAATAACCGCTTGCGGGCGATCGTGACCTATAATCGGGCCTTAGCCTCTATGGAACGAGCGATCGGGAATGTGAATGAGGGGCTGATTTCTACGCCTTAAGTTTGCGGAAGGGGCAATCTGGCGTAGCAATTTAGGGGCAATTGGGGAATTGCCCCTACAGGATGTAGGCAGTCTTTACAGAAGTTAACATGACGGTCTAAAATTTGAGAGGACCTAACATCGGCCCTGAGTCAGTGCTAAGGCTTGGCCTAATTCTGGACGACTCACCGGCCCCAATCGGTATCGCTCGATCGCAACTATGGAGAAGAGAAGTGCCTAATATCAAATTTGTGGATGAAAACAAGGAAGTAGTCGCAGCAGATGGAGCAAACTTGCGGCTGAAAGCCTTAGAAAATGGAATCGAACTCTACAAGTTTGTCGGGAAATTGATGAACTGTGGCGGTTACGGTCAATGTGGTACCTGCATCGTCGAAGTCGTCGAAGGCATGGAAAATCTCTCCGATCGCACTCCGGTAGAAAATCAAAAACTTAAGAAAAAGCCCCCTAGCTATCGTTTGGCTTGTCAAGCCCTGGTGAATGGGCCGGTGAGTGTCAAAACCAAGCCCTAACCCCCGCCCTGAATCGAGGGTCCCCTCACCCCAAATCTGGGTGCAAAGAATTTAGGTCGATCAGCCTCACCGTAGTCCAGCAATAATGATATTCTGATCGTATTGAATTTTAAGATTGAAAAAATAGTGGGGTTCTATGCAAGTTAACGACCTAGGATTTGTGGCAAGCCTTCTTTTTGTGCTCGTCCCAGCCGTGTTCCTGTTGATCCTCTACATTCAAACCGCCAGCAAAAGCAAAGAGAGCTAAATTAACCGGCGGGTTTGACGGGCACTCGGAACAGTTCCGGGTGCTTTCTTCAAGTTCTAACTCTGACAGTCGCCGCGAAGGGATGCGATCGCGTCAACGGACCGGCGAGGGTCTCCTGAATAAAAGGTGTCAAACGTTGCGTTTTGACACCTTTTTCATGGGAATTTCCGGCGGTGAATGATGGGGAATACCGGATTTGGGATTAGGTAGAAGTCCGACCTAATAACACCGGACAGTTTGCATAAACGCGTACATAGTCGGAGAGAGACCCGCCTAAGAGGCGATCGAGGTCCACAAAGTTTTTAGCAATGTTCGGGCGGCGATCGGGGGAACCCAGCATCACGAGATCCGCGTTCAAATCATCCGCCAAGCGGCAAATCTCTTCTCCCGCTTTTCCTTTTGGGGTATGGCAGCGATAGGAAACACCATATTTCCTCGCCTCCGCCACTGCCGCGACTAATACTGGGTCTTGTTCTGGGTTATCCACAGGTTTTGAGGAAACATGGACTAACTCCAACTGTCCCCCATCAATATCTTTGACCATCGCCAGCGCCAAATCCAGACATTGTTTCGCCGAGTCGGATTTGTCCACTGCCACTACAATTCGCTTGATTTTCTTAACGTAGACATCATCTTTAACCAGCAACATCGGACGGGAAGCAAGCTGGAAGACATACTGACTCACGGATCCTTCTAAAATCGCTTGCAACCGCCCCAGGGCCCGGGACCCCATCACAATCAGGTCGGCATTTTCTTCCTCTGCCACTTCACAAACGACGGTTTTTGGGTCTCCCTGCTTCAGGCGGGGATTGACTTTGCTGGGGTCGATGTTCAAAAATTTGACTGCATCGGCGAGGATTTTGCCGCCCTCGGCCAATTTATCCGCCATCCCATCAGCGGTGACTTCAGGGGCCACCACGTGCAGAACAGTGACTGAGGCGGTTTGAAATGAGGGGATGTCCATCAACATCTTGACCATTTCTTCACAGAGTCCTCGTCCTGCCACTGCCACTAATATTTTTTGGATCATAAGTTTAGCTCCTGGCTACAACAGCATACTATGTAGGGATGAATCCCTGAATTGATTCGGTTCCGGGAAAGCTCTATGAGTCGAGGTAAACGACCCTAGAGATTACTCGATTGAGGTATTGAGGTATTTCATCTTTAATAATGTAAGACTTATTACCTACTGAAAATTTGTAGAAATGTAGAGTTTTGGATCGATTTGTAACATGGCTGAGGAAAAAGAGACACAACCCCAACTCCCCCCAACCCGCGCGATCGCCCGTCTGAGCAATAAATCCTCGGAAGGATGGTTTGATTACCCAGTCCGGGCTTATCCCCATCATACCGACTATGCGGGGATCGTTTGGCATGGTACTTACATCACTTGGATGGAAGAGGCACGAGTCGAATCCTTGCGGGCGATCGGGGTGCATTTCGCCGATTTAGTCGCCCTGGGGTGTGATTTACCCGTGGTTGAGTTAGCCTTGCGCTACCACAAACCCATGAAACTGGGCACCGAGGCGATCGTCCGAACCCGGATGCTAGAGATGGATGGGGTCCGCCTCAATTGGGAATATCAGATTCAGTCCGTTGATGCACAAGAGTTGTACCTCACCGGAGTGGTTACCCTGGTGACGGTGGATATGGAAAAGGGCAAAATTATGCGTCAATTGCCTGAATCCGTCAAAAATGCCTTCTTGAAATTGTCCCGGTAGGGGAGTGGGGGATGGGGAGGATGGGGGAGAGTAAGTTTTTGTGACTCTGCCGAGTCAAAGAAGGAGGATCCAATCAATCTTGATGGCAGTCTCCCCTATCCTCCCTATCTCGATGGCGGTCTCCCCCAACCGACCCATCCGCAAGATGATAAAATTTGGGTTACCCAACCCGACTGCCTTCAACATCATGACTCGTTTACTTTACGAATATTCGATCGCCGATTGCGGTCACTTGATTATCCCTTATGTGTTTGGCACTGTGGATAGGGACCGAATCTATTCCTATCACTTACTTTCGGAACTAGGGCATCGTGGGAACTTACATAAAGCCCATAATCCCGCCGGAATTCATTCCAGTAGCCTGGAAGGGATTATTGCGATCGCCAAAGAACACTTATCTATTCATTCTGATGTGGAAGAAAGTCTGGATAGCTTTAAACATCGTTATACTTATCGCGAAAATTTAATCATTATTTATCAAATGGCGGATAAGTTTTTTTACGATCATTATAAGCCGGATAATTTACAAAATGTTGCTGCACCTAAAATCTTCAAATCAGAGCAAGCCTGTATTCAGTGGGTGAAATCTGGACTTGATCGCCCGAATTCTAGTTCTAATGTTTTAGATTTCAGACGGTAGAAAATATTAGTATAATTATTATTATTTTAGGGGGAGAACGACTGCAGTCGTTTTAGGCATTCCTGGGCTTTGGGCTTAGGAATGCCTGTTCAGGAGAGTTGGCGTCTGGTGTGAGACCTAACTCAATTCCCAAATCATGCGGAAAGTCAGTCCGAAAAATTTATTTTTTCATCTTTCCCGAAATCTGGTTCAAATACCATTTTCGGGACTAAAACCCAGTCGCCATCAGGTGATTCAATCTCGCTAATCCCCAAAAATGTGCCATCTTCTGCATAAATCCGCAGGGGGGATACAATTTCTCCTAACTCCGTGAGGGGAATTCGCTGACCTTGGCACCAGCGACGACCCTCGGTAGAATTTAAAGCAATCTGACTTAAATGGGCTAACACTGTATCCGGTGGAATGAGTTGAAATGTCCCCTGATTAGTGTGAGTTTCGATGTCCTCAAAGGTTAAACTCTCCTTCAGAGGTAACCCACAGCTTTCGGTCCGGGTGAGATGTGCGAGGGTTCCGCCGGTTTGCAAGAGGGTTCCGAGGTCCCGGGCGATCGCCCGGATATAGGTCCCGGGTCCACAGGCGATCGCGAGGTCAATTTCTGGAAAATCCCCCTCCCGCCACGCCAACACCTGGATATTATGGACCTCTACCACGCGACTCGGGATGTCAATGGTTTCCCCCGCCCTTGCTAAGTCATACAACCGCTTTCCTTGCACCTGAATTGCACTGTAGGCGGGGGGAATTTGAGTGATTTTCCCGAGAAATTGGGGTAATTGCGCTTCAACTTGTTCCCGGGTGAGTTGGGGTACTGCTGCCGAGGCGATGGTTTCTCCTTCTAAATCATCGGTGGTGGTGGTGACCCCCAGACGGACGGTTGCCTGATAAGCTTTATCTTGGCGCAGGTATTGCAGCAGGCGCGTTGCCTTACCCACGGCGATCGGTAAGACTCCTGTTGCCGCTGGATCTAAGGTTCCACCATGTCCCACACGCTTAGTTCGCAACAGTCTTCGGATCCGGGATACACAGTCATGAGAGGTCATGCCAGGGGGTTTGTTGAGATTCAGAAATCCTTCCACAGTACCTTTAAAACATTCGGGGGTTCTGTTGCATTTTATCGAGATCAAGACTCATTTTTGGACTTTTATTCCAAATGTTCTACGGATACCGAGGGTTTCGGGGTTAGCAGTAAATATAAGGCAGGAACTACCAGCAAGGCGATCGCGGTAGAAGCGGTCAATCCAAACCCAATCGCGGCACAAAGGGGGAACCACACGGGGTCACTAAATGCCAAGGGAACAACTCCGCCAATGGTGGTTAAACTGGTGGATAAGACGGGACGGAGGCGATCGGCGGCACCTTGAACCGCTGCCATTTGAATGGTCATCCCGCGATCGCGATAGGTATTCATGGTTTCCACCATGACGATCGCGTTATTCACTACAATTCCCACTAAAGAAATAATCCCAATTACCGCCGGAAACGAAATCGGAATCCAAGCTAAGAAAAACCCCCCAAAAGTGCCAATTAACCCAAAGGGAATGGTTAGCATAATAATAAACGGTTGGGTAAATGATCCAAACTGAATCACCAACACTGCAAACACGAGGAAAATTGCCACTCCTGCCATTTGTTGCGCTGAACCAAAGGTCTCACTTTGGGTTTGTGCTTCTCCGGCGAACTTATAGTCATATCCTTGGGGCCATTGACGGCGCATTTCATCCAATTTCGGCTGAAAATCTCCCAAAATTTCTCCTAAAGTCCGGTTGTCTGTCTTCGCTAAAACCGTGACCGTGCGCTGTGTATCTTGGTGTACAATGGATAACGGCGCTTCTGATAATTCCGATTCTAGCACTTGAGCCGCCGACAAGGTGCGATCGCCTGCAAACACCCGAATGGTCTGGAGTTCGTCCTGGCGCGTCGGACCCCCGACAGCACCGCCTCGGGACGGCCAAGCCATACTCAGCCTGATTTCCAGGTCTTCCTCACCGCCGCCAATCGGAAAACTACCAATTTCGTTATCTGTCATCATATAACGACCTTGCATCGCTAAATCATCGGGATTTAGTCCATAGAAATTCATCGCTTCCCGTCGGGGTCGAAACTTGATATCCGGACGCAAGGCCCCGAGGTCGTCTCGCACATCAGTAGTGCCAGGAATTTGGCGCAGTGCCATTTGAACTTCCCCAGAAATCCGGCGTAATTCGGTCATATCCCGTCCCTGAATTTGAATGGCGATCGGGTCTCCCCCTTCTCCGGTACTTTCGGTATTGACCACGAGAGAGGCCCCGGGATAGTTGCGGATGAGTTGGTCTAATTCCTCCCGTAATAGGCGATCATATTCAAAGGAATAAAGTTCGCGTTCAGTCTTCGGGGTAAACATGGCTGAAAAGCCGACTAAATAGTTACCTTGATTCGGTTTCATGCCACTTTCCGTCACCAGATTACTCCGCTGTCCCACGAATTTAATCGTGTTAGTTAGGTAGTCTTTTTGGCGCAAAACTTCTCCAATTTCATCGGCGACCTGTTGGGAGGTATCTAAAGTCGTGGTAGGAGTAAGTTCCACATTGATACTCATTTTCAGCTTGTCAGAGTCTGGAAATAGAGTCCCGGGAACTGTTCCCACTAAAATCAAA
>CBFGOM010000225.1:0-9623 GCA_965650385.1 uncultured Oscillatoriaceae bacterium
AGATCGCTCGAAGTTTGTTGTTATAAATTCCGCTTCTGCCGCCTCTAAATGGAGGATAAATGTCAACTCATACTGAGATTCCCAGCTTTCATCCCTCAGCAGTTGTAACCCAATATTCAAATATTTCACCGCAGAGTCATAAGCGGTCGCGGCTTTAGCTTTCTGTCCCGCAATCAGATTGAGTGAAGCGAGTTCATATTTTTCCCTCTCTGACTGGAGTAACTCTAGGCCATAATTCAATTGGTTGACCAGAGCAAAAATATTTTCGCTCCGTTCTTCTAACGTGGTATTTTTTAGCAGGAGTTGCCCAATTTGTAAATGAGTTTGTTTTTTTAGATCATCGGGAATCAGAGAATAGGCAGCTTGCTGTACTTTGTCATGTAAAAATCTATAATCAACCTTGACATCGGTTAACCTAATCCCTTTTGATTCTTCCTGACTAAAGACTAAGGGAATTTTATACTCATTACTCAGGGGTAAAATTAAACCCTGCTGAAGGGCTGACCATAATTGCACCGCTGTCAAGGATGTAGATTCCTCAAGCACGATCGCTAGAATCTCTAAGTTGAAGGTATTACCAATACAAGCCGCTAGTTTTAAAACTTCTTGTGTTTCCTCGGGCAATTTGCAGATATTGTGGGCAATCAGTTCAATGACGTTATAATCAGTAATTCCAATGGCCTGAATTTGAGCAATATCCCACTGCCAACTCCCAGTTTTTAAGTCATAGCGCAGTAAATTTTCTTGATAGAGTGTTTTCAACAGTTGAGTTAAGAAAAAGGGATTTCCTGCGGTTTTATGAAACAGGAGATGGGCTAAGGGTTGAGACTTGCTTTCCTCTTTCAAAGTATCAGTGAGTAGGGACTCAACGTGGTTTAACTGTAAGGGAGATAACACAATGTTATGAACGATTGTCCCGGCTGCTTCAATCCGTTCAATCGTCTGAACTGTGGGATGAACCGGAGAAACTTCGTTATCTCGGTAGGCCCCAATTAATAAAAAATACTGACTTTCTGTATCGGTCATCAGTAGTTCAATCAGTTTCAATGAAGCGGAATCCGCCCACTGCAAGTCATCTAAAAAGACCACTAAAGGATGTTCTTTGGTCGTAAAAACACTAATAAATTGTTTGAAAACTCGACTAAAGCGGTTTTGGGATTCCGTTGCGCCCAGTTGCGGAACGGCTGGCTGTTTCCCGATGATTAATTCAACTTCTGGAATCACCTCGATAATCACTTGCCCATTACTTCCCAATGCTAATAAAAGGTAGTCTTTCCAAATCTGTATTTGGGCATTGCGTTCGGTCAACAGTTGAAGAATTAAGGATTGAAACGCCTGAATAAGGGAGGCAAAGGGAATATTTCGCTTAAATTGGTCAAATTTACCGGAGAGAAAATAGCCCCGTGGCCGCACAATGGGTTTGTGAACTTCGGCGACTAATACGGTTTTACCAATGCCGGAATAACCGGAAACAAGCATCAGTTCAATGCTGCCATTTGCTACGCGCTCAAAGGTGGTTAAGAGGGTAGCAATTTCGGCATCCCGTCCATAGAGTTTTTGGGGTATAGTGAGTTGTCCCGCTTTGTCTGCATGACCGGGAATAAACGGAGTAATTTCCCCGATGGTTTGTAACTGAATTAAGCAGGTTTCTAGGTCAAATTTTAGTCCGGCAGCACTTTGGTAGCGGTCTTCTGCGGTTTTTGCAAGCAATTTCATAATCAAAGCAGAAATCGCTTGGGGAATTTCTGGGTTAATTTGATGAGGGGGAATGGGAGTTTTGGCAATATGACTATGGACTAGTTCTAAGGGGTCGTTACTCATAAAAGGTAACTGTCCCGTTAACAGTTCATAAAAAGTGACGCCAAGGGAGTAAAAATCACTCCGGTAGTCTACACTCCGGTTCATTCTGCCGGTTTGTTCCGGGGACATATAAGCGAGGGTTCCTTCCAACAAGTCGGGATGACTCACAGTGGGATTTTCTCGTTCTAGGCGCGAGGCAATGCTGAAATCAATGAGTTGAATAGTTTCGGTGAGGGGATTAATAAGAATATTTTGAGGCTTGATATCTTTATGAATAATGTTTTGTTGATGCAGTTCACCGAGGGCTTGAACAAGGGCTGTACTAATGTGTAGAAATTTAATGAGGGAAAGAGAATTAGACTCGATCCATTTATTTAATGCGATCGCCCCATTATCTTCTAGCATGATCGCCCACCCATTTTTATACGCTTCTAACCCCAGGGGTTTGATAATGCTCTCGATCTGAAGGTTTTCTAAAATTTGATATTCGTGGCGCAGGCGGGTAATATCCCCCAAACTAGGGTATTCAGAGTTCAAGGTTTTGACGATCGCCTTGGAACCATCTACCGGGTTTTGAGCGCGATAAATGACTGTTCTAGTTCCTCTATGCAAGGTTTCGAGGAATTCATAGTGATCTATTAAGTTTACAGTCATTGAGATTCTCCAAGGTATGACATAGAAGATGAGGGCCTCATCCTCGGGGTGGCACCGGATGGTAGCAAAAAAGTAGAACGGCTTACCGTTGCGATCGCATGGGGGTAACGGTCCTAAACAGACTTGCATTCATGAGGATGAAAACCTGTGATTCCACCCCTAGCTTCTACATCCCTGTCATGGTAAGACAGGCAGGAGCTTAGTCAGGCTTTCTTTGAATCTAGGATGCCACAAAATTTAAGGAAAATTTCAAATTTAATAAAATTTAATTTTAAGAGATATGCCGCAATGCTTGGGCTAGAGAAAATTACTCATTCTATTTCAAGATTTCCGTAGAAAGACTTAGAAAAAACTGTAATTTTTGATCGGGAGTATCAGGAAAAACGCCGGGGACTTTGGCTTAAAATCTTTCCCCAAAATGCCATTCTGTTGACTCAAGACCAAATAATTAGGTACTTTTGCCTCTTGACTTTTTCTTGAAACTTCAGTTTTTTTTACAAAACCTCCTCAATTTTTAGCCGCCTGTTCAAGGGGACAATGAGATTTTTAGATCATTTCCTCACTGCCCCTGGTATTCCCGTAGATTCAGATTTCTACTGTTAGTTTCCCACTTTCATATACCCTTGAACAAAGGTGAGTAATTCCTCTTCAGCGAAGGTTTTAGCAAGGTGAATCACTTGAGTGGCAAAGGCTGCATAACGCGGATCGCTATTTTGTAGGTGGGTCACTCGCTCTTGAATTGTGACCAATTCGCCCTTCATTGCCAAATCACATAAAATTGCTAACTCTTCAGGTTTAGGGGCGATCGCTTCTTCCAATGCCCAGGGGGTTGGCGCTTCTATTTCAGTAGATTGCTCACTCACCACGGCTGGCTCATCATAAATCCATTCTAATCCTAAATGCTTGCCTAAACAATCTAAAAGTTGCTCCTCTCGAATTGGTTTGAGCAGAAAATCATTACAGCCAATTTCCTCAGAAAACTGCTCTCCCGGGGATACAATACTAGCAGAAGTTCCGATCGCAACTACCTGGTGAAAATCGGGCATCTTTCTAATTCGTCGCATGGCTTCAAACCCATCCATCACCGGCATAACTAAATCAATGATGATACAATCCGGTTGAAACAATTCAATTTGATTGAGGCACTCTTGTCCATCACTGGCTTGTTGAACTTCAAACCCAATAGTCTGTAACAAATTCCCCAAGACTGAGCGATTTTCCCATCGGTCATCTACAACCAAAATTTTGCGGGGTTCTCCCACATATCCTCGGATAATTTTTGGAAGTTCTTGCGGTTCATCTTGGTAATGTTCTAGTACGGGAAGTTCTAATTCAAACCAAAACTGACTTCCCTTTCCCGGTTCACTTTCTACTTGAATGCTACTCCCCATCATCTCTACTAATTGCCGACTAATTGCTAATCCCAATCCTGTTCCTTCAGTTTGACGAACTGTCCCATTGACTTGCTCAAAGGGTAAAAAGATGGTGGCGAGTTGTTCGGGAGTAATGCCAATTCCCGTATCCTGCACCCGAAAGCGCAGTAGCATTTTAGGTTGCTGAGGATTTACAATAGCCGGGGGTCGGGATTCAACTTGAAAGGTTACCCGACCTACTTCAGTAAATTTAACAGCATTTCCGAGTAAGTTAATTAAAACTTGGCGCAAGCGTTTTTCATCGCCAAAAACACCTTTGGGAAGATGGGGAGAAGATTCATAAACAAGAGCAATTCCTTTACTTTCAGCGCGAACTCGGCAGATATCCACAATACTTTGTAAAAATTCTGAAAAATGAAACTCTTTGAGTTGTAGCTCCATTTTTCCAGCTTCAATTTTGGATAAATCTAAAACATCATTAATTAAAGTCAGCAAGTGTTCACTACACTGATGAATAATTTTAATCCCACTTTTTTGAGCTTGATTTAAGTGTTTATCTCGGTTAAGAATTTGGACATAGCCTAAGATTCCGTTGAGGGGAGTTCTCAGTTCATGACTCATGCTGGCGAGGAATTGACTCTTGGCACGATTGGCAGTATCGGCAGCTTGTTCAGCGCGTTGTCGTTCTTTGATTTCAATTTCTAAGCGGTCGTTTTTAGTTTTTAATTCCTCAGTTCGGGTTTCAACTTTGAGTTCGAGGGTATGGTAGAGGGTGGCATTTTCCAAGGCGATCGCTGCTTGACTGGATAACATCTTCAGCACTTCTACTCGCCTTGGGGTAAAAGCCCCCGCAATCAAATTGTTTTCTAAATAGAGAATCGCGGTGATTTTGCTTTGGTAGAGAATGGGTAAACAGAGTAAAGACTTAGGTTGATGTTCCCGGATATAAGCATCGTCACTAAAGAGGGGGTCTACACTGGCATCGATGAGAATCACATCTTTTTGGGTGCGGGTGACATATTCCACAACGGCGATCGCCACCTCATTACTTTCATGAATGGGCACGGATTGTATCACCTCAACCTGATCTTTTATCCCCGATGCTTTAATCACCCATTCTCCATCCTGGGCTAAAATCAATATGCCTCGTTCTGCACCGGCATTTTCAATTAAAATTTTCATTAATTTGTCGAGCAAACTCGGCAACACAATTTCTCCAGAAATGGCTTGGGATGTTTTCATCACCGATACCATATCTAAAATTGTGCCATCAATGATATTGGTTCCTGTGAGGGTTTCTTTAGTAAGTTGAGCAATGGGTTGATCCGTTGTAACGGTTAATTTTGGGGTCAAAACGACATCGAGCAAATCTGGATAGCGGTGTTCTAAATGTTTAACTTTCGCCTTTCCACCCCAACGGATATAACTGTAATAAGCATCCGTGAGGTAAGATTGGGCAATCAATTGTTTTCCTTGGGATAAGTAGAATCGTGCCGTGAGTTCAAAGGCTAGGGCTTCTTCTTGGAGATAGTGATTTTCTTGCGCCCCGGCAATGGCTTTGTTATAGTAATCCATCGCGGCAATTTTATGACCTAAAACCCGAGCTTTTTCCGCTTCAACGAGGTGATATTTATGCTGAAAATTTGAGGGAGCATGACTAGCCCATATTCTCATTTTTTCTTGATTTGCTTGAATGCGATCAAGCAGCACCTCTTGCTCTGATTTATCTCGATTTAGATAAACTGAAAGTTGGGCCAAAGACTGATAAAAATAAAAGGAAGGCACGGCGATCCATCCCGTGACGCCATCTAAATACTCTTCTGCTTGGTTGCCATTTTTTAGGGCTTCTTCAAATTCATAAAATAGATAACTCAGAATTAATTTATTTAAAAACACATAATGAATCACCGTTCGCTCATTTGCTTGAATATGTAAGGGCAAGCAATGGTCTTCATTATAAACTGAACCTGTTAAATTATAAGGATTTTCTCCTTCTCCCAGTAAATTTAAAACCCCTTGATAAAAAGGCTGATGCCACTTCAAAGCCGTTTGTTGATTAATTTTGACAATGGCTTTACTATAGGTCACCATTTCTTTTTCCAGGGTGTTAAGGTCAACCCCCATCCAATATAAATGTTGGCATCGCTGAGTCGCCGAATAGCCAGCATTGGCGATATCTCCATATTCTAAGCCACTCGAATAGGCTTCATATAAAAGTTCTACTGTATCCTTGAGATGATGTTTCCAATGAACGGTAAAGGCAGCCACTTTAAACAACGTTGCAGTTTTGACCTCTTTGACATCTAAGCGATTCAGCAAGTTTAACGCGACTTGCCCAAATCCATACCCGAGTTCAATATCTTGCATCACTCCAATTAAAATAATGCCATAATCTGCAAAACCACAAGCAGAATAGCCGGAATTACCAAATCGGTAGGATAAGTTAACGTGCTGGCAAACTAACAGAATAAATAAGGAAGGAGCCGTTAAAAATGCCGCCGGAACGAGGGTGGTAATCAATCGTAAAATTGCCTGTTTGATTTCATCTTCTACTAAAGGCATATCCAGCAATTTATCGAGACTTTCTTCATTCAGGGTGGCGCGGGTGGTCATCAGCGCTTCTTGTACTTCTGCGGGGGTTGGGGATTCACTGAGTTCTACCCCCAAACCTTTGAGAACTTGTAAACCGAGTTTCACCCCTTTGAGAAGTTCCCCTTGCATTTCGCAACTCTTGAGGCGAAATCCATTAATTTTGAGCGTATCAAGCAAGGTTTTAGCCCGGGTCTCTACCATCTCCGCTAAGGCTTCCATCGCCTCAAAATTACCATTTAAAAGCGCGGATTCGGCTGCTTCTTGATGGAGTGATAACGTGAGCGAATACTGCCGGTCCCAACAGTCTTCAGGGAGCAGTCCTAACCCCACTTTTAAATATTTCAAAGCAGACTCAAAAGCCGTTGCAGCTTTCGCTTTTTGTCCCGCCATTAAATTTAGAGTTGCCAATTGATATTTCTCTGATTCAGAAGGAAGTAAATCTGTCCCATAATTCAGTTGGTTAACTAACGCAAAAATATTTTCTTTTCGTTCTTCCTCAGTAGTAGACTGTAGGAGCAATTGCCCAATTTTTAAATGGGTCTGTTTTTTCTCCCCATCGGGAATCAGAGAATAGGCCGCTTGTTGTACTCGGTCATGCAAAAATTTGTAATCGACTCGAACATCGGTTAAGGAAATTTTTGAGGATTCCTCGGGACTAAAAACTAAAGGAATTTTATAGTCATTACTGAGGGGTAAAATCAATCCAGCTTGTAAGGCTAACCATAATTGTGCCGCTGTTAAGGACTTAGATTGCTCATTAATAACGGCGAGAACTTCTAAGTTAAAGGTATTGCCAATACAAGCTGCCCATTTTAAAATTTGTTGGGTGGCTTGGGGCAATTTTTTGATATTGCGTGCAATTAATTCCACTACCGTATAATCTGTAATCCCAATGGCTTGAATTTCAGCAATATTCCACTGCCATTTCCCCTGGGTTAAGTGATAAGCCAGTAAATTTTCTTGATACAAGCTTAAGAGTAGTTGGGTCAAGAAGAAAGGATTTCCCCCGGTTTTATTAAACAAGAGTTCCGCTAAGGGTTGACACTCTGCCGTTTCATTTAGAGTTTCACTGACTAATTGTTCAACGTGATACAGTTGTAAGGGAGATAAAACAATGTTATGAATAACCGTACCAGCTTGTTCGATTCGTTCAATAGTTTGAATCGTGGGATGGACTGGGGAGACTTCATTATCTCGATAGGCTCCAATTAACAAGAAATACTGACTCTCTGTATCGCTCATCAGCAGTTCAATCAGTTTTAACGAAGCAGAATCCGCCCACTGTAAGTCATCTAAAAATACCACTAAGGGATGTTCTTTGGTGGTAAAGACACTAATAAATTGTTTGAAAACCCGACTAAATCGGTTTTGAGATTCGCTCGGTCCTAGTTGCGGGACGGGGGGTTGTGTCCCGATAATCAGTTCAACTTCGGGAATCACATCAATGATAATTTGTCCATTACTTCCTAATGCACTTAGTAATCTTTCTTTCCATAGTTGGATTTGGGCATTTCGTTCGGTCAGCAGTTGCAGAATTAAGGATTGGAACGCTTGAATAAGAGAGGCAAAGGGGATATTTCGTTTGAATTGGTCAAATTTTCCGGCAATAAAATACCCCCGTTGTCGAACAATGGGTTTATGAACTTCGGCAACTAATACCGTTTTGCCAATGCCGGAATATCCTGACACGAGAATGAGTTCAGTCGGACCAGCAGCAACCCGCTCAAAGGTACTCAGAAGCGTGGCGATTTCCCTCTCGCGTCCATACAGTTTTTGAGGGATGGTGAGTTGTCTGGCTTTGTCTGCTTTTCCGGGAATGAATTCTTGGATTTCTCCGGTGGTTTGTAAGCTTAATAAGCTGGTTTCTAAATCATAGTTTAATCCTTGGGTACTTTGATAGCGGTCCTCGGCAGTTTTGGCAAGTAATTTGATAATGATTTGGGAAATGGCTTCAGGAATCTGAGGATTGAGTTGATGGGGAGGAATGGGGGTTTTGGCAATATGATTATGAACCAGTTCTAAGGGGTCATTACTGATAAAGGGAAGCTGTCCTGTTAACAGTTCATAGAAGGTGATTCCTAGGGAATAAAAATCACTTCGGTAGTCTACACTCCGGTTCATTCTGCCGGTTTGTTCCGGGGACATATAGGCGAGGGTCCCTTCCAGTAAATCGGGATGACTGAGGGTGGGATTTTCTCGTTCGAGCCGTGAGGCGATGCTGAAATCAATCAATTGAACGCGTTCGGTGAGGGGGTTAATAATAATATTTTCGGGTTTAATATCTTTGTGAATAATGTTTTTCTGGTGCAGTTCATTTAAGGCATTCACTAGGGCGATCGCAATTTCCAAAAATTTCACAAGGGAAAGAGTATGAGACTCCATCCATTCACTTAAAGAGACTGCGCCGCGATCTTCTAGGATAAGTGCCCACCCATTTTGATAGGGTTCTAACCCTAGGGGTTGGATAATCGTGTCACTGTGAAAGTTTTCTAAAATTTGATACTCATGGCGCAGGCGGGTAATATCTGCGAGACTGGGATATTGAGATTTGAGGGTTTTGACGATCGCCTTGGACCCATCGACCTGGTTTTGCACCCGATAAATGACTGTTCTAGCTCCTGAATGGAGGGTTTCCAAAAATTGATAGTTATTTAAGTTGACAGTCATTTGAGTTCTCCCAGGAATAAAGCAGGTGATGAAACTGAGCCGGTTTTGGTAACACGAGGTAGGACAAACAGCTTTTAAGTTGTGGGGTTTTAACAGCGAAGAGCGGTGATCGCCTAGAAGGTAAGACTCCTCAACGCCGTGGCTCTCAGGGGATCAAAACCTAATATTTCTAACCCCAACCTCTCCATTGGCGTTATATTAAAACTAGCCAATGCAGAGTTAAACTTTAGGGTGATCTTAGAATGCCACTAAGATGCCAAAAAGTTCACTTACCTCTAAAAAATTAATAAAATTTAATTTTAATTCATAAAAAAATACTGAGACTGGCTAAAATCACCTCAGTTATCTCCAGGGTTCCCTCAACCGACTTAAAAACCCGCGCCTCTTCTATTTAGAGCATTTTGCCAAACCGTTGCGCTTGAGTCTCCACTCCTTGAAAAGAATTACTCCCCCCTAAACTGCTCCCCAATCCGATAGTCTTATATCTGGATTGGATAGAACATAACATGGTATGAGGGGGTGAAGTTTTAATGAGAA
>CBFGOM010000226.1:0-9555 GCA_965650385.1 uncultured Oscillatoriaceae bacterium
CTTCTTGCGGCTCTGCCGCCTGCTACAAGACTGGAGGCAGAGCCGCAAGAAGTGCGTATCACGGCAGAGCCATGATACGAGATCTACTATCACCCATCTCTCCCCTATCCTCCCCAATCACCCCCACCTCCCAAGCTAGTGCGACAACAACCCGATCGCCTGATTATTCGCCTCGATCGCCTCGGAATAGCGGCCTAGTTTTTGCAAAACGACCCCTTTATTAATCCAAGCATCGCGAAAGTCGGGTTTAATTTCTAGCACTTTATCCCAACTGCTTAAGGCGTCTTCTAACTGATTTAAATTAGACAGAGCAATCCCGCGATAGAACCAAAATTGCACATCATTTGACTTGAGGGCGATCGCCTGGTCTAAATTGATTAAGGCTTCATCCCATTGCCCTAAATTAATCCCCAAGGCTAACCCTTTGCTATACCAAATGTCGGGATTATCGGGTTTTAATTCCAAAGACTTATTCCAACTCATTAACGCATCATCAATGCGTTCTAAATCATAAAGAGTATCTCCCCGCGCACCCCAAGAAAACCCATCATCTGGGCGAAGTTCAATAGCCCGATCATAAGCAGATAAAGCCTCTTCAGCTTGTTCTAAATTAAACAAGGCATTGCCTCGATTCATCCAAGCGCTGGCATGACTAGGGTCAAGTTCAATCACCCGATTAAAGGCATTTAGGGCGGCGCGATCGTCTCCTGCGTCCAAGCGTTCCAGCCCTCGGGTCAACCATCCTTCCACATCTAAAGGCTCATCCAAAGGTTGAATCACCAGAGGCATTTCTTGCCCTTGAATCGTCCCTAATTCATCCAGACTCATGGCTAATGCCGGTGCCGGTTCAAATTGAACGGATTCCGGTCCTAAGTCCGGTATCGCCTTCTCAACACTCTCCACCGGATTAGATATTTCCCCGGGATTTAATACCGTTGAAGCGGTTTGAGTCCTGGTTTCCTCTAAATTCTGCGCCGCTTCTTCGCTGGGAGTGGGTGTTTCTCTTCCTAATAACTGGGTCGCAATTTGACGAGCAGCGGTACTCACTTCCCCATATCCAAGTTCTCCGAGGCGCTGTAATCGAACTGCCAACTCCTGATTAGGGACGGGAGACGCTAATAATTTGCGCCCAAATTGTCGCAACCACTCACTCCAGCGCTCATCGCTGACGCGATCGCCAAAGGCTTCAAAAAATCGCCGCACTTTAACTTGCTGCCAACCTTTATGAATGCCATCGAGCAACTGGAGAAAATAATGCTCTAATTCGGCATCACGTAGGGGGTGAAGGTCTCGAATCGGTGCCAATTCAGACCGCTGGGATGAACCTTTGAACCCGCTCAAAATGGCCCGAAATAACCTAACCAATTGTTGCCAAATCCGCCCAATCATCTGCCACCTCTGTGCTCGAATGCGATCGCCATGTCACTCCTTCTGTATTGCGGACTTTATTGCGGAGTTTGCTGGAGTTCCGGGCGTTCTTCGGGGATAATAGCCCCTTCTACCGGGCAAACTTGGACACAGATGCCGCAGTCGATACAAGTGGCAAAATCAATCCAATACCAATCGGTCCCCTTAACATTTTTCCCCGGACCCTCATGAATGCAGGCAACGGGACAGGCATCGACACAATCGGCGACGCCTTCACAGGTGTTGGTTACTATGGTATGTGGCACGGCGTTCCCTCTCTTACAGCTTAATTTCCAGTCTCAAACAGACTGATCTCTTCAATCTTGGATTTTAATCGAAAAGGGGACGGCATGAGCAAACAGTCCCAAGCCCTAGGGAGCTACCACTTCACAGGGGAGGAAGACGGTAAAACGGGACCCGCACAAGGGTTGACTTTCTACGGAGATTTCGCCCCCCATCATTTCACAGAAGCGTTGACTAATGGCGAGTCCCAATCCGGTGCCCCCATACTCCCGCGTTGTGGAAGCATCCCCTTGCATAAAGGGTTTGAACAGATGCTGCCGTTGTTCAGGGGTAATGCCAATGCCTGTATCAGTGATCGCAAACTCAATCCACGAGGAGGATGTCCCCGTAGCAGTGGAGGGAATGCTGGCAGTTGTAGGGGAAGATAAGCGCACAGTCAGAATGATTTGACCGTTTTTAGTAAATTTGGCAGCATTGCTCAGAAGATTTAGCAGAATTTGACGCACTTTCGTCAAGTCAGCATACATAATTCCTAAGTCGCGATCGCATTCCACTTGTAGGATATTATCATTTCGTTCTACCAAAGGTTGAGCGGTGATTACCACATTTTCAATTAACTCATTCACATTGAAATCCTCCAAATACAAATCCATTTTCCCGGCTTCGATTTTGGAGATATCGAGAATATCATTAATTAACACAAGCAGATGATTTCCGGCGGTGCGAATTTTTTCTAAATCTGGAATCAAATCTGTATAGCCCACATCATCCGCTTCTTCTTGAAGCATTTCACTATAGCCGATAATCGCATTCAGCGGCGTTCGCAATTCATGGCTCATATTCGCCAGAAACATACTTTTAGACCGATTAGCAGTTTCTGCGGCATAGGCAGCCTCTTGGAGGGCGAGTTGAGCTTCCTTGCGATCGCTGATATCCATCACGGTTCCAATGCTTCGGATCGCTTGTCCAGTGGCATCGCGAATCACTTCCCCTTGAGCGCTCAACCAACGTAATTCTCCCGACTCCAGGCGAATGCGTTGTTCAATTTCAAACCGTTCTGAGCTAGAGGAAAGAATCTCGGCGATCGCCCCCTCAACCCGGTTTCTATCATCAGGATCAATCGCTTGTAAATAGGTTTCATACGTCCCATCAAACAAACCCGGAACGAACCCATAAAGTGCTTCCATCTCAGCGGAACCCGTGAGTTTATGATTAAGAATATCCCAATCCCAGGTTCCCATTCGTGCAGCAATTAAGCATTGGCGGAGTTTGTCTTGACTGGCTTTTAAAGCAATTTGAACCTGTTCCCGATGGGCTATTTCAACTTGCAAGCGATCATTAGTTTGTTTTAAAAATGCCGTGCGCTCTTCCACCCGTCGTTCTAATTCATCTTTAGACTGTTGCAACGCCGTTTCTACAGTCTTGCGTTCCGTAATATCCCGACTAATCCCAATCATTCCCACAATTTCCCCATTCAGGTCAAAAAAAGGCGTTTGAATCGTTTCAAGCCAGGTAGTTGTTCCATTAATCTCATTGAGTTTTTCCTCCATTCGCACCAATTGACCTTCAGCCAAAATACGCCGGTCAATTTCCCCGCAAATTTTCGCCGCCTCTGCCGGAAACAGTTCATCATCTGTTTTGCCAATAATCTCACTTTCCTCTCGGTCGGCAAAGCGTTGAAAGGCTTTATTAACGCGCTGATAAATCCGTTCTTTATCTTTATAAAAAATTAAATCCGGAATGGAGTCGATTAAGGACCGTAATAAAGCCCGTTCTTGTCGCAGGGCTTGTTCAGTTTGCTTGAGGTCAGTGATATCAATTCCCACGCAAACGGCTGATTTTTCTTGATTGTATTTTTCCACTCCAATTAGATATTGGCGAAGGTTTCCTTCAATATCAAGGGAAATTTCGGCTGTGGTTTTACGAATAGAACTTTCAAAAAATTGCTGTAAAAAATTCGGGAATTCTTTGCGGGTTTGGAGAAATCCTACCGGGTGATTAACAAAATCTGAAGGCGATCGCCCAAACAGATTTGCTAAGTAGCGATTGACGCCGATATAACGCAAATCGGATCGAACCCAAGAAACACATCCAGGGACCGTATCTAATACCGCTTGCAGGCGATCAAGGGCTTTTTCTAAATTCTGTCTAGCTTGAGCGCGATCGCTGGCTTCTAACCCCAACGCGACACAATCCGCGACGGAAGCCGCAAAATTTTCCTCTTCGACCCGCCATTGGTGAGGGGAGCCAATATGTTCCAGACAGATCACCCCCACCATTTGTCCCCCCACCCGAATCGGTGCATCTAACATGGAGGTAATTCCCAAGGGCATCAGATAACCCTCGGTAAATTCTCGGGTTGTGGGGTCTTCCTGCGCCCGATCCGCCGCCACAATTCGTTCCTGTTGGATAGTTTCAAAATACACCGGATAGTCAAGGGCGCTCAGTTCAATTCCGGCAGAATGTTTTTGGGGCGAGCGTTCGTAAAGTTCGATACAGTGAATCGCCTGACGTTCTGGAGTATATAACCAGATACTAGCCCGTTCCACTCCTAGGGTTTGGCTGACGGCTTCGGTAATTTGCTCCAGGGAGGCTTGCAAATCCCCCTGGTTGAGGCTGGGACTTTTCGCCAACTCTCCCAGGACCCGACTATATTGCCGCAGACGATTTTCCCGTCGCCGCAAAGAGGCTTCAGCGCGTTTTTGTTCAGTAATATTGCTAAAGGTACAGAGGACCTGTTCAATCCGGCCATTCGGGGCAATTTGCGGATTAGCATGAACCAGCAACCATTGATCGCAATCTCCCTCCCCGTAACACTTGAGGGCGGATTCAGAGATGAGACTAGGATTACTAGGGAGTGGAGAACGAGCCCCGACGCCAATAATTACTTGGGTGGGGGATTGAGTGGCGATCGCCTGCATTACCGGACATTTTCCCGGTGCAAAGGGAGTGCAGTCTTCTTGCAACAGATGAGGATGCTCATGGAATAACGGCTTGCCGATAACGGAGGCTTCATCGAGACTCAGGAGCGTCAAGGCAACAGGGTTGGTGACGAGGACCTCAGCTTCAGGTCCCGTCAACACCACCCCGACATCCATCTGAGCGATTAGCTGTAAGAACTCTGGTGCAAAGGACCCCGGACTGTCCCGATTTGGGTTGGGAGGCGGAAATTGACGAGCGATCGCCTGGGAGAGTCCTGGAATAACTTGGCTCATCCCTATCCCAATCCCAATGCCTACGGTGAGCGCAATCACAACCCAAATCATGAATTAACTCCTACAGATTGATTCCATTTTGGGGGGTTCCTCCCCCTAGGAACACACCCTGGATTCGTTAGATGCTCTGGTTATCCGACAATTTCGATTTCCGCTTTCCCATCCCCTTCAATCCAGGCAATTTGGGCAATCTGGCGATCGCTGGCATATTGGCGAACTGCTGACTGACTCGAACGCGTAGACAGATCAAGTTCCACAGGGAGGGACTCCCCATTCTGACGGAGGGTTTGCGCGTAAGCAAAGGCAGCCGCGTAGGCGCGAGGACTGGTTGGGGCTACTAAGGTATGAGGGGCTGGGGTCGTCGTCGGCAGTTGACCCGTTTGCAGTAGGATTTGATGCAAGTTTTCCAGCTTCAAGGCAAAGCCAATCCCTGGAATCATTTCCCCTTGCGGATGATAGAGGCTTAAGAGGCGATCGTAACGCCCGCCCTGTCCGAGGGATTGCGGTCCGAACTCGGTTTCGCTGACGACTTCAAAGACAATGCCGGTGTAGTAATCCATCGGTTGAATCAGACTCAAATCTAGGATCGGAGCTACCGTTGTGGCCCCGTTGCTGTGAGAAGATTCATCTAACAAGTCAATTAAGGATTTGAGATTTTCCAGGGTTTCCCGTTCTCCGGGATCTAAATCCAATTGACCCACCCGCTGCAAAACATCCTCGGGACGACCCCGGAGATCTAGCAAAAATAAGGCCCGTTCCTGTTGTTCGGAGGTTAAGGGCAAGGCTTCCAGGGCGAGGCGATCAAGCTGGGCGATCGCCTGCCGGACTTTATGTTTCAGTGGGTCCGGGAAGGTCCGTAGTAAGGAGCGAGTTAGCCCCGATTCACCTAAAACCAGCCGCCATTGGCTCAATCCCAGACTTTGCAAACAGTCCTGCAAGAGCAATAAGATTTCTGCATCCGCCAGCAATCCGCCTACTCCCAGCAATTCTACCCCCGCTTGATAAAATTCCTGCTGGCTGCCGTGGGAGTTGTTTTTGCTGCGCCGAAAAACGTTGGCATTGTAATAAAGCCGTTGCGGAAAGGTGGTATCCGTCATTCGGGTAACGGCAGTACGGGCAATCGAAGCCGTCAGTTCGGGACGGAGGGCCAAGGGGCTATCCTCCTCCCGTTCCTGAAGTTGGATCACCGTTGACTGGGCGATCGCGCCTCCAGCCATGAGCGTATCTAGCCGTTCTACGGTTGAGGTGATAATCCTGTGATACCCCCACCCTTCAAATACTGAGCGCAGCCGCTTTTCAATCCAGCGTTTTTGGGTTACGTCGAGGGGCAGTAAATCTCTGGCCCCGGCTGGAGGTTGATGAATCATTTTTTCTTTTTTCCACCCAACAAACTACCGAAGAAAGTCGCTAAGGGAGATTTTTTATCTTTCTCTTTCGCGGCTTTTTGAATCTGCTTTTGCAGTTCTTTTTGTGCCTCTAAAGCTGATTCTTCTTTGGGATTCAACTTCAGCGCTTGATTAATATGCACTTTAGCCAAGGTGCTTTGTTTTTTCTTCAGATACGCTTGGCCCAGCAATCCATGAGCTCGACTATTTTTAGGTTGAATTTTCAACCCTTCTTTTAACTCATTGACTGCCCCATCAAAATCTCCCCCGGCGATGAAATTTTCCGCCCGACGGCAATAATTATCAATTTTTGAGGGAGCCGATTTTTCCTCCTCTGCTTTCGCTTCCGCTGCTACAGGTTGTGGAGTTGGACTCTCTTCAGCTTTCTTTTTCCCCGAAGAAGCAGATTTGCCCGCTTTTTTATCCGCAGCAGGCTTGCCCACGGTTTCCCCTTGGCTTTCTTTGCGTTGCAGATAGACCAAATTTAGCTCACTGAGTTGTCCAATAGTTTCCAATGTTTGACTCAGGGTTTCATACGCCTGTTTACCCAGTTTGGCGACGGATTCTTGATAATCCTTTTCCAGATTTTGGGACTTTAATAGCTGTTGAGCGGCTTCACTCTTGAGCTTAACTTTATCTTTTTCCTGGACCAATCGTTTGCTCATCATCCCGAGCAAAACACCCTGTTCAGCACGAGTGCTTTCGTTGGTGAGTTTGCTGTAAGCAGGATTTGCCAATTTTGACAAAAGCTGAGTGGCGAGTTTTTTATCCGCTGGACTTTCAGCTTTAGAACTGTCTGGATGTAGTCGCCTTGCTATAAGCATATAGCGTTTGCGGATAGTATTAAAATCCGCATCCAATGGCACCCCCAAGATGGCATGGTGGTCCTCGAAATCAAATTGAAATAAGCCTTGCTTGATGTTAAAAGACATAGTAATATGCCCATCCCCTGGCGGTAACCTTATCTTTAGTGTACTTCGCCCTTGCCATTGCAGGGCGATCGCTATCACCATTCGGCATGGATACCCTAGGTGTGCGTTGATTTTTGGCCCCCACAACTGAGACTGTTTCCCCTAAAATCACAAATTCGCCCACCGTTCTAAAGGGGTAACCTGGAGGAGTTCCTGACTCAGACTCTCGTGCAGTTTCCCATTGGTGGCTAAAATTCGTCCCGATTCAATTTCCCAGGGACTGCCATCGTAGGCGGTGATTTTTCCTCCCGCTTCCGATAAAATCACGACTCCTGCCGCCAAATCCCAGGGAGAGAGTCCCCGTTCCCAATATCCATCCAATCGCCCACAACTGACGTAACAGAGGTCAATGGAAGCCGATCCGCTGCGGCGAACCCCTTGGGTGAGATGAGTTAGATGACAAAATTCCGCATAGTTATTATCGGGGGTTTCCCGGCGATCGTAGGCAAACCCCGTGACTAATAAGCTATTGCGCAATTCGGCGGTTTGGGAAACGCGAATGGGTTGCCGATTCCGGGTGGCTCCCAATCCCTTCGCTGCCCGAAATAGTTCGTTATGGAAAGGGTCAAACACAACGCCCACTTGGGGGATGCCATCAATCAATAATCCGATCGAGACGCCAAAGGGGGGATATTGATGAGCAAAATTAGTGGTGCCATCTAAGGGGTCGATCGCCCACAGATACTGGCTGCTATTATCTCCCAGTTTGCCGCTTTCTTCCGCAAGGATGCCATGTTCAGGAACGTGCCGTCTGAGTACGGCTAAAATCGCTTGCTCAGAAGCTTTATCAGCGGCAGTGACGAGATCCCCGGGTCGTCCTTTTTCTTCGATCGCATTTAAGTTCCCCCAGTAGGATTGAACGATCGCCCCGGCATCAAGGGCCGCTTCGGTGGCAATATCGAGAAAGATTTGGAGTTGTTCGGGGGTATGACTCATGAAATTTTAAAATTGACAGTTGAGCATTGAGCAGAAGAATTTGAACTCAGGATTTAGGGCCGGTTCTGACGAAACTCACTGGGATGCACGCGCAAGGGGGTTTGGGAATCCCAAATTCCCTGTCCCATAATTCTGGCCTTTTCTTGCGCCTGAGTAAACCGGCGCTCATATTTGATGTTGGGCGATCGCACTGCCGCCAAAACATATCCCCCCGCAATGAGTTCTTCATTAACCAGTTTCCCATCGCGCCAGAGATATGCCCATTGGCGATCAAACCCGTCTTCCGTTTCTATATCCCATTCTAATAACAAGGTTTGGCCCTCAATCAGCCGTTCAAGTTGCTGTTTGGCCGCATTTCCCCAGGGAGTTTGCTGCAAATCCGGGGCCTCAATGCCTATTAACCGGACTCGTTTCCGGGCAGAGCCTGAGTCATTCAACTCCCGCACTTCTAAGGTGTTGCCACTGATGACCCGCTCGACCCTGACTTCTACCTGTGGGCTAGGAACCGGGACCGAACAGCTAATCAGGAACAGAAGTCCGATCCAGGATACCGGAAAACGGAAATTTTTCATCATAGGTCCTGACCCCCATCGAGTTTAATCCTCGTCTAAGGGCAGTCCAAACCGGACCTTGCCTTTGCCAAAGTAGCGCCCAAATTGCAGGTAGTACACTTCATCTTCATCTTGGGTTTCTACTTCTAAATCGGAACGGGGATAGCTGACACACAAGAGGGCATATCCGCGATCGCGTAGGGCGGGGGAGAGCCCCATTGCCTCCGGTTGATGGAGTTCTCCGGAAAGGACGCGCACGGCACAGGTGGTACAAGCCCCATTCCGACAGGAAAACGGCAGGTCAACCCCTTTGTTTTCACAATGTTGCAGGATATAGCGGTCTTCGGGGACTTCAACGGTTTGGCGGCTGCCATTCTGACGATTGTGGATGGTGATGCGATAAGAACGGGTCATGGTGTGGCTCGGTGATAAATTCCGGATTCGACCAAAGGATCTAACGCTTAGGTTACGCTATCTTTGACCCCGGGATCTACTGAGTCATCGGCTTGGCGATCGCCACTGAATTTCCCAAACCGTTACCCCTTGGGTATTTTCCCCCCTCGAACCTGGGCTGAATTCCAGGATAAAAAATTTTTTTCCTAAAAGGGTTTGCAAAACCGAATGGGTTCTGCTAGGATATGATTCTTGTGGGTATAAATTTGCTCAAATCCCAGTTCTCTGGAGAGGTGGCCGAGCGGTTGAAGGCGCAGCACTGGAAATGCTGTTTAGGGGTAACTTTAACGAGGGTTCGAATCCCTCCCTCTCCGTTCTGATAGAACGGACATTCAAACAAAAAAGAAAACCAGCGATCACCTGATCGCTGGTTTTCTTTTTTCCTCGTTTGAGA
>CBFGOM010000227.1:0-9460 GCA_965650385.1 uncultured Oscillatoriaceae bacterium
AAAAAGCTAAACTATCGGCAGCTTATCAACCCGCTTTAAATTATTTAAAAGTAGGCATTGATTTATTAGAAAAAGAAAGTTGGCAGCAGTATTATTCTTTAACTTTGTCTCTGTATGCCAAAGCGGCAGAAGTCGCTTATTTGACAACAGATTTTGCCTTGATGGACCAAATGATTGAGGCGGTTTTGAATCATGCTCAAACCGTTTTAGATACGGTAGCTGTGTATGAAGTTAAAATCCTGGCTTATAATGCCCAAAGTCAATTTAATGAAGCGATCGCCATAGGATTAAAAGTCTTAAAACGCTTGGGCGTTAAACTCCCCAGCAATCCCCGCACCGGCCATGTTTTATGGGGCCTGTTGCAAAGTAAATTAGCCATCGGATTTAAACCGATTGCCAGCTTCATCAATCTTCCTTTGATGACTGCTGCTTATCCCAAAGCTGCCATGAGTATCTTGGGAAAAATCACTTCTTCTGCCTATTTTGCCGCCCCTTTAATGTTTCCCTTAATTGTATTTAAAAATGTCATTTTATCCATTAAATGGGGCAACAGTTCGGAATCTGCTTATGCCTATAGTAGTTATGGAGTAATTCTCTGTGGCGTTGTGGGACAATTGGAAACTGGATATCAATTTGGTCAACTCTGTCTCCAGGTCCTTTCTCAACTGAATGCCCGAGACGTGAAAGCCCGAACAGAATTTGTAGTCGGGGCTTTAATTCAGCATTGGATTGAACCCCTTAATTCCGTCTTAAAACCCCTTTTAAGTGCGTACCAAATGGGTTTAGAGAACGGGGACTTAGAATATGCCGCTTATGCCGCTTGTCACTATTGCTATAATGCCTTTTTAAGTGGATATGAATTAGTCTCCTTGGAATCAGAAATGGCGACTTATGCCACCCGAATTCAAGAAATGGGACAGGTCCGGGTTTTGAATTTACAAGAAGTCTTTCATCAGGGAGTGCTTAACTTACTGGGAAAATCTGCCGATCCTTGTACTTTACAAGGGACGGCTTTTGATGAAATAATCATGCTACCGAAACTGGAAAGCCGGAATGACCGGACTGCTATTTGTTATTTATATTTTAATAAATTAATCTTAAATTATTTGTTTGGCAATTCAGAACAAGCGCTGAAAATAGCTAGTTTGTGTGAATCTTATCTGGATGGTGTTACCGCATCTCCTGTAGTGATTTATTTTTACTTTTATGATTCTTTAATTCGCTTAGACGTCGCATCTAAATTGGACCCTTTTTCCCGAAAAATACTGCTTAAGAAAGTTAAAGAAAACCAAAAGAAACTCAAGAAATGGGCGCAAATTGCGGGCATGAATAATGCTCATAAATTTCAGCTAGTTGAGGGAGAACGGTATCGACTCTTAGGCCAAAATCAACGGGCTATAGCCTGCTTCGATTCTGCCCTCAATTTAGTGCAACAACGCGATTGCCTCCCCGAGACTGCCCTGATTTATGAACGGACGGCTAAATTCTATTTAGCTCAATCTAAAGTATTAATTGGTAAAGCCTATTTACAGGAAGCTTACTATTGCTATCAACTCTGGGGGGCAGTCGCTAAGGTCAATCAATTAGAGAGGTTATATGATAACTTACTGACTCCCGAAAATCGAAAAATTACTGACTCCAAAAAGACGATCTCTGCCAGTGCATCGGAGTTACTTATTCATCTGGATGTATCAACCATGATGAAAGCATCCCAGGCGATTTATGGGGAAATTGTGTTAGAAAAGTTGCTCTCTAGTTTAATGAAAATTGCTATTGAAAATGCGGGAGCACAACGGGGTTGCTTAATTTTATCCCATCAGGGACAATTGACTATAGAAGCAGAGGGAACGATTGATGGCGATCGCATCACCGTCTTGCAATCGACTCCCGTTGCTGAATCAGATCGGGTTTCTATTTCAATTGTTAATTATGTGGCGAGAACGCAAGAAGCGATTGTATTAAACAATGCAACGCAAGAGGGCGATTTTACGACTGATTCTTATATTCAAAAAAAACAGATTCAATCGATTTTGTGTGTTCCTCTTATTGATCGCGGCAAGCTGGTTAGTCTTGTTTATTTAGAAAACAATCGCACCACTGGAGCTTTTATTCCCGAACGAGTAGAAATTTTAAAACTCCTCTCCGGACAAGCGGCAATTTCTATTCAAAATGCTAAACTCTATTCCGAAGTGAGAGATAATGAAAAGCATTTAGCCCAATTAAATCAAGCCTATCAAAGATTTGTTCCCAGTCAGTTTCTACAGGTTTTAAATAAAACCAGTATTGTAGAGGTAGAATTGGGGGATCAAGTCCAGGTCGAAATGTCAATTCTGTTTTCTGATATTCGCGACTTTACGACCCTGAGTGAAAGTATGACCCCGGAAGAAAACTTTAAATTTATCAACTCTTATTTATCACGAATGGAACCGGCTATTGCTGAACATTCGGGTTTTATTGATAAATATATTGGGGATGCAATTATGGCTTTGTTTAGCGGAGAAGCCGATAATGCTGTCAAAGCTGGAATTTCTATGCTACATCGCCTATTTACTTACAATCATCATCGGATAAATTGTGGCTTTGCTCCGATTAAAAATGGGATTGGGATTAATACCGGCTCTTTAATGTTAGGAACTGTAGGGGGGCAAAATCGCATGGATGGAACAGTGATTAGCGATGCGGTAAATTTAGCTTCTCGGGTGGAAAAGTTGACGAAAAATTATGGAGTTTCGCTCTTAATTACGGAGCAAACCTACAGACGATTAACCCATCGCGATCGCTATGCGATTCGTCGAATTGATCGAGTCAAGGTCAAAGGAAAATCGCAAGAAGTTACCGTGTATGAAGTGTTTGATGCGGACCCCCCAGAAATCAAAGCGGGAAAGTTAGCCACCTTAGACCAATTTACTGAAGCATTATCCCTATTTGATAACGAAGACTTTCTCGGGTCAGCCCGTTTATTGGCCTATTGCTTAAATAAAAATCCCAGTGATCAAGTGGCACATATCTATTTTGACCTCTGCCAAAAGCGCTTTACTGGATTACGCTAACGTCGAGAGTTAAGCCAAAAATTGATGATGATCTCACTTTAATGGTTCTCAAACAGAAGTAAGCTTTGCCCTGGAGGGGTTGGGGTGGGGCTGGGTAGAGGATGAGTCAAGCAATCCAGACAAACCCTCACCTCAGCCCCGTCCTTGAGTCCGATAGAAGACTACTTGTAAACTGGCATTTCGCCACTGTTGAGACGGAACATATAACTGTCGAGATCGGCCCGAACTTTGTCCGCCAGTAGAAATCCTCCCAACATATTGGGAAAGGACATTGCAAAGAACATCATATCGGCGAAATCGAGGATGGCGCCGAGATTGATGACGGTGCCGAGGAAGACACAAACGACATAAATAACGCGGTAGACGATCATGCTGCTTTCGCCAAACAAGTAGGTCCAGGCGCGTTCACCGTAGTAACTCCAGGAAATCATGGTGGAGAAGGCAAAGAGGAAGACGGCCAAAGTGAGGACGGCGGGGAACCAACTAATCACCGAAGCAAATGCGGCAGCGGTGGTTTCTACTCCAGGGGCTGTGTTGGGGTTGGCATATTCGCCAGTGATAATCACGACTAAGGCGGTCATATTACAGATAATCACTGTATCGATGAAGGGTTCGAGGAGGGCGACAATGCCTTCGCGGACCGGTTCTTCAGTTCGGGCAGCCGCATGGGCGATCGCCGCTGAACCCACCCCTGCTTCATTAGAGAATGCCGCTCGCTTGAACCCCTGGACCACTACGCCAATAAATCCCCCATAAGCCGCTTGGGGGACAAAAGCTTCGGTAAAAATTTGGGCAAAGGCAGTCGGAATCTGAGGTAGATTGCTCAGAATAATCCACAAAGACGCAGCAACGTAAATCGTACACATGGCCGGGACCAATGCTCCAGCAACGTTGCCGATGCGCTGAATGCCACCAATAATCACGAGGCCAACCAGGAAGGCGAGAGCGATTCCGTACAGCCAATTAGGTAGAGCCGGGAATAAGCCGGAAATGGCGGCAAAGGATTGGTTTGCTTGGAACATATTGCCCCCACCAAAAGCGGCCCCAATACAAAGAATGGCAAACAAACTCGCCATGATATTGCCCAATTGACTCATACCTTTTTCGGCTAAACCCCGAGAAAGATAGTACATGGGGCCACCAGCAATCCGACCATCGGGCAGGACCACGCGGTATTTTTGAGCGAGGGTACATTCGACAAATTTGCTGGTCATGCCGAATAAGGCGGCAACGGTCATCCAGAACATGGCCCCGGGTCCCCCCACGGAAACGGCGATCGCCACCCCGGCAATATTCCCGAGTCCCACCGTGGCCGATAGGGCCGCAGCTAGGGCTTGGAAATGGCTAACTTCTCCGGCTTCCTCCGGGTCGTCATAGTGACCTTGGATGACGAAAACGGCGTGTTTCAAGGCGCGGAAGTTGATAAAGCCCATACGAATGGTGAAATAAATCGCACCGCTAATCAACCATAAGACAATCAGAGGGACGCCCAACCCAAAATCGAAAAACAGGACCGCAGACATCCAGTTCACCAGTTGAGTGAAGACGGCATCCACAGTACCGAGGAAGCCAGCGGGTGCAGCCTTTTCCGCTTCTTGAGCCACTGCGGCGATCGGCAGGGCCAGGAGAAAGAGGATGATTAATGAAATCCAGCGTTTCTTCATAAGTGCAGTCAGTTAGAGGGAATGGGACAGGAAATTGAAGTCTTCAAGAGGTGACTATACTGCCCTTGGCGGGTCAAGCTGGGCTTAAAGAGAAATATTCCGCCTTGTTATCGTTCAAGCTGTAACCAATCTGCGTAGTTTTGTCAAGAAACTGGGGGTTGAGTTCGGTCTGGGTTAGGGACCAGAAACCGGGTTTCATCGCCTTGATGGGGTGCTCATCCCTACAGCGTTTTTTTAAAAACCCGGTCTGTCTTCTCCTTGAGCGGATCCAAGTCCTGATTAAAACATCACCTTCCCCTCAGAAGAGATCCGGGACTGGAGATAGCGCGCTTTTGAGGTCGTTAGGGACCCGACTGCCTGCAATTCTTTAAGTTTTTTAGCGCCAGGGGTCAAAATTGTTCAGATTTGTAACGAATTTCCTTCAGAAATCTCAGGAATCTCTGATAAAATTTCATAAAAGTTAAAATTTCGTCAAACTATCCTGGATGAGCTTATTGGTTGTCGGTGCCACTGGTACCCTAGGCAGACAGGTTGCCCGTCGCGCCTTAGACGAGGGATACCAGGTACGTTGTTTAGTACGCAGTTTCAAAAGAGCGGCCTTTTTAAAAGAATGGGGCGCTGAGTTGGTCCGTGCAGACTTATGTGATCCAGAAACCCTACCTGTTGCCCTAGAAGGGGTGACGGCAATTATTGATGCGGCGACGAATCGGCCAACTGATTCTCTGAGCATCAAACAAGTGGACTGGGAAGGGAAGGTTGCACTCATTCAAGCTGCCAAAAAAGCCGGGGTCGAACGGTATATCTTCTTTTCTATTTTGGAGGCGGACCAGTATCCAGAAGTCCCCTTGATGGAAATCAAACGCTGCACAGAAGTTTTTCTGGCTGAATCGGGATTAGATTACACCATCCTGCAATTAGCGGGCTTCATGCAAGGGTTGATTTCTCAATATGCTATCCCGATTTTAGACAATCAAGCAGTGTGGGTGACTAACCAGACTGCCCCGATCGCCTATATGGATACCCAGGATATTGCTAAATTTGCAGTGCGCGCTTTGTCGGTCCCTGAAACCTCTAAGTCAGTTTTTCCCGTAGTGGGCACTCGTCCTTGGACGCCCCAGGAAATCATTGAACTGTGCGAACGACTCTCAGGGGAAAAAGCGAAAGTGACGCGAATGCCGTTGGGTGTGCTGCGGGCATTTCGCCGGGTGGTGCGATTTTTCCAATGGGGTTGGAATGTGGCCGATCGCTTGGCCTTTGCTGAAGTGCTCGCCTCCGAGAAACCCCTCACTGCCAATATGGATGAGGTATATCCCGTCTTTGGATTAGACCCCAAAGACACAACTACCCTAGAATCGTACCTAAGAGAGTATTTCAGCCGAATTTTAAAGAAGTTGAAAGAATTAGATTACGAACAAAGCAAAACCAAGAAGCAGTCCAAGCGCAGAGTCCCATTTTAAGCCCTACTTTGGGCTTAGTCCCATCAAAGGAAATAGCCTGTGGAGGGCGATCGCCTAAAGGCTCTTGACAAATGGCATAGCTTTGTTCAGACTCTAGTTTCACAGGGCTATTTGGCATCCCCGATGCCATTGACCCGCCCAAAACACATTTGCGGGACCTTACCCAAAATGTGATGACATCCCTAACTCTGGCAAACAAACAACCACTAGCAGGACTTGAGCGCGGTGCCGAAAGCTGGCATTATTTACAACGATATTAAACCCATAGCTTGTCGTGCTGCCGAAGAATGGAGAGACAAGCTCATTGGGTTGGGTTGGGAAGTTGCTCTCGCCACTGGCATGGGGGGCATTCTGGGCTATTCTGACCTAGATAAGCCCATCTGCCATACCACGGTTGAACAGCTCACCCCTCCTGGATTTAACGCTGAAATGTCTTTCGCGGTGGTGTTGGGAGGCGATGGCACTGTGCTGTCCGCATTTCGGCAGGTGGCAAGCTGTGGCATTCCCTTGTTAACGGTCAATACGGGCCACATGGGGTTTCTCACAGAAACCTATCTCAACCAACTTCCCCAAGCGATCGAACAGGTGTTGGCCGGAAACTATCAAATCGAAGAGCGGACAATGGTCACGGTGCAGGCCATCCGAGATGATATCGTCGTCTGGGAGGCGCTTTGCCTGAATGAAATGGTTCTACACCGGGAACCCCTCACCTGTATGTGTCACTTTGAAATTCAAGTGGGGCGTCATGCGCCGGTAGATATTGCTGCCGATGGGGTGATTATTTCCACCCCCACCGGTTCGACGGCTTATGGTCTCTCGGCTGGGGGTCCGGTGATTACTCCGGATGTTCCGGTGTTGCAACTCGTGCCGATTTGTCCTCATTCTCTCGCCTCTCGGGCCTTGGTGTTTGCCAATACTGAACCGGTGACGATTTTTCCCGCGAATACCAATCGCTTGGTCATGGTGGTGGATGGGAATGCAGGGTGCTATGTACTGCCCGAGGACCAGGTGCGAATTCAGCGATCGCCCTACTCAGCTAAATTTATCCGGATTAACCCCCCGGAATTTTTCCATGTTCTGCGAGAAAAACTCGGGTGGGGTCTGCCTCACATTGCTAAACCGACCTCGGTAGAACTGCCTTAATCCTGAAGTCTTCCGGTGCAGTCTCTACCCCGTCCCCGGGGCGATCGCACTTGAACTTTCCGGAATAGGGCGACTACCCCCCTGCGGGACCCGTCTATTCTAGGGTCCCTAACCCCCATCCCGTACCTTTTCCAACTAAAATAGAATCTAAAACTGATGGAAATCCGTCTAAACCGAGTGTGAACTTCATCCCCGCCTGTAACGACAGCAGCAGAATTTCAGGGTAAATGTCGTTATATTCTACCTAGTCCGGATTCCTCATAAGGAATTCCCACAATGGTCACAGTTCACGGGATGGCTAATTTCCATAACTCCCTTTTCTCTTGATAAACGCTCAGTTTTAAAACCCATTACATTTGGCTTTAGCTCCCCTATTTGTGCAAATGAACCTTAACGAACGACAACAATATGTTTTATGGGCGACTGTGCGGCACTATATCGCTACTGCCGAACCTGTAGGCTCTAAAACCTTAGTGGATGAATATAATTTAAGCGTTAGTCCCGCCACCATTCGCAACGCAATGGGGTGGTTAGAAAAAGCCGGATTACTCTATCAACCCCATACTTCCGCCGGTCGTATCCCGTCGGATTCCGGCTATCGCATTTATGTGGATAAACTCATTAAACCGGACGATGGGATCTCGCGCCAAGTGGAACAGGCCCTGAGCGATCGCCTGAAGTTAGAAAATTGGGCCTTTGAAGCGGTATTACGCGGGGCTTCTCAAATCTTGGCGGCCCTCAGCGGATATATCGCCTTAATTACAATGCCTCAGACTCACACTGCTTGTCTGAGGCATTTGCAGTTAATCCAGATCGAACCGGGCAAAATCATGATTGTGGTGGTGATTGATAACTATCAAACCCAATCTGCCGTCATGGAACTTCCCCAGTCTCCAGAGGACCCCCGCCTTGATGCGGAAGTCGTCGATCGCGAGTTGCAAATCCTCTCTAATTTCCTCAATCATCATCTACGCGGACAAACCCTCGCCGAATTATCCGCCCTGGATTGGACTGAATTAGGCCGCGAATTTGAACGCTATGCCCAAGTTTTGAGTCACTGGTTACAAGATTTAGCCGTCCGTGCTCAAACCCCGGGCAAAACTCAAATTTTGATTAGTGGCGTTTCAGAAGTATTGAGACAACCGGAATTTTGTGAATTGACCCAAGTCCAGACCCTGATTCAACTGCTGGAAGAAGAACAGGACCAACTTTTACCCTTGATTTTTGAACCCCCTGCACCGGAAGGGTCGGGACGGCGGGTGCAAGTGCGAATTGGGGCAGAAAATCCCCTAGAACCGATTAGAACCTGTACCCTAGTTTCGGCAACCTATCATCGGGGAACGGTCCCTGTGGGGAGTGTGGGGGTTCTCGGACCCACGCGGATGGTTTATGAAAATGCGATCGCGATCGTGGAGGCGGCAGCGGATTATTTATCGGAGGCACTCAGCGTTTAAAATAGGGTTCATGTTGCTTGCGATCGCCAGTCGAATTCATGAACTCAACTCACAATCTCCGAGAACTCCTGAAACGCCCCGGAATGCTCGTCGTTCCGGGGATTTATGATTGTATCAGCGCCCAACTCGCTGAACGCGCCGGGTTTGAAATGGTCTTCACCAGTGGATTCGGCATCTCCGCCTCCACCCTGGGACGACCCGATTACGGCTTCCTCACTGCCACGGAAATGCTATACAGTGTAGGCCGCATCGCACAATCGGTCAATATTCCTGTGGTGGCGGATATTGATACCGGCTATGGCAACCCCCTCAATGTCATCCGCACAGTGACCGATGCCGTTCAACAAGGGATTGCTGGCGTAATTTTAGAAGACCAAGAATGGCCGAAAAAGTGCGGTCACTTCCAAGGAAAACGGGTGATTCCTGCCGAAGAACATATACAAAAGATTCGCGCCGCAGTCCAGGCCCGAGGTGAGAGTGGATTAGTCATTGTCGGACGTACCGATGCCAGAGCCCCATTAGGCTTACCCGAAGCCATTCGCCGGGGTCGCGCCTACTATGAAGCCGGTGCGGATATTGTATTTATAGAGGCTCCGCAGTCGGCAGAGGAGTTACAAGAAATTGCCGCCGCTTTTCCGGGTAGTCCTAAATATGTAATGATTCATTATAATCATGAATAAAATACAATAAGG
>CBFGOM010000228.1:0-9428 GCA_965650385.1 uncultured Oscillatoriaceae bacterium
TGCTTTATGGTGTAACGGCAAACCGATGGATAATCTCGATCCAAACGTTACCTCTCTCGCAGCAGCCTACGAACATATCGCGAATACCCAAGAACTTCTCTCAACCATTCACGCCGAAGATGAAAAGCTAAATGAGTTGGTATGCATTGACCTCAGCCAGGGCCGTTACCTCGAAATGTTCGGTCAGGCTTATGTCAACAATTTTCTAATTCCCAATTTCTATTTCCATCTGGTTACGGCTTACGATATCCTCCGCATGGCTGGCGTACCCATTGGCAAGCAGGATTACATGATGCACTTGGTTCCCTTAATTCAGCAAGCATGAAATGAGTTTAGCTTTAAAGGAGTTATAACATGGGTTCTCGTGTAAAACATACAAATAGCACCGATGAGCGATTGCTGCTTACACTGCCGGAAGCTCAATCCGCATCCGAAGTAGTTGCCATGTATCACGAATAGGTTCAGTATGGAGATAATTATAAGCTAATTGGTAAAATATTAGGTAGATTAGCAGAATTTGGGGCAGGAAATTCGCAGATAATCCAAATTTTGGAACGTGAGGGAATGAGTGCCGATATTTGGCGTTATAATGATGCAATTGACGCACTTGCAAGAATTGCTAAAGTAGATGAGTTAGCCTATGTTCCACTATTACGATGCCAAGAATATCAAGAAAATGTTCGATTAAACACTAAAGCTTACCGTCTTAACATCACGGTGAAAGAGCTTAAAGAACAGGAACCCATATCAGCAGAAATTCGCCAAAAGAAAGAGCAAGAACGCCAAAAAGAACTTGAAGAAATCCGCGCCGATTTTCAAGGCAAAAAACGCTACGGCGAGTCTAAGTTCCAGCCTGGAGACCGCGTAGTTTGCTTGATAGAAGGCTGGCCTTACACTGACCAAATTGGACAGGTAGAACGAGCGTTCAACACAAAAACGGTTTATGTTCGCTTCCCTGATGGTTATGTGACCATTCAAGGTGACGATAAGTTTGCATTGCAGCCGGATGGCTCAAATGATGCGGGTTGAGGGACTTGTCTGGTTTCGACCCAATCCCCAGAGCCATTGGCGATCGCTTACCTTGCTCGGAGTAAATTATCGCCTTCATGAGCACCGGTGCAGTTCGAGTTTGATGTTTTGCGGCTAGTGGCTCCGAATAGGCTCGGCTTGGTCACTGGAGATCGGTCTAATTCGGTCGGTAGCGATTGGTCTAAATTATCTCAGGCCGGTTCGGGGTGCAAGACTTGGAATTATCTTGCTTGTCGGCGATCGGCTCTAGCTCAGTTAGTTGCGATCGCATTACTGGGTAGCTCCCCTTGCCAACATTACCCCCAAGATTAAGCCAGACCGGACCCGAATCTTAGAATGTGGCACTCAGTCGCTACTATCAGATTGAGTGTATCCTTGTTGTCTTGATGCAGTCTATTGTGAGATATTGAGGGCCTTTGTGCGAATGGAGTAGTCCTGGATTGGTGGGCTTAATTAAATTCGGGTTGAGCTGATTTTTACTAAAATAATACCTAATTCCCTCATAATTTAGGGTGGCATTAGAACTTTGTCAAAGCAATGCTAATCGAGCAAACTATTTTAGGAATTCTAGCCTTTACGGACGGCGCTGCCCATAAAAAAATGATCCACTCCTCAACCTGTTAGAGCCAAGAGTTTTTTTCGTGTTAAATTGTCCTATAAACTGTTCATAGCGAACTTATTGCAAATTATCTTAGTTTGTTGCGAATTGCAATGATTCATGAATTTCCTGCAATATACCGGCTGAGATAGAAAATTTTGGATATAGTCGTAACTATGCTTAGGTAAAACCTTGTACTATGGTACTCAAAATTGTTGACTCAAATCAAACAGCCCTATCTTCGGTTGACGAATATATTCTAAGCTCTAGGGTTTTATGATTTAGTACCTAACATTACTTACTGAAAGAAATTAACTAAACTTATTAGCTGGAGATTTGAGATAGAATGACAACTATTTTGCAAGATGTGGATAGAAAACCAGAAGATTTACGCAAAATTTCTTTGGGGTTAGCTTTGTCAGGTGGTGGCTATCGTGCTGCGGCATTTCATCTAGGAACGTTAGCCTATCTTGATAAAATTCAACTTCTTCCTCAGTTACGCAGATTATCTACAGTATCTGGTGGAACATTTACGGGTATGAAATATATTTTATCTTTGGTAGAAGGAGTGCCATTTTCTCAATTTTTCCGAAATTTTTATCTTTTCCTACGCGATGAAAATCTATTTCAGCAAGGATTAGCAGATTTAAACAAGGGTTTGGTAAGAGTGCCGTCATCCCAACGAAAGCTAATTTTATCGATGGCAAATGTTTACGCTGATACTTTTCTAAAGTCTCCTGAAGGCAATGCTTACACTCTAAAAGCAATTCTCGACTCGAAGATTTCAGTAGAAGAAATCTCGTTTAATACTACTGAGTTTCTGACGGGTATAGCATTTCGTTTTCAGAAAAGCACTAGCGTTGATGCTTGTATTGGTAATGGAAACATTTTTATTTCCCGAGAATTAGCGAAGGACATTCGGTTAGCAGATATTCTGGCTGCCTCCTCTTGTTTTCCCGGAGGCTTTGAGCCCATGCAATTTCCTCAAGATTTTGCGTGGCCCAATAATGAAGTACCTTCTGCTATTAGTAATAATAAACAGTTTGAATCTCTAGGTCTAATGGATGGCGGTATTTACGATAATCAAGGAATTGATAGTTTACTGTTAGCTGATAACCGAAAAGGTACTGAGCCTTTGAATTTGTTAATAATCTCAGATGTAGATTCAGCCAAGGATAACCTGCTTCCATACCCCAAGAATGATAATAAGAACAATAATCAATTATCCAAAAAAGTAACCTTGGGACAAATAGACTGGATTATTCGATTTTTCTTATTAGTTTGTGTTTTGACAATAATTTCTATTACCTATGAACTTTGGCAAGAAATTCAAGGAGGAACATTTATTTTTTGGCAGGATTTTTTCTCGGCTTTGATGCCTATGATTTTGGTGATGGGAATATTTTGTAGCTTTTGGTGGGGACGAGAGGTAATCAAAAAACAGATACTTTCACGGATACCCCTGATAGGCCAGGATGGTTGGAAGGACTTGAAAATGCTTACAGTTGATAATTTTTTCTATCTCCTAGAATTGCGATTAAAATCGTTGCTTGCAGTTACCAGTTCTGTGTTTATGATTCGCATCAAAAGATTAGTTTTTACTGGTGTATATGGGGATAAAGCCTACCAAAATAAACTTATTTCAAATCGAATTGACCGATTAATTGACCCTGCTCGTACGGTAGATTTACCGAGAATCACCCTTTTAAGTCAAGAGCTAAAGGAGGTGATTAAAAATGCAGCAGAAATGCCAACAACGTTATGGTTTGATAATTCACAGTCTTTGATAGATATAATTGTTGCAGGTCAATCAACTATCTGTTTCAATCTGATGCAATATATTGTTCGACAGTATGGCACAGAATCGGAGACCTATCCTCCTGCAATTAAACAAATATGGGATGAACTGAAGCAAGACTGGGAGCTACTAAATGATAATCCTATTAGCTTATTAAAAAAGTTATTGCCTAAAGAAAAATTTGTAAAGCCCTAGTCTCATAACAAATTTCAAAATTATGGGGCAAGTAAAATTTTTCCCAAACTGCCAGCCCCTATCCGCCGGACCCCACCCAGATGTGATCGCTTCATCCCAAACTGTCGGATCCCAACTTATTCGACAAACCAACCGAAAACCGACAGGCGATCGCCCCCAAGTTTATTCGGTCCCGCTCAACTCATCCGCAGCCCGCAAAACTATCTGATTCGGCCAACTCATGTAGAGGAATCCAACCCAATCACGCGGCTTGTGTTCCCCTTCAAAACTGGGTCTTGCTCGTGTCCGGCTGCTTTCATCCCTCGCTGATATCCAGGACGATCGCTAATCCGAGCCAGCCACGCTTTGATGTGGGGCCGGTTGTCGAAACCCAAGTCATAAAATGCTTTCATGGTCCCGAATGGGAAGTGCATCATGATATCGGCGGCTGTGAACTCAGCACCGGCGAAATAGTCTGCTTGGGATAACCGATTTTCCACCATTTCCAGATGGCGATCGAGCCGTTGCCGGAGGGCGGGGAGCAGTGGAGAATTACTATCGGGTCCTAGGGCCATTCCGGTAATCCAGCTTACAATACTCCACGTCATTAAGCTGGCATTGGCGTAGTGGAACCAGTACAGATAATCGGGATATTGAGGTGATGCGACAGGTACTATCAGACGCCCTTCCCCGTAGCGTCCTAGGATATATTCGATAATGGCTCCCGATTCACCCAGCACTACCTCGTCATCGACCAACACCGGCGCAGTACCCACGGGATGAACGTCCCGCAGTTCCGGGGGAGCGAACTGAGTCACCGGGTCACGTTCGTACAGAACCAATTCGTAAGGCAATTCCAATTCTTCTAACAGCCAGATTATCCGCTCGGATTGGGAAACGTTGAGATGGTGGACGGTTAGCATTATTTTGTTACAGCTTTTGATTCTGAAAATATCACGCTTAGGGACTTGAGTAAAACTCTGAGGTTTATGCGATCGCCTCGCCTAAACTGTCACCTCCGACAGTTATCCGACAAATCCGATAACCAACCCAACCGCCCGCCGTCGAACCAACCGCCCACGAAACACCGGACTGAATCGGCTGAAACCCAGGACAACCGGGAGACACAGAAACTTAACAAAATATCCAGGATGTTATAACGCCTGGTCAGGTTATGCTAAAATTGATGATTCCCTCAACCTTGCAGATATCTGAACTCATCCGAATATTGCCAAAGCGGCTGAACCTCTCTCATAAGAAGTTTTCCGCTTACATTATAGTTGCCTAATGAACAGGTGACTTTCACTAACTAAAGGACAAATCAAACACAATGGAAGCTGCGCCAGCCAAAGTTATTCAGTATTTCAACGGGGAAAAACAGAATCTCATTCCTCTGTTTCAACGTCCATATAGTTGGAATGAAACGAATTGGCAGACACTCTGGGATGATTTAATGGTGCAGTATGACATGGGCGACACTGGAACCCACTTTATGGGCGCGATCGTCTCAGTCCCAGCACGCAGCGTTCCGGTAGGAGTCAGTAAGTACCTCATCATTGATGGACAGCAACGCCTCACCACTGTGTCTTTACTTCTGTGCGTTCTGCGTGATTGTCTTCCTGATTCAAATTCAGCCTCCCGCATACAGGAAGTTTACCTGACCAATCGGTTCCGCGATCCGGAGGACACCTTAAAGTTTGTCCCAACGCAGGTAGATCGAGATGTGTATCGTGCCATCGCCCTCGATCGCAAGGTTCCAGAAAATAATAAAGACGTTCAGATGGCTGGTGCTTATCACTTTTTTAGGGAGAAATTGCTTAATGGTATTGATGTTAACGACAATCCCATAGATATTGGTAAAGTGTTAATCACCCTAGAGCAATGTTTTCAAGTTGTAATGATTAATCTAGGTGACGATGACGATCCGTATTTAATTTTTGAGAGCCTGAATTTTAAGGGTAAACCACTTACCCAAGCAGACTTAGTGAGGAACTATTTATTGATGCGCTTTCGCCACTCAATTTCTAGTGGTGGAGAGCAGGAACGAATTCACTCGGAATATTGGATTCCACTTGAAAATATGCTTGAATCCAATCTTCCTGAATTCCTTCGCCACTACATAATGAAGGATGGGGATGATATTAAGCAGGGTGGTATTTATGCCGCTATCAAGGCCAAATTGAAAAGCATGGAATCAACGGAAGTCGTTGAAGCAGAAGTTCAAGCTATGCAAAGGTTTGGAGAGTTTTATGCCCGATTTCTTTTGCGAATCAAAGAAAAAGAAACGAGCATTTATGAGTGTTTGAAGAATATCAACGAACTTCAAGTAACAACCTCCTATCCAGTATTACTGCGTCTATTTGATGCTCGTCATAGTGGTCACCTTAGTGACGTTGAATTGGAGAAATGCCTTAGATTGGTCGAGTCCTTCGTCGTTCGGCGGGCTGTATGCAAAGTACCGACTAACTCCTTAAACAAACTGTTTATTCAATTGGCTAAAAACTTCCCCGATGCGGATCATACCTTGTGGTTGGGTCGTTTCTTATCCTCATCTCGTCGTTTCCCCAAGGATACGGAGTTTGACGCAGCTTTTATGAACCAACCTCAATATGGAAATAAAACCACTCGTTTCATCCTTTGCCGTCTTGAAGAATCTTTTAATCATAAAGAAAAAGTGGATCTTTCGACGGCAACCATAGAGCACGTTTTACCTCAAACATTAACTCAAGAATGGAAAAATGAGTTAGGCGTAGAAGCAGAGAAAGTTCATAATACCCTGCTTGATACTTTTGGAAATTTGACTCTGACTAGCTACAACTCAGAGTTGAGTAATCTTCCATTTTCAAAAAAGAAAGCTAAACTCGAAAATACACACATCGAGCTAAACCGCTGGATTTCTAAACAGGAGAATTGGCGCGCATCAGAGATTCAAGAACGAGCTAAGAGTTTGCTAATTATAGCCAATAAACTCTGGCTGAGTCCCTCAAAAGTAATTTCCGATTAAACACTTCTTATCCATTAGAAATACTGACACTTATCTGAACCGGCGGGACCGATGGTGGAGGCGATCGCCAAGCGTCTCCGAAGGAGAATCACCCCGTCAACTCAAAACTCCACTTTTCCTAATTTACCCAGGAGTAACCGTATGAAACTAAGAACTTTGATTCAGTCGAGTGTCGCGATATTGATTGGTGCAACTGTCGGCATCGTCAACATTCCCAGCATTGTGGACTCGGGAAAACTTGCTCAAGTTGCGGTGGCCGCCGAACCCTATCCCCAAGCGGATGAAAACGGAGATTACTACATTGTCAACGGGGAGGGTGGTTCCTATATGCCCTACGAGTGGGAAGTGGTGGACCCAGACCCGAACGGGTTGAATTGTCGGGATATGGATCGCTCAGTGCGTAATACAGGCGATATTTACAACTATCCTATCCGGACTGGATTGCCAACAGGACAGCGGATTAACAGCGCAGGGATTAGTTTAGATGACCGGGGGTTGCCTTGGGTGTGGGTTGGCACTTCAGCCACTCTTCACCCCTGCTTCGTCCGGGCTAACAGCCGCTTTGTCCGACCGATTCGACCTTTGCCTAAGCCTTTTTAACGAGGTCTGAGGATGCGATCGCAAAGCGTCTCCTCAAGGAGAATCGCCGCTCAGAAAACCGCCAACCCGTTGAGGACCGACCGACTGCGGCAGTTGAATTAAGTCGCCATCTTAGGAGCGATCGAGACTTTTCCTTTCAACCAGTAGAGATAAAGTCATGTCAACAGAACAAGATGAAGAAGCCCGAGTACAAACTGGCAGGAATTTATAAACGGTGTATAAATCCATGAATATGATGAATGACTCTAAACTCAACTTATCTTCGCCTCAGAATGCTGCTTTGACTCTTGATGTTGATGATATTGATTCAACAGACTATGACTTCACCGAACTCCGACCTTTATTTGAGGATATAATTGAGCAGTTAAAAAGTATAGGAAATGGAACCTTAACACTTGAGTTTTACATAAAGGACAGTGGTAAATTTTTTCTCCACGGTTCATCAGAAGATATTGCAGAACTTCATCGGTTAATTCACTCAAAAGAGTTGACTGAAATAGAGGACCAATATCAAACAGAAGCTCACCGTATTTCCGAAATTCAGGAAACTACCTCAGAAGAAAGTGCCAAAATTTCTCGGATTCAACAGGTCAAAACAGGTGAAAGCAATCTGAACTCTCCTGATTTAAGTGGGGCTTACCTGAGTGAGGCTAACTTGAACGGGGTTAACCTAAGTGGGGCTGACCTGAGTGGGGCCAATCTAACGGAAGCTGACTTGAGTGAGGCTGACCTGAATGGGGCTAACCTGAGTGGAGGGTTTCTGTTCGAGACCGATCTAAGCGGGGCGAACCTGAATGGAGCGAACCTGAGTGGAGCGAACCTGAGTGGGGCTGACCTGAGCGCTGCTGACTTGAGCGGTGCTGACTTGAGTGGGGCTAAACTGGATGAGGCTAATCTAGAAGGGGCTAATCTCCGCAAAGCCAATCTGAGAGAAGCTCGTCTGAGTGAGGCTGAACTCAGTAATGCTGACTTTAGTAATGCTGACCTGTTTAAGGCTTATCTAAGTGAGGCTCATCTGTACGGGGCTAACCTCAAAGAGGCTGACCTGAGAGAGGCGTATTTGTGTGTGGCTGGCCTGGTTGGCGCTGACTTGAGAGAGGCTGACCTAGGTGGGGCTTATTTAAGAAGCGCTAGTTTAGATGGGGCTAATCTATATAAGGCTAACCTGAGAGAGGCTGACCTGGGAGAGGCTGAGATGAATGGGGCTAACCTCAGTCTGGCTAATTTGAATCTAGCTATCCTGAGTCTGGCTGAGATGAATGGGGTTTCTCTAATTAGAACTAACCTAATTAAGGCTAACTTGCTAGGGACTCAACTAATTAAAGCTGATTTAAGAGGGGCTGACCTGAGAGGAGCTAACTTGAGTGGGGCTGACCTGACTGGGGTTAATCTGACTGAGGCTGACCTAAGTTTGGCTAACCTGAGTAGGACTAAATTTGAAAATGCCACAGTTGTCAAAACCCGATTTGGACATAATCAAGGTATTGATGAAGCTCTAAAAGCGGATCTCATCAAGAGAGGCGCAAAATTTTGAAGATTCTCCAGGCGATCGCTCCCGCACCCTAACCCCCGTCTAACTCAGCACCTTCCCCACCCACCGAGTTGGTACCAAGCAAATCACCACCGCCAAACTGTCACCTCCGACAGTTTGGAAGATACCGGACCGGCGGGGCGATCGCCTAAACTGCCACGTCCGACAGTTTGGAAGGCAAGCTCATCTCGGACCGGCGGGGCATCGCCTCTCTCCAAGCGACAACCCCACAGCTTCCCCCAGCTACCTCGGACGCCATGCCGCAAGCCCAACCGGATAAGGCGCGACCGTTTCCAGCTTGCCTCGGATGCTTTCAGGTGATCGCCTCTCTCAAACTGTTAGCCCTGGCAGGTAGTGGGGCAAGATATCAGACAGTCGGGGCGATGAGCTTTCCCGATAACTGTCGGAGCCGACACTTATCCCGCGAACCTCGACTAGATGCGATCGCCTCTCCCAAACTGTTAGCCGTGGCAGTTATTGGGGCAAGCTGGTATTGGACCTGGGAGGCGATCGGCCAGATAGCCGGAACCGCAGAGTCACTGTCGCCCAACTCTATGCAAAATGGAGAAGGAGCCAATGTTGGTTTCGTGGCCTACTTCTCACTGATATTTCGTCGAGCAAACTTTCTGTAAAATCACCTAAATACGAACTACTAAAAGTTTAAAATAATGACTTTACCATCTCGTCTTTTTAA
>CBFGOM010000229.1:0-9425 GCA_965650385.1 uncultured Oscillatoriaceae bacterium
CCTTTATCATTCGGGAGATTTCATCGTTTGGAGTTCCACTGATCTAGCTTAGTAGCCTTTCGAGAAGTTGTTGCGACGACCACCGCGACCGCCGCCGCCACCGCCGCCGCCGCCAAAGGAACCTCGGTCTTCACGGGGTTTGGCTTTGTTAACTTTCATATCACGCCCCATCCACTCAGCCCCATCAAGGGCTTCGATCGCAGCGGTTTCTTCAGTTTCAGTGGACATTTCCACAAATGCAAAGCCGCGTACGCGACCCGTTTCCCGGTCGGTAGGCAGATTCACGCGTTTAACAGAACCGTATTCTGCAAATACGGCGCTCAAATCATCTTGGGTAACTTCATAAGAAAGATTACCAACGTAAATAGACATGGACTAACTCCAAAATTCAACGGATGTAGAGGTCAAGTTTTCGGAGAGAAGCCTGTCCAGACGAAAGGGAGAAATACCTATCAATACTCGAAACAAACACTGCAACCGAATTTCAATCTCATCCATAAGAATAACACAGTTTTTTGAGTTTGGGTAAAGCCATCAGTAATTTTTCGGAAGATTGGCTGAAACCCTTTACTCCAGGTATTTTTGTGAAGTTAAATTCCCGGGCGATCGCCTCTTTTGAGGGAACAAATCTCGCCGCCGCCAGCCTTCAACCCTCAACATCCCACCCGAGTTCTTGAGTCATGTTAGAAACCTCGTTACCGCTGAACCCTGAGCAAGTGCTGCTTAAAACAAGAGAGAAGATATTTTTATAATCTCCCCCCTGTTCAAATCAGGAAGGGTGCGATCGCCTCCCTCGCTTATCTAATACAGCACCCGTGTCCTAGGATTGGCATTTAGGAACTCTCGGATGAAATGCATCGGAATCTCGATAGGTATAAATTAACAGAGATGCGTTTGGACTCACGAGCATAACACTGTTCCTTATTTTGAAGGGCTAGAAAATTTCTACCCCAGGCCCTTGACATTTATCGCGCCCTTATGATTTTTTCTTGGCGCTCTCCCTAGGACCCAGCGAGATGAATGGTTCTGAGCTTAGACCGAGAGAGTGCAAATTTTCTGCAAAAATACCGCCCAAACCTCGATATAATAAGGAAGAAAGATGAATGAACAAGGGAGGGCCTCAGACTGGGAGACCCCTAAATTGCTTCAAAAAATTTTAAAATTAAAGTTTTACTAACCCCAGAAAAATATGGTATCCTGGCTAACATCATCTTAAAAACGTCTCCCAAAAGAAAGATGTCAAATTTCATAACTTGTGCTAAGGGCCTAGAGGTTGAGTTTTTCTTTCGGAAAGGATTAACCCTGAGTGAAGCGGGAAACTATACAGGAGCGATCGCCAGCTATGACAAAGCTCTCGAACTAGAACCCAATGCCGATGAAATCTGGTACTGTCGTGGCAATGCGCTGTACAACTTAGGGCGGACTAATCCGGCCATCAAAAGCTACGACATGGCGCTAGAGCTAAATCCGGGGTGTTACCAGGCCCTGATCAATCGCGGCAACGCCCTCGATGACAGCGGACGCCACCAGGAAGCAATTGAGAGCTACGATCGTGTCTTACGGCTCAAACCGGATCATCATCGCACCTGGAATAATCGGGGTATCGCCCTGGGGAACTTAGGGAAATATGACGAAGCGATCGCCAGCTATGATCGGGCGATCGAATTCAAACCGGACTATTCCCGCGCCTGGTATCATCGAGGACTCGCCCTCAAAAGCATGGGATTGACAGAAAAAACCCTCGCTTGTTATGACAAAGCCCTCGCCTCACAACCAGACTTCTACGAAGTGTGGAACAATCGTGGGAACACTTTATACTTATTAAAGCGATATTCCGAAGCGATCGCCAGCTATGATAAAGCAGTACAAGCTTTTCCTAACTATCACTGGGCTTGGTACAATCGTGGCGTCGTTCTTCAAGAAATCAACCGCAACGAAGAAGCGATCGTCAGTCTCGATAAAGCAGTCAACCTCAACCCCAAAAATGCCGAAGCGTGGTATTATCGTGCCTTAGCCCTAGAAGCCTTAGACTGCACCCGTAGCGCTGCCGCCAGTTATGATAAAGCATACGAACTCAAACCTAACCTCAATATCGAGTCCTCCGTTAGCAAAGATCTCTCCTAATTTTCACCCCTCCCTTTAAACCGAAACCTTCATTATTTCAGTCCCTAGAAAACCTGAGAATGCTGTTGAATCAGTAGCCCTCTTAACATGGCAAAAACCGGCTACACCCTACCCGTTTTCGCCGTTGCTGCGGCGAAAGCGGCCCTGATGGTGCTTTCTCCAGGTGCAGAGGCCCCACAAACAGTCACCCTTGACCTGATTCCTGAATCTAGCGAGATTCCTATTCACCAAGTCGCCCAACTGGATACTACTTCCGCCCTCGCTATCACCCTCAGCGACCCCGGGGATAATCTTGACTTGACTCGAAATACGCCGATTTGGGCTTGGGTGAAATCGACCCCCCGCCAAAGCCAACCTTTAATCCTGGAAGCTGGAGAAGGATTAGGCAAAACCCAAACAGGAGAACCCGCCATTTATTACTATGCGCGGCAACTGTTTGAGCGCAATTTAGTCCCCTTAATTCCCGAAAATAAAACTATTATTGTTTCGATTATTTTACCCGAAGGACGGCAACTCGCCAGCCGGACTTCTAACGCAGCTTTTGGGATTTTAGAAGGACTCGCTTTACTGGGAACCAGTGGCATTTCTCAACCCCTGTCTTCTGCGGATCATCTCGATGAATTTCGGCAAGATTTGCAGTGTAAAGTTAAAAACTCTCCTCATTTAACCTTTTGTATTGGGAATAATGGTCTTAGGGTTGCCCAACGCTTAGGCATTTCCGAATCAGCGATCGTCCAAACCGGAAATTGGATTGGGGCGCTGTTAGTTGAAGCCGGATTGCACGGTGCAAAATCTATTTTACTCCTAGGATATCAAGGAAAACTGATTAAATTAGCTGGGGGAATTTTTAATACCTCTAGCCATATTGCCGATGCCAAATTAGAGATTCTCAGTGCCGCACTGGTGCGGGCGGGGGGAGATATGGCGACGGTAGAAGCAGTTTTACAGGCTAAAACTGCCGATGCTGCTTATTTAACCATAAAAGAACGAGGACTGGCTGAGGGAGTTTTTAATCATTTAGCCCAAAAAATTAATCTGAATGCTCAGAATTATGTTAAAAAATATGCCGATACCACCTTAAACATTAGCACGATTTTATTTGACCGAAAGGGGGAAATTATTACTCAAATAAACCCCTAATTGTAGCCAGGGGAGGGGACTGACAATGGATTTAGTGGTTGATGAACTCCGAATAATCCCCCTGAATCTGCCTTGTAACCGGGGACTTTGACCCTTACAGCGGACCTCAATAGATTAAGAAACACTATAATTTATAATTTAGAACCGATCGCGATCGCCCATCACCTTTTCTTGACTTTGCTGTTCCAGCGGGGATATCGGTTCCCGGGAAGAGTGGCGCAACAACACAAAGGGAATCGTCAGAACCCCGACAATCATCACCGTTGCTGCGGTTAACCAAACCATCCAGCGACTTGGGCGATAAGCGCTGAATTCGATTTGTTGAAACACTCGATTGTAGCGCCAGACAGAGAGGGGAATAAAAATTATTCCCATAATTACCAATCCCACTCCGAGGGTTTGGGAATCAATAGCGATCGCCGGTACAGAGTCTGGTTTACCTGTGACACTAGCTTGTAACTCGCGTAAAAATAGACCAAAACGAGCGATCGCAAATCCAAAGCCAATCAAACCAATGGAGGTCCGCAACCAAGCCAAAAACGTACGTTCATTGGCTTGATGTTCTCGTTGTCGGTCTATTTTATCCTGAGTCATTGCCACTCTCGTTTAATTGAAGTTCCCTTAAACAGTGCGATCGCCTCAAATTTAGAAGCATATCGCACCATTTCTAGTCAATTCTTAGGAACTTCCCACCCTACCCAGTTACCGATAGTTCGTAAACTGTAATGCTACCGGCCAATCTTCTTGTTTAATTAACTGCATCGCTTCTTGCAAGTCATCTTTCGACTTACTAGAAACCCGCACCGCATCGCCTTGAATTGAGCCTTGAACCTTCTTCAACTCATCGCGAAGTAACTTCGTGATTTGTTTGCCCACCTCTTGAGCAATCCCTTTTTTGAGCTTAATCACCTGACGGATGCGGTTACCACTGGCGGATTCCTCCTTACCATAGTCAAAAATTTTCAACGATAAATTCCGCTTAACCGCCTTTTGTTGGAGAACCGAGTGAACCGCCTCCAGCGTCATTTTGCTATTAGTATTAATGACAATTTCATCATCCCCAAGTTCAACCGTTGTATTGGTATCTTTCAGGTCATAACGACTGGTAATTTCACGATTGGTTTGGTCAATCGTATTAACGAGTTCCTGGCGATCAAAATCGCTGACAATATCAAAAGAATAGGTTGAAGCCATGAATAAAACGGGACTAATTATCAGTACAACTACAAATTACTACACCATGAAACCACTCGAAGAGGGGGACAAACTGCCAGTGCCAAATATCAGCGATCGCCTCCGTTAGTTCGCCTCGCAACGTTCTTCAGGAAACTGGACGAATCGAGTAGCCTCGGGGCCATTGCCTGGGAGTCTGTAAACAATAACTGACCTAGGCAACGGCAGTTTTATCGCTTCTTCGCGAGAGACTTTTAGACTAAAACGGGAGCAGACACAAGCGCATCCAAACGCCAAAAGGGAACTCCGATCGCAGGGTCAAGCCTAGGTAAACGAGAATACCCTTAATCAAAATAGAACAACGTCACCAGACGGCGTTGTTCCTCCGCATCCTGACAAGTTTGCAACAGCGTATGGCTATCATGGAATGCAAAGCAGATTAACTGCTGACAGCGAGAGACAATCTCCAAATTGCACAAAGCACTAGCTTCAGCCAAGGATAAATGGTCATTCGCGGGATTTTCCACCAAGTGGATCACCTGTTCGAGTTGCTGGCGCGACTCTCGGGGTTGACGATCCAGACTTTGGGGCAGAATCACCGTCAGCATATTAGGATCGGCTTTCATCGCGCCTTTGATCGCAGCAGAATTAGTGCCGGTGGCACCGGAAGTCAAAATTCGATTCCCTTCTAGGACCAAAGCATAGGTCATCCGCTCAATGAGCGCTTGATGGGTAATCGGAACATGACGGGAACCTAGGACGGAAATTCGTTTAGAACCTGTTTGCTGGATCGAGGCCAGTTCTTGTGCCAGAGTATCGATCCCAGGAGATGTGTCTATTGATTGACTCAAAGACGGTATGAAATAACTAGAACAACGGAGTTATTTTAGCAAAGATAAGACCAAGTACGATAATTAGATGAAAAATAGCCATGAAAAGTATTAGCAAACCCGAAGACAAGCAGAAAAGTTGGGCAGGGGCGATCGCCACCCCCGGCCAAGAATTTCCCCCCACTCCCCTCAAAATCATCAGCGGAACCCTCCCCCCCGGATTGCGCGGAAGCCTCTATCGCAATGGTCCAGGACGCCTCAGCCGAGGAGAGACCCGCGTTGGACATTGGTTTGATGGGGATGGGGCAATTTTAGGCGTTCATTTTACCGGCACAGACAGCCACGCCCTCTACCGCTACGTCCAAACCGCTGGATATCAAGCCGAAGAAGCCGAGGGCCGCCTGCAATATGCCGGATATGGCACCCTTCCCCCAGGACCTGTCTGGAAACGATTCGGCAAGGGGGTCAAAAATGCCGCCAATACCTCCGTGATTGCCCTCCCAGACAAACTCTTAGCCCTGTGGGAAGGGGGACATCCCCACGGATTAGATTTAGAAACCCTAGAAACCTTCGGACTGGACAACTTAGAGGGATTGGCATCCGACTGGCCCTATTCCGCCCATCCCAAACGCGACCCCCAAACCGGGGAAATCTATAACTTCGGCGTCACCCCGGGAAAAACCACCCAACTGCACGTTTACCGCAGCAACAACCGGGGTCAAATCCAACAACAGGCAGCATTTGACCTAGAGGGAATGCCCCTGATTCATGATTTTGTAATGGCGGGACCCTATTTAATCTTTGTGATTCCCCCGGTGCGGATGTCCCTGTTCCCCGTCCTGTTCCACCTAAAAAGTTTTAGCGATAGCTTAACCTGGCATCCCGAATTAGGGACTCAAATCTTAGTCATTGACCGTTCTAGCTTAGAACTGGTGAGTCGAGGGGAAGCGGCACCCTGGTATCAGTGGCATTTTGGCAATGGTTCCGTGAATGGCGGCGGAGAGATTAGCTTGGATGTAGTGCGCTATCAGGATTTTACGACGAATCAATATCTCAAAGAATTTGCCACCTTGCAGACGCAGACAGCCGCGAAAGGGACTCTTTGCCGAGTCCGAGTGAATCCTAAGACAGGAAAAGTGACAGCAACAGAGACGATGATAGATCGCCACTGTGAATTTCCCTCGGTAGATTTCCGAGAAGTGGGACAGGAGTGGCGCTATACCTATTTATCCTTGCATCGAGAGGGGGTAGAGTTAGGGCGGGAACCATTAGGGGCGATCGGGCGGTTCGACTATCAAACCGGCCATCTGACCGAGGCCCCTATTCCAGAGAACTGTTATCCGAGTGAACCGATTTACGCACCAGATGGCGATCGGGCAGAACAAGGGTGGGTTTTAACGGTGGTTTATGATGCCAACCAGCATCAAAGTCAGGTATGGATTTTTGATGGCGATCGGTTAGATCAGGAACCGGAATGTCGGTTAGCGTTACCCGGGGTGATTCCATTAGGTTTTCATGGCACTTGGAACCCGGGGAGGTGAATCGGTCCTTATAAATTAGGTGGTTATAAAAATAGCGAGCAAGATGCTCGCACTCCTTTTAAAATAGCTTTTGGAGTGCGAGCATCTTGCTCGCTAGGATCATCCAGTTTAAATGCCAAATAACTTACCCATAACCCTAAGATGTGTTCCGGGGGGCGACTCACCCAAACCTAGCGAATCAGTCCAACGCGATTAAAGGGGTAAACACGCAGGACCAATTGACCTCTAATCTTCTGCCGAGGAACTACAGCCCCAAAGGTTTCAAAATTGTCATAATCCAGATTGTCTGCCACCACATAATATTCATCAGCCGCGAGGGTAATGAGTGACTGGTTGAAATCCGAGGGAAGTTTTATCCGGTTATCATCCAAAGGTTTGCCATTGAGAATGATTTGACCGGAGTTAATTTCTAACCTTTCATCAGGCAGGGCAAGGATGCGGCGAGAGGCGAAGTGCTTGGAGAAATTCTCTTCTAAGTTCTTAGTTGCAAAACTAATCACTTGGTAGCGCTGGGGCTGTCGCCACCGAGGATAGGTTAAGCGATCGAAGAAAACGCGATCGGTAGTCTGAATGAGCGGATTCATAGCACTCACTGAATCGGGGTTAAATCCAAAAGTGTTAGTCAGAATTACTGCTAATAAAATCGCTGTAAATACAATTCCTATCTGCTGTAAAGACCATCCAAAAAAGTTTATTTTTTTAGGGGTTGATACTGGCTCAACCTTCAACTGAATCGTAGAGGCTAAATGCTCTCGGAATTTATCATGATAAAACCGATAGCGGCCCCCAGACTGCTTTAAAATACCAAAGGCACTTGCTTCGTTCAGGAAGTGAACATAATTACAGGGAATTCGTCCGTGATGACACAACACCCACCGCAAAATAAAGTGTTGTGATAATGCCTCCCCACCGCCAATCCAATATCCCAATAAAATACCGAATGATACTCCCCAAATTAAAGATTCAATCAACATTAAATCCTGTCCTGTTGCCCACCGAGGAACAATAAAAATTAAGGGGCAGACAGGAATGGCTATTCCCATTACGATTAGAGATTTAAATCCAGTTTCCCAAATACCTTGGTTGGGATATTTTCTAACTTTAATATCAGCTTGTAGCCCTCCAAGCAGTCCTCCAAATAGCCCTCCAATCATCCCTAAAATCACCCCAAAACTCAACCCTTCAATCAGTCCTAAAACTAATCCTCCCATCACCCCTAAAATTACCCCTAAACCCGCTGCATAGTATAATCCAAGAAATATGGCTTTTTTAAAATTATTCCTAGAAATTTCAAAAGTTTCTATTAAATAAATTGAAGAAGAATCATAGACGAACCCTCCAACCATCCCTCCAATCGTTGCTAAAATCAGAGCTCCAGTCAGCCCAGCAATAAGCAACCCTGCAATCAGCCCTGCAATAAGCCCTGTAATCCGTGAGTATTGATTTCGCTGTTGTTTATTTTCTAGCCAAGTTGGTTGCAGCCGTTCAATTAAAAATTCCCATTTATTAATGTCTTTTCGGCCCATACTTGCAGCCAACCAAGCTAAATAATATTTCGCCTTTTCCGGGTCGTAATTTGCAAGTGGTTGAGGCGTACTTGAGTGAGGTGGGTAGAGTTTTCGATGCAAAAAATCGTCAAACAGTCGGCTTTGGCAATCTTGGAAGTTGTAAGGGAAATTGTCTGGTAATTCATCAGGATAAGCAATAGGCATAAGGTTTAATAACATGGGATTCCGCGCCAACTTCATTAACCCAGAATTGGATTGGAGTTCATCCCAAATATGTTCTGCTTTACGCTGCTTTAAATACCTTTCAATTTGGTCATCAGCCAATTTACAAAGCCTGACTGCTTGTTCGACTCCCTTTAAACGGATACGGCGGTTGTTGTCGTCGGTGATGCTTTCATAGTCTTTGACGCGGCAGCAGATAACCAATACCTTTTGCTGATTGTGATAATCCACCTGTAAAGCATCGATCGCCCGAATTGCTTCTTTTGCTCGTTCCTCTCCCAATTCATCCAAACCATCAAGCAACGGCACAATGCGGTCAAAAATCACCCACTCCCGGCATAGCTTTCGATTTAGTCCATACTGCGCCACGATTTCTTCCACCATCCAATCCAGCATCCGTTCTCCCCGCCAAGCAGAAAGCTCAAAAATAAACGGGATAGGTTTTTCGGCGGGATTATTCTTAGCTTCTTGCCCTAATGCTTGGGCTAATTTGAGCAATTCCGTCGTTTTGCCACTACCCGGTTCTCCTAAAATTAATAAACGCTTGTTGGCTTCGTTGAAAATCTCTATAATCGGTTTACTGGAGGATACTTGGGTAACTTCTTCAGTCTGTAAATTCTCCAAATTCCGCCGAGTTTTGAGTTGAGGGAATTTATCAGCGATCGTTTTTGGCAAACTGGCGGAAGGCTGAAAATTTTGCCACCACTTTCTCCACCCCTTGACGGATGATTGTTGAGGCGCTTTCCTTTGGGGTCGTTCCAAATCACCCGGAGAATCAATGCTGGTGATAGGAATATGGCTGTCTTGATCCAGCGAATTTTTCAGGCGCTCATTAATAGGCTCGTCCGAAAATTAGAAATCCTTATGGGAAGAGAGTTTTAGCCTTT
>CBFGOM010000230.1:0-9330 GCA_965650385.1 uncultured Oscillatoriaceae bacterium
ATTTCAGCTAGAAGAAATTCCAAGATGACAATAAGCAATGTTTGATCACTTTCAAAAAGCGAAGATTTAGCATATTCAGCTATAATAAAAGAAGGAGGATTAATCCATTTTTTTGATTTCTGGTCTAAATACCCAAAAGCACACTTTGCACTCTTTCTTACAATTTTCACCTTTTTATGAATCAGTGAAGTTTTATCATTTTTACTAATTTCAGCCGTCCCCGCCACTCCTATAAAAAAAGCGCGCCAGCTATAGAATCCTCCAAAATTGTCCCGGAAATTTTCCACTGCTTTTAGAAACGCTTCCTTCTTTTGGGGTTCTATATTTTTTAGACCCATCCAGAGCAAGAGCACCTCTTTCCATTGCGGCTCAAAAATTCTATAAGTGCCTTGGCTGGGATCTTCGGGAGTATGATTGAGAAAATATGTCCAGTCGTCACCGATCGCAATAGCAGCCAAATATTCCTGAAACGTCGGATGAAAGAAAGCATAGGCGTCTTCTCTAGGTTTTTCTGCTGTTACACCTATCCGATTTAGCCAACCGCTATTAATCGCGAACTGAAACAACTCAGGCTGTGACTTTTCCAGCACCCCACGCACAACGCTTTCTCGCAGGCAAAACCTGGATGAACTGCTATTCAGCGATTGGAGTGCCAATTGCCCTAAAGCTTGGTTCAATTTATGGATTGGAAATATATTATCTTTCCACTGATAAATCAAATTGACAAACTGGCTGTAGAGTTCTGCTTTGGTATCGGGTAACTCTCCCTCGTTCAGTTGCCATGTGTAACAAAGCAACGCCAACCGCAAGGGATTTTTTACCAAATCCTTGATTCTCGTTTTTTGTGGATTATCTAATTCTGACCTGAGTTTTTTACCCTGTTCGGGATTGGGTTTAAACCACTTCGTGATGAATTCTCCCACGCGATCGGGCGTGTCGGCATCTCCATAGGTCAAAGGCAATGTTTTGTAAGTCCTGAACCCTTCCAGGTAATTGTTCCCCGCATCCCACACATTCATGCGACAGGTGAGTACAACCCGCAGGTTATTTGCCCAACCTTCGCACAGTTGATCGGCAATTTCCGCGAGGGGACTAGCTACTCCCATCTCATCTGCCCCATCTAGCAATAGCCAAACTCTACCGCTTTTGACCAGTTCCCGAAAGGGTTGCTTCCATTCTTCCGATGCCGCCTCCGCTTCTCCTGCGGCATCTGGCAACCAATCCTCTATCAGATAATCATAGAGCGGTTTATCGCCTACTGAACGGAGAGAAACTAAAAGCGGTACATCGGTTTCCGTCTGCCGATCCACCCATTCGCCGATATTGTGTAAAAGTGTAGATTTTCCCGCACCTGCTTCTCCGATGATGGCAGCGCGGGGTCGTGAGTCTCTTCCCTCTTCGGTTTCTTCTGGGTTCAGGAGTTCTTGACAAATCTTATCTAGATCGTATTCCTGGGGGATCTGCGCCTCGTCCTCTAGAGATTCATTCTGTTGCTGCGGCAATCCATAAAACTGCGAACCTGCCTCTGCGGAATCAAGATCTAGATACTTTTCCCGTTTGGATCGATGCACCAATTGCAGCGGCACATAGATTTCTGGGCGCTCAAACTCTATCCCATCTTTGCGCGTGAGGGGATTCGTGGTCAATCCCTTCTGTTGATTCAACCTCTTTCGGCAAATCTGCCGCCAGTTGGGAGTATTTCCTGTTTCAATCTGCTGTCCCAGTCCGTATCCAGCTTGCACGAGCCAAGCAGCAACACGATTCCAGTCAACTCTCGATGGAGCCGGTTCCTGTTTAAGGCTCTGTAGAAGGGGATCCTTAATATTTCTATTTAAGGCAACTCGAACCGTAGGCGGTTCTACCCCACATTTGTCCGCAATACGCTGCGTGTCATATCCACATAACACCCCTTTAAAGTATCTCCAAGGTGCTTCTGGGATCCTCTTACCATTTTCATGTTCTAAATCTTCCTTCAATCTGTCTAGATCGAACTTACTGTCAGCGCAATCGAAGTTCTCTTCTCGTTGTTCGGGAATTGGAGCCATAGGGATTTCCGGCGATCAAGTGCCTGCTAACTCAATGCTAACTCAATTGCTAACTCTACTTGGTCGCTGACTCCCCAGAAGTTTGAGTATTGTTGAAACATCCCATCAGACATAACGGAGACTCAACTCATGACAGCATTCCAACTCAACTTATTTCCCGGTGAGCAACCCATTCCAGTGGACTTACTCAACCGCAAGCGCAAGTCAACGCAACGCCCCCAAGCGAGCGTGATTGAGCAATCTTGCACCACCGCAAGAGCAGCCAGTTTGCTGCAAGTCTCGACCACAACCCTTTATCGCGCCAAGAAAAGCGGCAAAGCCTATCGATGCGGCCCTTGGACGGCTGAGGCAATTGGCGAGAATGCCTGGAAAGTTTTGCACGATCGCCTTTAGTGGCATCACCTCCGGAGGGTAGGCACTGCTTACCCGACACCTTAGATTCATTACATCATTAAGGAGATCGAGAGAATGAAACCCGCTAAAAAACGCTTCAATGCTTACGCTTGGGTGACTTGGCTGGCGAAAATTATGGCAGGGGAAAAACGGTGTCAGTATGCTGTGTGGTTCCAAACTCAGTACCAGTTTGACAAGCCCCCCAGCAGTTATGACTCGTCAGAACACGATGAAATGGTGATTCAACGGGCCCAACAGCTTGAACGGGAAGGCTTTACGGTCTATGTAGAAGATGCCAACTCGTTCAAAGTCCACGGTCAAAGTTACGAGATCTGCGTTGCTGGCAGACCGGATATTGTCGCCCTCAAAGATGGCTGGGTGGTGGTAGAAGACTGCAAAAGTGGCAAGCGCCGCGACTCTCACCGCTATCAAGTTCTAATTTATATGCTACTGCTGCCTCTGGCACCGGAAACCCAACATTACTGTCAGGGTCAAATCCCCCACGGACGGCTAATTTATCGCGATGGCACCGTAGAGATTCCCGCTTGCTGTGTCGATCGCCAGTTCAAAGAGTTTTTCCGCGAAACCATTGCGGCGATCGCCACTGCCATACCCCCAACCCGATCGGCCAGCACTTGGGAATGTCACTATTGTAATATTCCCCCTGCTGACTGTCCAGAACATCCTACCTATGGAGCCAATACACTGAGTCATGGCTGATTTTGAGTCGGCGATCGCGCCTTTTGTGTTGTGTGAGCGAAAGTCAATACGGGATAGCGTACAACTCCGCCTCTCGACGACGAACCCCCAGTTCTTCAAGGGTGATATTCAGCAATTCGGCAGCTTTCAGTTCTGAGATATTCCCCCCATTTAAGGCTTGCCAGATGAGTTGGTGATATCGTTCATTTTCGGGAAACTCTTCGGGATTTAAGGTGGGCGGTAACTCGATGAAGTTACTCAATGATAGGCCATTTCGCTGTTTATAAATCTTGCGAATCTTAGCGATTTCCCGTCCATAGTCGATACGTTCCATATCTGATAAACGCTTTAAAACAACTTGATAACTGACTCTAAAATGCTGTTTGAGTTGAATCAAATTAGGGCGAATTTGATAAAACCGCTCAAATTCAGTTTGCGGAACCAGTAAATGTCCGGCAAAATAATCTGCAACGGCTTCCCGGGCTTTTTCTTCTGCTTGACTCCCCTGTTCTATCAGGGTGTCTTGATATTCATCTCGATGGAAAATTAAATGTCCAATTTCATGGGCTAGAGTAAAGACTTGCCGTTCAATTGAAATATTATGGGTATTAATTAAAACAAAAGCACCTTGAGCAAAACTACAGGCACTTAACCCAAAAAATCCCTTGATGGCAATGGGTTGGCGCAGAACTTTTAACCCCAATTCCTCGACTGCGGCAAATAAATTGAGAATAGGGGTTTCCCCTAATCCCAAGGTCCTGCGAAACCGGGCTGCTGTTGCTTGAATGAGTGCTTCGTTGCCGGGTAATTGATGGTAGGAATGGGTTTCTGGGGCATAAGCCGGGATGCCTGCTGCGGCTTCTAAAGCTTGATAGGTTTCTAGCATCCGTCGCACTTGAGTGACAAGTTGCGGTTGTTTGTCAAAGCCGGTATGCGCGCGAAATCGAAAGGGGGTAACTGGGGTAGATTCGGCGCGCAGTAAGTCATCCAGGGTGACACCCAAGGTGCGGGCTAGGGCTGAGAGGGTTTTACTATCGGGTAAGGTTTTGGCGTTTTCGTAATTATTGATGCTTTGGCGCGTGATGCTGACCCGGTGGGCGAGTTGTTCTTGAGATAAACCTATCGCTTTGCGGTAGCGGGTGAGGTTGCCTGCGATCGTCTCCTTCATGGCTCGATTCTCCAGGTTTGGGGGTTAGGGTTTGTCAAAGTTGATTTTTTAATCTATCCCTATTATAGGCAAAATCTGTCAAAGTATTTTGACAAAGCTTGAGTCTTCTCAAAATAAAGAGCAAACCCAGCCCATCATAGGTTTGCCCTTCTTCTGTCCCTACTGCACTATTGCTGAGTGACAGGAGTCTTGATCGAAACCCCTTCTGCGCTAACCCGGATGGGGGGACGTAAAGTTAAATAAAATGCCGGTCCTAAGAGGGGAATTAAGGCGACTAGCCAAAATATCACCGGATTGTTTAACCCGCGTCGCGCCATGTCATCTGCGAGGATGGTGGGAAATAGGAGGCACAGCAGGCAAAAGTCTAACGTCATGACGTGAATAAAGCGGCTAGTTTGCCACTGGTAGAAGTAATCAGACCAATTTCCTTGGGTGATACCATAGCCGACTAAGATGAGGGCGGATAAGGCGGCGATCGCCCCAAAAATTCGCGAGTCTATGGCTTTTAAAAACCAATTTTTCTCCCCCAAAAAGGTGGGGTTAGGCTGGCGCAAGGCGAGATAAGGTAACAAGGCAAATGCACCCACTCCAAAAGACAGGGTGACAAACGGCCATGCAGGTATTTTCTGTCCTTTTCCATCTAAAAATAGCACGCCACTGTAGATAAAGGGCCATACTCCCATGATATTAAACAAAGCAATAATCAGGGGGTTGATTCCCTCCCATTTTCCGGTTACGAGGTTGTTAATTAAATTAAAGGTGGCAGTGGGGTTATCCGGGGGTGCAAATCCAAAAGCATAAATGATGAGTCCGAGCCATATTAATCCGAAGCCAAGTTTTGTCATTTGATTATTGTCTATTCTATTAGGGTTCTAATCTAGGGTATCAAATGTCAGTCTAGGTGAGTTAGATGGTGTAGAAGATTTACCCTTGGCGAAAATTAAGGAAGGTTTGATAATAAGCATCGGGGAGTCCGGTATCAAAACAGCGTCCTTTGATTTGATAGCCATACATTCCTTCCGCTTGGCGCAGTTGTTCTAGGCAGGTGGTTAGTTGGAATTCTCCTTTTTCCCTGAGATTATTGCGGATATTCGCTTCGAGGAAGTCAAAAATTGTGGGAGTCAGGGCATAAATTCCAAACACGGTTAAAAAGCGATCGCCAGTTAATCCTTCTACCACTAAATTTTTCCTAGCATAGTCTAAATCTGGCTTCTCATAAACTTGAGTAAGGGATAAAATGTCTTCATACTCTTGCCAAGTTCCTGTTACGCAACCACAGTGATAAATTTCTTCCCCTGGGGTTATAGTGAGGGCAACGGTACTTTTTCCCACCCGGTTATAAACCTCCACCAGTTGGCTGGCACAAGAGAGGTCGGTATCTGATAAATAAACATGATCGCCTAAAAATAACAGAAATGGTTCCTGATTTACCCAATCTTTGGCGCAAAAGACCGCATGACCATACCCCTCTTGAACTTGCTGAATTAACAGAGTAATTTTCTTGCCTAAGTCTTGCAAATACTGGCTATAAGCTTGATTTTCAGGGGAAAGTTTTTGATAATGAATTGGGTTTAAAGGAGTTTTGAAGAAACTCTCAAATAGGGAACAGTCTCCCGGTTGAACAATAATCGCAACTTCTTCAATTCCCGCACTGATAGCCTCTTCGACAATGGCTAATATCGTGGGTTTAACGCGACCCTGGCGATCAATAATGGGCAATAATTCTTTTTTGACAGCTTTCGTGGCTGGAAACAAGCGCGTACCCAGTCCGGCGGCTGGAATAATAGCTTTGCGAATTCGAGAATTTGATAGATTCATATTAAAACAGTTGAAAAGTTGCCATCAATTTTATCGGCCAAACCTGAACTAGAAACGTTGTAAAACTATTCTTCTGCGTTATTGGATGACTTCAGAAGAAGAGGAAGCAATCATCAGTTTCAAACATTGCATTTGCGGGAAATCGCGTTTAATCACTTCAATCACTCGCTGTTGATTTTCTTGATTTTTAACAATAAATTGTGCAGCTCCATCTCCTTGAGAACCGACGCCTTTTCCACCCCAAATTAAGCTTTGCAGGGGAGGATGTTTCAGCAGTAAGTGCAGGACGGGGGCGGTTAATTGGGAGGGACAAGCCCGAATTAAATGGCGGTCAAATTCAGTTTGCGCTTGCTTCATTAAAGCCCCCAGGGACTCGGCATCCCCTTGTTCAAGGGCATTGGCTGCTTCCTGAGTAATTCTCGCGCTAATCTCTCCTAAATATTTATGAACGCTTTGCTTGATTTCATTCGTAGCAAACGGATAGCATTGATTGAGAATACTCAAAATCTCATGGGTGTTTTTACAAGCAGCTAAATCAACAATTACAAAAAATAAATTTTTAGAGTTTTTAAGTTCTATAATATTAATATGTGAACCATCAAACATCATCATCACGGGTCGGTTCCCATAGGCACAACTTTGGTCGAGACGACCACAGCGAGAGGGCGTGGTAATTTCCCCAGAATAGGCTAATTCCATTTCACCGCGAAGGGTTAATTTTAATTCATACAGATGATTGAATGAACGGGCCACGAGAACGGAAATAGCTGCACTGGATGCTAACCCTTTTTGAATGGGTAAATCGGTTTTATAGTTATCAATTTCTATCCCTTGGACATGATATAAGGTCAGGGCTTGATAAGCGACTCCTGCCGCATAACTAAAAAAACCACCCTTTTTTGCTTCGGTGAGTAATAGTTCTCGTTCCATTGGAATTTGTAACAATTCTTTACGAGTACCATCGGTGAGACAGGAGTGAAGAATCAGATGGGTAGGATGGGGTTTAACTTCAGCATAAATCCCTTGATTAGTCCCGACGCTGAGGGTGTATCCTTTGTGGAGGGCAGGATTGATACTTCGGTATCCTCCGGCCCAATCACTGTGTTCTCCAAATAAACAAAGACGACCTGGAACAAACATTTTCATCGATTTTTTGAATGGGGTGGAAAGCCCGAATTATAAATATTACCGGCAATAGGATAATTGTATGATGTTTGGATCAAGTGCAGCAACAGCTTCTTACCAGGGACTGCCTATGAGGGTAAACCCGGCCCAAAAGTAAGGGTGAGATAAGTTTTCCCCCGTCAATTCTCCTAATTGTTCCGGAAGAGGGAGTACCCCGCGCTTGGTGACTAGGTTGCCTTCTTCTAGTCGCACTTCTCCGCGCAGCATCGCTAATTGGGTCTCGCGCAGTGCTTCCGCTTTGAGGAGCGATCGCTGGTTTTGGCCGTCGGTTTTGAAGGTATTATAAAACTCAGACATCAGTGCTAGAGTCCCGAGGTCACTCACATACCATAAACTCGCTAAGGCAGAGGGAACGCCGCTTTGAATGGCTAATCCGGCAAATCCCTTTTCTGCATCTTGGCTGCCGATGGCTGTCTTACAAGCACTCAATACCAACAATCCGATCGCTGATTCATTGAGTTTTAGCTGTGGCATATTATCCAACGTGAGTTGGTCATCCCACAATTGAATATAAGATTGAGTCGGGTTTCCCTCCTGAAAGTCGGCATGAGTAGCGAGGTGAACAATTCCATAGCGGGATTCTTGCAATTGCAATTGCAAGTTTTCCTGGGTAAAATCTTCATTGAGAAACACCTCTCCGGGCCACAGAGAACGGGCAATTTGAGACAGTTCCACCGGGACCGCAGGCAAGGGAGAGAGGGTTTTAAACAGGGATGCGCCCATTGCCAAAACTTCTGTATTTGCCAGATCGCTGGGATTCAAATCAATCATGTTAAAGGCAGGAATTAGGGCGAGACTGTATTGTTCCACCAGAAATTCTTCCCCGTCATGTAAAGCCGCAAAAGGGACCGATCGCAATCCGGGCCCGACACATAACAAGAGATTTTCAATTCCTAGGGACTGTAATTCCTCGCGCAAAGGGGCGATCGTCCAAGTATAAAGTTGTTGTGCTTGAGGCAGATAGGACCGGGTACTTCTGCGGCTGGGGCTCGTCATGCGCTGCCGTAATTGTTGGGCTGTTTCTATCAGCATTTTCTCGTTGGTTTCGGCGATCGTCCGACCCGTGACGCCTCCATCCGCAGTAACTAACAAGAGTTCTAGTTGATTCTCACCAGGAATCATATAAATTACCGCCGACTTTTGACCCGTTTTTTGTTCAACGGAAGCCAACGCTTCGCCAATCTCTTGTCCACTGAGGGTCGCTTCTGATAAATTTCGGCCAAAATAATCTTCAAATACTGTTTCCCATTGTCCCTCAATGGCTGTAACAGCTTGGGAAAAATCACCGGGGGAAGTTCCTTGGCTAATGGCAGGGTTTGGGTCATGAGATTGGCCGATCTGATGGCCTTGGAATATCGGGTAGGGAATGGTAGAAACCTGAGCCTCCCTAGCAGCAGTCAGGGAGGGAAATAAGGCAATTCCCAAAGAACATAAGAAAGGAATAATATACCCAAAATATTTGTTGGGAATCCAAAATTTTGGCTGTGAGTTTGACTGTAAAAATGGTAGTTTCATGGAAAATTTGCGATTTACTAAATTCACGTTTGGGGGAGGGAGTGATGAGATAGAATAAACTGGGATGCACTTGGAATCGGGGCTTCGCTGGCCTGCGCCATTCATTGCGCCATTCTGCCACTTTTCTTTACCAGCCTCCCTTTGTTCGGGATCAATATCATTCATCATTCGGCCTTTGAAATCGGAATGACCCTGCTCGCGCTTGCCATCGGCTCGTATTCACTCTGGCACGGATACCGCAGGCACCATCACAGCTTTGTGCCCCTAATCATTTTCTACGTGGGTTTCACTTTTCTCGTGCTGCGCCAGTTTTATATTTCACACGCCAACTGGATGCTGATCCCGGCGGTGGTGCTTATCGTATATGCCCATCTCCTGAATTACCGCTCCTGCCGTGTACATAACCACGCGCATACGGATGATTGCGACCATTGAAAGGGATTAACTACCTTGCTTTCGTATGAAAAAAGCCTTTTTCCTCTTTTGTACATTATGCCTGTTCTTCAT
>CBFGOM010000231.1:0-9265 GCA_965650385.1 uncultured Oscillatoriaceae bacterium
GTCCAAAACATCTTGAAAGGCGACATGTCGGCCAGCTTTGGGATCTTCGCCGACGTACTTGTAAATGGCCGGTATAGAATGGAGTAAACCATCCTCAGCTTAACGTGTAAAACTTAGATGATTTAAAGTAAATCTTACATCAAGACTTTATTCAATCTTGATGTAAAACATAAATATTTAATTCAAAAAAAATAGTCTAATTACAGTTGATAATTTACCGTAAAATAAAACCCTTCATCTTGTGCATTCGTGCCTTTATCATCAATTTGGAAAATAGGTCGTCCATAATCAAGCCGCACATTAAAGCCGGGGAAAACTTGCCAAAGAATACCCATTCCTATGCCAGCTAAAAAGGTTTGTCTTGGTAGTTCATTGGGATTATCTACATGGTTCCAAACTGTTCCCACGTCTAAAAATGGGGCGAATTGAAAGATGGGAATTCCTGATGTATCGCGCAGGATAACAATTCGGTCCTCTATGCTGAAGCGAAATCCATTATCTCCCGATCGCACGTTTTGACGATACCCACGCAACGATTGACCTCCCCCAATCACAAATTGCTGAGATGAGAGCAAACTATGGGGACTTAACTGTAAATCCGCTTGAATAATTAACAGTTGTGACCCGCCTAACCGTTGCACTCGCTGCACCTGAGAAATCCAACTCAAAAATTGTCCATCGGGGATAGGGTCTTCATTATTAGTTGCATCAAATAAACCCGTCCCAATGTTCACTAGCGATCGCAAGGACCAAGCGCCTTGAACATCCCGGCGCAAATAGTCTGCCCCAATCTTGAAGGTACTCGTCCGGGTAATCCCATCTTCGCTCGGACCACTGCCAAACCCAAACGGTTCACCATCCACAAAGGTTTGACTTTCTTGGAAGGTAAACCCCACAGAGGTGGCAAATTCTTGACGAGGCGATCGCACCCAAGGTTGTCTAAAACTCACTTCATATAGTTCAGATTCCCCTTCAATATTCAATGCTCTGAACTCTTCCTGAATAATCCCATTTTGGTTTGGAGCAATGCGAAATCCCAAAGTTCCATTCATCGCATTGACTGGAATCCGATAGCTGAGGTCGTAGATTTGTGAATCTCCTGTTCCCCAATAATAACTCGCCGCAATTTCATCCCCAAATCCCGTCACATTGCGATAACGGACGGTTCCCCCTAACCGTTCAGAACCAACACTGGGAGGGGATAAATTGTCCACACCTAAATTCAAGCCAAAGGGATTAGCTTCTTGTACACGCACGGTGAGAATACTTTGGGCAATTTCCTCTCCGGCACGCAAACTGGCTTCAATATTTTGAAATAAGGGGTCGAGGCGCAGTAACCTCAACTGATCTTCCAAGCGGGCGGTATTCAAGGGTGCGCCCCCCCCAAGTTCAATCCGGGAACGGATGTAGGACTCTCTCACCCGGTTGTTCCCTTCAACTTCAATTTGAGCTAACGTCCCTTCAATCACTTGAATTTCGACGATGCCATCTTCGATGACTTGATCTCCGAGTACGGCGCGAGAGGTGATATACCCGCGATCGAGGTAAAGTTGGGTGATTTGATCGGCAAGTTGTCGGAGGCGATCGAGGGAAACTGTTTGTCCCTCCACCTCAGCAACGATGGTTTGAATCTCTGTATCGGTGAGTACGGTAGAACCCGTCACGTTCACCTGACGAATGGGAATTTCTACCTGGGGAGATTCCTCTGGGGTGGGTTGTTCTTCTGGAGGGGTTAAGACGGGGGGTTGCTGGTCCTCTGGAGGGGTTGGCTCTACTTCGGGTAGGGGGGGTAATGGCTCTTGGGTAGGAGGTTGCGGGGGCTGGGAGGGCGGGGTTTGGGCGATCGCCTCGGACATCTCGGCGCTCAGTATCGGGGGTTGCGCTGGAGCAGGAATGCTTTGTAAAGTAATCTCCAGACTGTCATCATCACAGGGGCGATTCTCGTTCCGAGACGCTTCGAGATCGCAACTCGCTTCCCCCTCCTCTAGTCTGCCCAGATTTCCCAATTCCCTTGCTTTTCCCTGAGTTTCAAATAGCTGGAAGCGATCGCTACTGTTGAAGGCTTTTTTTGGGGTTGTTTCCTCGGGCTCTCCCGTCACAAAACTTGTGGATTCCCGGGGAAATAAGGGTTCAATGTTGGCTGCTATGGCTTGAGTTCCAGTAAAATTGGCGATCGCCAAAAATACTGGCAGCGACACCCCATACCGCAGACCCGTGAATATCATGTTCTTTTGCATCGAACAATCATTCTGCCAACCCACTTGATCTAGCCGATTCTTCCAGAGCATTTATTTTCTAACTCCCTTGGTTACTTGAGCAACCGTGAACGTGCAGCGGCTCCAAATGCCAGTGTATCTATTGATTTTGCCATCGGCAAGAGCGCCTAGGGTCAAAAACCACCCTAAATATATAGCGACCCTAAATGAATTGAACCATCAATCTTGCCCAGAGTGCTTTGGAGTCCGTTTGCTCTTGGTCTTCTAGGTGCTGTACTTACATCGGACTCGCTTTCTTGATACCAAACCCATTGAGACGCGCTATTTCAGACTTCCCGTTAAAAAAGCATGAAATCAACCTCAATTGAGGTGGTTGGTAGAAACCGCTTCCCCGTATTGCTGCTTGAGCAATACTCCAAATGACTTTGAGTTTTGGAGTTCAACGTAGCCTCACCCTCGGCGATCGCGTGGCGGGTTCAAAATGCCTAGGGTTATCTTTGCAAGGGTTTGGGCTACTCGGTGAAAGGCGATTAATGCAATAATCCAGATATCAAATTGTGGCGATTGGATTTACTGTCACCAACACAGAAGGCAGCCCAAATAGGTTTCTTCTTCCCCGAATTTATAAAAATTAGGAATCTCTATCCCTTCATCGAATGTTTAATTAAAATGCTCTATTTTTTTGTCCCCACCTCAAGTTGAGAACAGGGATTAAAATTATCCCGTCCTGATTTTCACCGAATTAAATCGGGATCACCTTGGAATTCAATGGTGATAACGGCTCAATAGCCTTTATTGGGGATTTGTTAACGCACGCTCTTCAGGTCTGATTTGATGATCGTCAGGCTCTTGGCTCCAAACATTAGAAATGGGAGCTAACATAACCCCTATGGTTAAGAGTAATAAGAACCACGCCCCAAATAGGGTAAATTTTGAGGGTAAGTGACTTTTTTTAGAATCTTGAACTGGACTTTCCAGCATTTTCAAGCAGTCTTCTTGAATCATCCGACTCCACCCATTCCCACCGGCAAACCCTAAGCCTAACAACTGAGAATCGACGAGGAGTTGCTGGGAAGAGGTATCCGAGTTGCCTGGTTGATCCGTTAACATATTTTTACTCTCCATCACAAATCTTTAAGATCGCTGTTGAATTCGGGGAAATCTGAATGTGATTTTCAATTTATCATCCGAATGTTTGCGATCGCGTTTGCGTCTTGTATGATTTGTGTATAACTTAGTCCAAAGCGTCCAGTTTTCCGTTAAGTTTTTTGAAGCCCCTCCTGTCCCTAAAATTCAAGCCCACAATAGGTCCGATTCGGAAAGGCCCTAAGCATTTTTGCTTGACAAAATCCCTAAAAAGTGCTACAGAGAAGATAAATAAATTGCTTGCTTTCAGTCAATGATCGACATCCCATAACTCCCCGATCAAACGCCAATCAGCTTTTTACCATTCTGCAAGAAGTCTGAGAGGGGTAAGCCAAGGAACAGGGAAATCTATCAGGGCTGAAACAACAAATCGCCCTGGGAGAAGATGCGCCGCACCTAATAACCGGGTTACCTTAAAACGGAAGCTAATTCCCTGGGGCGATCGCCCCAGTCACGACATTTGGAGAATTCCCCATGACCTATCATAAAATTCTGGTCGCGATTGATCGTTCACCCCAATCTGATTTTGTCATCGATCAGGTTATCGATTTAGCAGAAAAAGAAAAAGCAGAACTGATGCTATTTCATGCCATCCAAGTCGAAGCCCTAGCAGAGATTTCCCCAATGGTGGGGACGGGCATGGGATTAAGTCCATCTCTCGGACGAGAAATCCCCGAAATGCAGCAACAACGACTCGAAGCGCAAGTCGAACAAACCAAAGAAATACTGCACGAATATGCAGAAATGGCAATGGCCCGCCATATCCCCACCATCTGCCGTCATAGCGTGGGTGATCCCGGTGTCCTCTCTTGTGAGTTAGCTAAAAGCTGGGGTGCGAACTTAATTGTAGTAGGTCGCCGAGGTCGCAAAGGTATGACTGAACTTTTTTTAGGTAGCGTCAGTAACTACATTACCCATAACGCACCTTGCTCTGTTTTAATTGTCCAAGGCGCGTTACCTGCAACCTAAGCGAAACTCATCCCTCATACCTCATCTTTTTTATTCCCCTCGGGCTTAACAATCACTCTCCCTGAAAGAGGAAAAACTTTCAACCCTTTGGCGATTAGGCAAAGGTTATCTTAACAAGGCACTCATATAAAAACGATGGAGTATCAACAAAAAAAGGAGGGGGCATTTGACCCCTCCTTTTTGATTCCAGTCCAGGGGAACAGGTTGCAATAACCCGAACACTATCCCCTAAACTGCCTTACAAAATGGGTACAAACAGATCTTTTTCGGGAACGGTGGTGTATTCCGCCACAATCTGACGCAACTCTTCCCCATCCATTGATTCTTTCTCAATCAGCAGATCCACCAAGCGATCAATCACAATCCGATTTTCGCGGATAATCCGCTTGGCTTCATCATGGCAATGTTCCACAATGGAGCGTACTTGGGCATCAATGCGAGAAGCAATTTCATCGGAATATTCCGATCGCGTCATCAAATCGCGACCTAAAAACACTTCCCCTTGTTGGGTTTCCAAAGACATCGGACCTAAATCCGACATCCCGAAGCGAGTCACCATCTGACGCGCCATTCCCGTCACCTGTTGCAAGTCACCGCCAGCACCTGTGGTGACTTCTGAATCCCCAAAAATCACCTCCTCAGCCGCACGTCCTCCCAAAGCACCCATAATCCGGGCCATTAACTGAGATTTAGAGACCAACATTTGGTCTTCATTCGGCATAAACCAAGTCAACCCTTGGGCTTGTCCCCGAGGAATCAAGGTGACTTTCTGTACGGGGTCATGGTCCTTAACCAAGGTGCCCACGATCGCATGACCAATTTCGTGATAGGCAATCAAGCGCTTACTCTTGCTATCCACCAAGGGCGTGCCTTCCATCCCGGCAACCACCCGATCTACCGCATCATCAATTTCCAGGATAGTAATCGCTTCCTTGCGGCGACGGGCGGTTAAAATTGCGGCTTCATTGAGCAAGTTGGCTAAATCTGCGCCAGTAAAACCGGGAGTCCGACGGGCGATCGCCTCTAAAGAGACTTGATCCGATAGCTTCTTATTGCGCGCATGAACATCGAGGATTTCCAGACGACCCTTGATATCTGGAGCATCTACCGTCACTTGGCGATCGAAACGACCGGGACGCAACAAGGCAGAATCCAAGACATCGGGACGGTTCGTTGCCGCAATAATAATAATGCCGGTGTTGCCCTCGAATCCATCCATTTCCGTCAGGAGTTGGTTGAGGGTTTGTTCACGCTCATCATTACCGCCGCCGATGCCTGCACCCCGTTGACGTCCGACTGCATCAATTTCATCGATGAAAATGATACAAGGGGCATTTTCTTTGGCTTTCTTGAACAGGTCCCGGACACGGGAAGCACCGACCCCAACAAACATTTCCACAAATTCAGACCCGGAAATGCTGAAGAAGGGGACCCCTGCTTCTCCAGCGATCGCCTTGGCAAGTAACGTTTTCCCTGTTCCTGGAGGTCCAATCAACAAGACCCCTTTAGGAATCTTCGCCCCAACAGCGGTAAAGCGTTCCGGTTTTTTCAGGAACGTAACCACTTCTTGGAGTTCCTCTTTCGCTTCTTCAATGCCTGCCACATCGTCAAACATCACCCCAGTTTTCGCTTCCATCTGAAAACGAGCCTTAGATTTGCCGAAGTTCATCGCTTGTCCTGGACCCCCCGGGACATTGTTGGAACGACGGAACAGGAAGAATAAACCGGCTAACAACAGGACCGGGAAAATTAAATTACCCAACAGTCCCCAGATTGCGCCATCATTGCGGATGGGATGGGAGTCAAAACTGATATTGGAGTCTCTGAGGCGGGCGATCAGTTCTGGCGCATTCCCTGGCAAATCGACTCGCAAACGCTGCACTCGGTTGTCTAGATCGGGATCAACGGCTTCAACGATCGCCGTGCGGCCACCTTCAAACAAATCTACGTTGGTGACGCGATCGGCGTCCAGGTATTCCAAAAACCGACCATAGCTCATGCGAGTATTGGCGGCATTATTTCCCATATTCATGGCCGGGGAAGAGAAGACTCCCTGCCAAACGACAAAGGCGATGACTAATGCAGGTAATGCCCAAAGTAAAATTATTCTCCAGGAAGATTTCATAGGATGCGGTGGCCTCTAGTACAAATTCAGACAATGAGATTAAAAGCAAATTGGGTGTAATTAGACCCAAGCGAGTTGATTGAGGGCAGTCGGGGGGTTCTCTTGTTTCCACCTTCCGCTCCACCTTTTAGGGGTGAAGTCCTGGCATAGAGTAAAACCGCTCATCCCGATCAGAATCTTAATCAAATTTAACTTAATTATCAGGATCGATGCAACTGACTCGCTTAAAAGTCGGTAAAACCCTCTCAGAATCAGGTAACCCGACGACTCATGTACACCGAAATTTGGGGAATAGTGCGGAAAACCGTTCTTTAAGTTTAAGTTATGTTAAGACAATTTCACAATTTGCTTAAATCTCATTCAGAATCTGGTAAAAGCACCCTCAAGGGCTCCAGCACTTGCGGCTTTGGTGAAGGATAGCCGCAGCAGTGTGGGCTAAAAATGCAAAAATGGGCGCACTCGGTGCGCCCATCTTAGAATCTTGTATCAATCGGTGTTTTTTAAACCTCCCCCAGACTGTCGCAATCCCTCGGGCAAACGGATGTCTACAACGGCGATGTGCTTTAGTAGCGTTGGAGGGGACAGCTAGATGTTTAGCCCAGGGCCCCTCCGGGGGATGAGTCCCCCTGCTACCGGCATCTATAAAAGGAGTGTGTGGAACGAAACGCGGAATGCACAAGGCAAAATAGAACCGGGGAAAAGTCTTAGGAAGGGTCAGGACACGGCTGGGACCCTCAACCGACAGTCTAATGCGTTAGGGGTTAGGGGAATGGTTCCCGGTAATTTGTTCTTTGATTTCCTCAACTTTGACCGCCAACTCTTTACGAGTCGCTGCACTGAGTAAATACCGATAAATAAACCAGCCCGAATAAGCCATCCCCACGATTTCAAAGGTTGGCTGTACGAGGGGAATGCCGTTAAGCACTTCCAAAACAGCAACCAATACTCTCAGAGAGACCAAAGCCGCAATCAGTAAACCAACGGTGGTTAAGGGTCTTTGGTTGTCTTTAACAAAGCCAGTCACGTAATCTGGAAGATAAGAGAGGATTTCGCGAACTTGTTTGCCGATCCGCTCTAACTGTTCATTTGTGGCCCCTGTATTGGGGAGTCCGGTGGTCACTGCTGGGACAGTGGATGGTTCAGACATTTCGTCCACAGGGATTTCAGAAGTAGGAATTTCTACCACAATCTTATCTTGGGGTGTTTCTGGTTCAGGATTTTGAGTCAAGGTACTACCCTCTTGTTCGTCAACCTTTAAGACTTTGTGCAGGCGCGTTTTGTCCAGCTCCCGCTGATAAAGTAATACCCAAGATTGTATCAGGTCAGGACCGTGCAGTTCGCCGGTTAATCCGGCCCGCAGCGATCGCATAACGAGGCCTTTTTTAACATTGAGCTGTTTGGTGACCTGTTTAATGATGTCTTGGGCATCTGCTGCTGTCAGGCTTTCGTGACTTTGTAAATGTCCGATTACCGCTTCGAGAACCTGGGAGGCTCCCTCTTTTTCTAGTTCGGCTGCTGCTTCATCGCTGAGTTTGACTTCCTCAACAAAGAACATCCGACTGAGTTCCACCGCATCGGTCAAGCGAGTTAGACTCGGACCAATTAAGGCGGATAGTTGTTCCAACCAAGGACGGTTACCCTCCGGATCAACGGGATATCCCGCTTGTTGCCACACTGGAATCAAGTGATCCGTGAGTTTTTCCGGGGACATTTGGTGGAGGTATTGGCTATTAATCCAATCCAGTTTATCCCAATCAAATTTAGCTCCCGCTTTGTTGACGCGATCGAAGCTAAACTTTTGAGCCGCTTCCTCCAGGGTGAACAGTTCCTGATTATCCGGCGGTGACCAACCCAGCAAGGTCATATAGTTGACCAAGGCTTCGGGGAGGAATCCCATAGCCTGAAATTCGGAAATGCCGGTGACATTATCTCGTTTCGAGAGTTTTTTACCGGAAATATCCAAAATTAGCGGGGTATGGGCAAATTCGGGGACTGCGACGCCAAAGGCTTCATACAGCAGAATTTGTTTGGCGGTATTGGCAATATGGTCTTCCCCACGAATGACATGGGTGATTCTCATGTCAATATCATCCACAACAACGGCGAGGTTGTAGAGTGGCATCCCGATTCCGGTCCCACTAGAACCTCGGGCGATCACCATATCTCCGCCAAGGTCACTGCCTCGCCAGGAGACTTGACCCCGTACTAAGTCATTCCAGACAATCTCGCGATCGTCGTCGATTTTGAAGCGAATCACGGAGGGCCGTCCTTCCGCTTCAAATTTGGCGATTTCATCCACCGTCAGATTGCGGTGACGGTTATCGTAGCGAGGGGCTTCATTCCGGGCTTTTTGGGCTTCTCTCATGGCGTCGAGTTCTTCGGCGGTAGTGTAACACCGATAAGCTAGACCCTTGTCAAGCAGGGCTTTCACCCGTTCTTGGTAGTGGTCCAGACGCTGAGATTGGAAAATTGGCCCTGCATCCCAGTTCAACCCCAGCCAGGTGAGTCCATCCAGGATATTTTGGGTGAACTCCGGGCGCGATCGCTCTTCGTCAGTATCTTCAACCCGTAAAATGAACTGGCCCCCTTCATGATGGGCAAATAACCAGTTAAACACAGCCGTTCTGGCTGTTCCAATATGTAAGTTCCCAGTCGGACTAGGAGCTATTCTCACGCGAACAGTCACAGTTATTTTCTCTAATTCACTTTGTTTGCAAGGAGACACGCCGTGTCCCCTATTATTAGGAAAACACGGCGCGTAACCTGATTCATATTTTTAAACGGGACTGACGGGGCTCGAACCCGCAAC
>CBFGOM010000232.1:0-9256 GCA_965650385.1 uncultured Oscillatoriaceae bacterium
GTCCTTGCCAACAGTTCATAAATGTAGCACAAGGTATTGGAAAAAAGCAAGAGTTTTTTTGAAATTTATTCAATTTTTTTGAAAACCCTTATGGGAACTCACTTTTAGCCCCTCCTACCCAAGGATTACAAGTTACCAACTCTTTTTTTTACAACGCTTGACTCAGGAAGAGAATTCTGGCTCCTTGTGTCCTGCATTTCTAATGCTACACCCGTTCCCGGACTCATGAGGTACAGTCTTAAGCCCCTCTCCCTTCTGGGGAGAGGGTTTGAGAGTGAGGGTTCTGCCAGATGAACCGGAGAATCAATAATAGAGTGATTTAAAAAACACTTGCTTTTTTTTGAATTTTCCAGTAATGTTGGTTCTGATCACAAAATACGGTATCCCGACCAGTTTACCGGAGATTCTAGCGGAGGTAGATATGATCGATCAAAAACAGCCTATTAGGGACCGCAAAAAACCCCAGCATCAAACCCACAGGGTCTGGAATTGGGCGTTTGAGCAAAAGACCTTTGTTCGTTGGTGCAAGGAACTCTTCACGGGGAAAGGGAAGTATCAACGAATCCAAAAATCCGTTTCATTGTTTCTGGTAGGACTCAGCTTAACTGCCGCGATCGCAGCTTGCGGCGGTAACTCCACCGGAGGCAGTGAGAATGTGCAACTCACCCTGGTTTCTTATGCTGTCACTCGCGCAGCCTATGAAAAAATCATTCCCCAATTTGCACAGCAGTGGAAAGAAGAACACAACCAAGACGTTACCTTTACCCAAAGCTATGGGGGTTCCGGTTCCCAAACCCGAGCCGTCATTGATGGATTAGAAGCCGATATCGTTGCCTTAGCGCTGGCATTAGATACCCAACAGATTGAAAAAGCCGGACTGATTCAACCCGGGTGGGAACAAGAAGCGCCTAACAATGCGATCGTTCATAAATCCGTTGCGGCGCTAGTCACCCGAGCCGGTAATCCTAAAGGGATTCAATCTTGGCAAGATTTAGCCAAAGATGACGTCAGTGTGATTACGGCTAACCCTAAAACCTCTGGTGGCGCTCGGTGGAATTTCTTAGGTCTTTGGGGTGCAGTGACCCAAACCGGAGGGAATGATACGACTGCTACCGAATTTACCCGCAAAGTCTTCCAAAATGTCCCCGTGCTTCCCAGAGACGCTCGCGAATCGAGTGATGTCTTTTTCAAGCAGGGTCAAGGGGATGTTTTGATCAACTATGAAAATGAAGTGATTTTGGCGAAACAAAGCGGTCAAGAACTTCCCTATGTGATTCCCGAGGTTAATATTTCTATCGATAATCCTATTGCCGTCGTTGATGCAAATGTGGATAAACATGGCACAAGGGAAGTTGCTGAAGCCTTTGTCCAATATTTATTTACCCCAACTGCTCAACGAGAATTTGCCAAAGTAGGATTCCGCCCTGTAGATCCAAACATTGCCGCTGAATTTAGTAGTCAATTTCCAACTATCAAAACCTTATTCACAATTGCTGATTTAGGGGGTTGGGATGCAGTTCAAACTAAATTCTTTGATGATGGGGCGGTCTTTGATACAATTTTGAGCCAAGTCAGCCGATGAGACTCGCTTCAAGACACCCCAAAAGCTCATGCACCCCTCATCAACTATCAACTCACGAATTGAATTAGCCTAAAGGAGAGTTTATGGCAACTCAGCCGAATTATCAGGTTCAACTAGACTCAAGTTCTCAACTACCATCTTCACACCTTTCAACGGCAGATTCTCGACCGACTCACCTCCGAATCCGGATTCGGATTCCGAAAGAGTACCAAGAGGAACCGATCATTTCTCGCCTGATTTCTGAGTATGGATTAACCGTCAACCTAAATGCAGCGTTGTTAGCCGCCAATATCAAAAATGACGGGTGGTTTGACCTGGATCTGCGGGGTAAAAAATGCCAGATTGATAGTGCAATGATTTATCTGAATGACCTAGATGTAGAAATCTGGAGTAAATCCACGGACCCAGATGAGGAAAACTGGTAGTTGCCGGAAGAAGAGAACCAGATTAGATAGACCTCTTTCAAAATAAGTTTATGGTATATTAGACAGGCTAACTGATTCGTTAGGGCTGGGTAAAATGCAGGCTCACCCTAAGCATCATTAGCGCCTTTGTATCCCTAAATTCTCCAGCATAATCGCTGTTTTTTTGCAAGAGGTCTACTTAACAGAATATAATTTCGAGCAGGGGATAAGCGGGACTTGATTCACCCGCCCTTTGCTCTATAGGACTGCTTAATTTTATTGCCAAAATACCTAGGTTTTTCTGAAAATGAGTCGCTTTTGGTCCGTAAAATTTTTAATCCGGTGGGGCGTTGTTTTCTTTGCAGGAGTTAGTCTGAGTTGGGCGATCGCCGCCTGCACAGGTAATCCGGGTAATGCGAATCCCCTTGAATTGACCCTCGTCTCGTACATGGTGACTCCTTCGGCTTATCAAGAAATCATTCCGAAATTCTTAGAGACTTGGAATCGGGAGCACGATCGCAAGGCAGTCATTCGCCAAAGCTACGGCCCTTCTGGAACCCAAACCCGGACAGTTCTACATGGACTGGATGCCGATGTTGTTGCCCTCGCGTTAGCATTGGATATCCGACAACTGGAAAAAGCTGGCTTGATTGAACCGGGTTGGGAACAAGAAGCCCCTAATAATTCTATTGTCACCCAGTCTGTCGTGACAATTGCCACTAGACCTAATAATCCCAAAGGCATTCAAACTTGGGCGGATTTAGCTAAACAAGATGTTCAGGTTGTCCTCGCTAACCCAAAAACCTCTGGGGGTGCGCGGTGGAGTTTTCTAGCGCTTTGGGGTTCCGTTACCCAAACGGGAGGAACACCAGACGAGGCAAGGGCTTTTACCCAGAAAGTGTATGAAAATGCAGTGGTTTTATCTAAAGACTCTCGGGAAGCCACAGATGCTTTTGTTGAGCAAGGTCAGGGAGATGTATTGGTTAACTATGAAAATGAAATGATTTTAGCGGGACTGAACGATCGCGTAGTACCTTACCTTGTCCCCCCGGTCAATATTGCGATCGAAAATGCAGTAGCCGTGATCGATAAAAATGTTGATCAACACGGAAATCGAGAACTCGCTGAAGCATTTCTAAGCTATTTATTTACTCCCGAAGCCCAAACAATTTTTGCCCGCTATGGCTTTCGCCCTGTAGATCCAAATGTTGAAAGTAAACAAGGAGATCGCTTTCCCGTTATTAATACCCCATTTACCATTGAAGATTTGGGCGGGTGGGATACCGTACAACAACAGTTCTTTGACGCAGGTGCAATTTTTGATGAGATTCAAGCTAGTTTATACCGTCCCTAAAATCTAAGCCGTTTGAGTGTCATCTGTTCACTCAAATAATGCTTTCAAATCAAGCATTTTATTGACTTCACCTCGTAACTTGTAATCATGGGAATCTTAATTCAAGACGTTTCTAAAAATTTTGGTTCATTTTTAGCGATTGATCACGTCAATCTCGACATTAAGAGCGGATCTCTAGTAGCCCTTTTAGGACCCTCGGGGTCCGGTAAATCTACATTGCTGCGGCTAATTGCTGGACTAGAACCACCGGATCAAGGTGAAATCTATTTAACGGGAGAGAATGCCACTAAAGTTCGTGTCCAGGAGCGAAATATTGGTTTTGTGTTTCAGCATTATGCGCTGTTTAAACACATGACTATTCGTAAAAATATTGCCTTTCCTTTAGAAATTCGTAAAGTACCTCAACCTCAAGTTCGTCAGCGGGTGGAACAGTTGTTAGAGTTGGTTCAACTTCAGGGGTTAGGCGATCGCTATCCAGCACAACTCTCTGGGGGTCAACGCCAGCGGATTGCATTAGCCCGAGCCTTAGCTGTACAACCCAAAGTTTTGTTACTTGATGAACCCTTTGGTGCCTTAGATGCTAAGGTCCGTAAAGAACTAAGAGCTTGGCTAAGACAGTTACATGATGAAGTTCATGTCACGACAGTTTTTGTCACCCACGATCAAGAAGAAGCGATGGAAGTCGCCGATGAAATTGTAGTCATGAATAATGGTCGGGTAGAACAAGTCGGCACAGCCAGCGAAATCTATGATCACCCCGCCAGTTCATTTGTTATGAGTTTTATTGGTCCGGTGAATGTTCTTCCCGTTAATTCAGGACTCTGTACAACTCAGGCGCATATTTCTCCTTCAGATAAAATATTTTTGCGCCCTCATGATTTATTTATTAAAACTACCCCAGAACCGGAGTGCGTATCCGCAAAGGTAACGCGATTGGTGCATTTAGGATGGGAAATTCAAGTGGAATTGGTTTTAGAATCGGGGGCAATATTGACGGCCCAATTAAGTCGAGAGCGTTTTGACGAACTTCAATTTGAAGCGAATCAGTGGGTTTATGTCAAGGCTAAAGAAACAAAAATATTCCCTGGAGTATTGGAGTATCACTGAAATTTGAAAGAACCTAGCTACTTTTGAGGAATTTGTTTTCCTTAAAATTGGAATGAATATTTTCTGGGGTTCTCAAAAAAACTAGAGTTTTCTGCCTGTCGAATTCCATTAAATTTTAGGGTCATTCATGGTGTTTCTGGTATGAGTATTTCCTTAAATAAGCCTCGCAAAAATTTATTAACTTTCCTCCGTGGTCTCTTCAATTTATCTTGGCCTTGGCGGATCACGATTGGCTATCTGAGCATCATGTTATTGCTGCCGATGAGTGCCTTGTTATGGATGTCGGCGACAAAAGACCCCGGGGAATTTTGGCGAATTGCGACTAGTTCGGTCGCCATGTCAGCTTATGATGTCACCTTTGTTACTGCTTTTGTTACTGCATTAATAAATGGTGTATTTGGTACTTTAATTGCTTGGGTCTTAGTGCGCTATGACTTTCCATTTAAGCGGATTGTTGATGCCGCCATTGATTTGCCTTTTGCCTTGCCTACAGCGGTTGCGGGTTTGACGATCGCCACGGTCTATAGCCCCACGGGTTGGATTGGTTCTTTGCTTGCCCCCTTTGGGATTCAAATTGCTTTTACCCGCTTAGGAGTAGGCATTGCTATGTTATTTATCTCCCTTCCATTTGTTGTACGAACCGTGCAACCGGTGTTAAGGGAACTAGAGCAAGAAGTCGAAGAGGCTGCTTGGAGTTTAGGCGCTTCTAACTCTCAAACCTTTTGGCGAATTATTATTCCCCAGTTAGTTTCACCCATTTTAATTGGAGTTGCCTTGGGATTTTCTAGGGCAGTGGGAGAGTATGGTTCCATTGTAATTGTGGCATCAAATATTCCGTTCAAGGATTTAATTGCCCCAGTCTTAATTTTTCAACGTCTCGAACAATATGACTACTATGGGGCAACGGTGATTGGGGTCGTGCTGTTAGCGGTTTCTTTGTTGATTTTATTCGGAATTAATCTCGTACAAGCTTGGGGAAGACGGTATGCTTAAACCAATCAGTGCTCAGTTACTAGAAAAGAGTGGCAATTCAAAAAAGCAAGATAAATGGGTGCATAGGATTGCCATTGGGGTGGCGATCGCCTACTTAGGATTGGTTCTGTTCATTCCAGCATTGAATGTCTTTTATCAAGCCTTTAGAACCGGTTTCGGCCCCTTTTTTACTAACTTTAGGGACCACGACTTTTTACAAGCCATTAAGTTAACGGTCCTCGTTGCAGCGATTATATTGCCCATTAATACGATTTTTGGATTATGCGCTGCATGGGCGATCGCTCGCCACAAAATTCCAGGTCGAGCCTTTATTTTGAGCATCATCGACTTGCCCTTTTCCATCTCACCCGTTGTTGCTGGGTTGATGATTGTTCTGCTTTATGGACGTAATGGGTGGTTTGGTCCCCTGATTCAATCCGCCAATCTTCAGATTATTTTTGCCTTACCCGGAATCGTAATTGCCAGTTTATTTGTAACCCTCCCCTTTGTCGCTCGTTCTGTGATTCCAGTCTTAGAGGAAACGGGACCTGAACAGGAAGAAGCTGCCAAAACCTTGGGTGCAAATGATTGGCAAATCTTCTGGCGGATTACCTTACCAAATATCCGCTGGGGATTACTCTATGGCGTCATTTTAACCAACGCCAGAGCAATGGGAGAGTTTGGGGCGGTTGCCGTCGTTTCTGGCAACTTAATTGGAAAAACTCAAACTTTACCCTTATTTGTGGAGGAAGCTTATAAACAGTATCAAACACAGTCGGCATTTTCCGCTGCGGCATTGTTAGCCTGTTTGGGCTTGATCAGTTTAGTGGGAAAAGAAATTTTAGAGCGTCAACAGGGGAGTTCCAGGAGAATCGGGACTCGCAAAGCTTGAGTTTCTTCTGGGCGATCTCCCGGTAACTCCTTTGGGTCAACTCTTTATTTTGGAAACTGGCTTAACAGGTTTACTTTAGCTTTCCATCCCTTCTAAAGCCTTAAAAAAACCCACGTTTCTGGACTCGTTCTAATTAAGGTTAAATGGGGAAGTTTTTTCTGCTTATCCCCAATATTTCGCCCCTGTAAAGGGGCGTTAAAGGAGATTTATAGATTTTAGACTAGATGGGTCCGAAACACACTGATTGACACTTCAAGCAAGGGGCGTTCTTTTCAGATTGGGTAAGGATTGAATCAAGAGAACCCCCATACAACTTTAGGACTCTTCTTGCGGACCAAATACCATCTGGAGCAACATAGGTTCACCCCCCTCTTCGTGATAGCGATCGGCCCACTGGCGGATGACTTCATCTAACTCTTCCATCGCTTGACCCATGCGATGAGAGGGGATATCCAATTCCTCCAACAGCCGCATTGTTTTCGGTTGCCGTTCTGCCCAATCTTTCATCAGGCGGAAGTAACGCGCGGTATCCTCTACCATCACGTAGGTGCGCTCTTGGTCATCTACGGGAGAATAAGAAGCCCGAGTTAGGGCGTAAAAGGGCATTCCCCAAGGGGAATTGATCCGGGTTACAGTTCCTGAGTAAACCAACCGCCGCTTGATATGTTCTGCTAAGGCTTCACTCAGGGGCATCCGTCTGTCAGGCGAGAAATCCTCCTGCGATCGGGCGTGCAGAAACTCAATCAATTCCATAAACTGAAAGGAGTTGATCAGTTGAGCATCGGGAATATTGTTGGGAAGCTGACGTTCAATTTGGCGTTTTTCTTCACTCGTCAAATTGTTTCCCGGAATCCGAGGCCGTCCGGGTCTCCACGGATACTGTTCCAGCCACACATAAGGAAACTGAATCAGATAGCGAGGCTCCTGGGAACCCAGCATTTTTAAGAGCTTGCCTTTTGTTAAGGCTTCTTTAACTTCCTCAACAATAGCTTTAACACGCTTCGGCTCAATATGGTGGAGGTGACCTGTCATCCGCAGGTTTTCATCCTGCTCCAAATAGGTCATGTAAATGGCACATTTGGCTGCTGTTGCCGCTGCATCCAGAAATGCGCCGTGCCGGTGCCCACTGGTTCTCATGGCACTGAAGGCCAGATATATCATGATCTGATCCATTGCGCTGGGGCTAAGGCTTTTGATCAGATCTAAGTCGTTGCTCATCACATTCCTCAATTACGGATAGGTCAAGGTAGTTGCACCCTTCTCCGTTTATTGTTGTCCATGATGGTTGCAACTCACCGGACAATTGTTTTTGCCGGTTAGGGCTGACTGGACTGCAGCCAGACTCGCAACCTCCGACTCCTTCTAATGAAGGATTAGGCTGTCGATGAATAACAGTAGCTTACCCTATTACCAGGGGTAAAAGCATCACCGGACTCTTAACTTGCGATCGCTCCTAGAACTTGGCTCTCGGACGCGATGCAGTTACGGATCACTCCAATGGCTGACAAAGGGTGCGACAGAAACCGCGATAATTTCCCACACCAAGGGCATCGTTGTCAAGACCTGTTGATCTTTCCACTCCTGCATCCTCTGCACTTTAGGAACAGACCTCTTTTCTCACCCGAAAACCCCCCTGTCCCAATTAGTCGGCGATCGCTTTTTGATTGATTAATTCTCTAAAATTATATCTTGCCCTGAATAATCATGGCAACAGAGACTTTTGCCGATCCAACTCTTGAACCTATGAGGGCGCGATCGCACTAAATCGGGGGGTATTCTATCAGCCTTCTTCATCTTTTAAAAAAATAGGTTCATCTTAATCCCCAATGGGTGAGAAAGACGATAGAAATTTAAGGGGTTAGTTCTTCAACAATTATCCAATTTCCCGCGCAATTCTGGCGGCCTAAAATAGTTAGGGGTTGTTCATCCTGGCACTGCTGTAATTGACAGTCTATTTCTGCACGCAAGGTAACGAGACTCCAAGTTTGACCTGCCATTTCTACTGGATGCGTCAAAATAATTGAATAATCCTGCAATCTTTTGTATTGCAATATTCCTGTAAATTGTTGGCAATTATTAACCGAGTGATGTGCAACTGAGGATTTGATATGACTTGAGACTATTTTTTGAGTCTCTGGGATTTCAGATTTAAGAACGGAAAGAAAACTCAAGTCGTCACGATGAACTGGAGGATGAATTTTACTTTTGATGGGGCGATCGCCACTAAGAGGATATTGGTCTGGATTTTCCAAATAAAATTTCTGGCAATCTAACCAGTCTTCCTGATCAGGAGTCAGATTAAATAAAGGGACCAGGGCTGCTGGGGCGATCGCATCCTTGAGTAACGCCATTTGCAAGACTCGTACAGGCAAATCCCTAGGTTGACAATTTTTTTCCACACAAAGGGCTGCTGCCATTCCTGCCGCTTGTCCAATTCCCATCACCACAGGTTGCAGACGAGTGGCCCCATTTGCAATATGAGAGACAGAAATATTTTTTTCACAAACTAACAGTCCATCTGTTTCCAATGGCACCAAAGAACCATAAGGAATCGTAAAGGGAGTCCCAGTCCAGCGCCCACCCCACCGAATTGATTTGGAGGCCAGTTTGAAAGCAGGGTCCAGACTTTCTAAATGGGGATAATGATGATCATTGGCATAATTCCCCAGGGCGATCGCATCGCAGACTCCTGTCTCATCCACTGATAATTGAGTGACTCGCCCCCCAAGCACAGGCAAAATATCATGTTCTGTAACAGTTTTGACTCCTACGAGACGTCTGCTTTCTCGATAATAGGGATGCAAAGCGTAGGCTCCACCCCCCAAACTAGGAGTTTTAAAAAAATTGCAGTTGCTTTTGACTTCTTTTATATCAACTGGCAAAATTCCCTCTGCTAAACCATAGCGAGGCCCAAACTGAGTTTGGATAAAAAGCGCAAAACTTTG
>CBFGOM010000233.1:0-9227 GCA_965650385.1 uncultured Oscillatoriaceae bacterium
TGTGTCAACGCTCGGGATGCCATGCCCAATGGCGGAACTTTATCCATACAGGCCGAAAATTTCACCCTCACCCAATCTGATTTAACCCTTGACCCTGAAGCTCAACTCGGTTCTTATGTTAAACTCACCATTCGAGACACCGGGACCGGCATTCCTCCGGAAATTTTAGACCGATTATTTGAACCGTTTTTTACGACCAAAGGAGTAGGAAAAGGTACAGGACTCGGCTTGCCCACCGTTCGAGGCATCGTTAAAAATCATGGGGGGTTTTTATCAGTTTCTAGTCAAGTTGGGAAAGGAAGCGCGTTTACAGTCTACTTGCCTGCAATGCAAGGAACTGAAGTGCTCACTTCAGAACCAACGGAACTGCCTTTTGGATCGGGTGAATTAATTTTAGTCGTAGATGATGAAGTTGCCATCTGCGAAATTGCTCAAGCCCTCTTACAAAAATTTGGCTATAATGTGTTAACTGCCGCTGATGGCATGGAAGCTATTTCCCTCTACAGTCAACGCTCCTCAGAAATTGCCGTAGTCATTCTGGATATGATGATGCCATTAATGGATGGAAAACTCACCCTAAAAGCCCTTCAAAAAATTAATCCCTCAGTTAAAATTATTGCCGTTAGTGGACTGATGACCAATCTTCCCGTATCCAACTCCCCCCAAAAGAGCGGCCCGACCTATTTATCTAAACCCTATAAAACCCGCGATTTATTAACCCTGATTAGAAGCAAAATAGAAGAATAAATATTTAGAAATTGGGGTTTTTCTCAATCTAACGCATCAAGAAAAGGTTAATAAAAAATAGGGTTTCTTGCCCTTTGAACCCATAAACTCCGGTAAAAATTGCGCTCTGCCTCCCCGATAGATCCCCCTCTCGTCGATGGCATTTCTAATCTTCACCCTGGGGATTTTTACTAGCCCTGTCAAGGGGTGTAGATTGTAAGGGCGCAAGCATTGCGCCCCTACAAAAAATGATAAATTAATCGGAATTGTGCTAACCGTTCTGCTTAACTTAAGCGGTCAACTTGGTTAACATTTGTGCTAGGGTTGCGCCGATATTTTCCACCGTTTCTTGCTTTTTGGAGTCTTTTAACGTCCCTGATTCTGTAAACGCTTCAAATGCTTGGGGAATAGATATTTGATTCGGTAAGACAATCATACTAATATTTGCCAGCATTTCGCGCAGTTGAGCTAAACCCCGTAATCCACCTAAAGCACCGGGGGAGGCACTCATAATTCCCACCAGTTTACCGGAAAAAGCAGCAAGCATGGGTTCACCCGGCGCGGGACGGGATACCCAGTCGATCGCATTTTTGAGGAGGGGACTGATTGTGCTATTATACTCCGGAGACGCAATCAACAAGCCTTGGTGAGCAAAGAACAGCGATTTCAACTCTTGAGCATAGCTGGGCATTCCTTCCGCTGCTTCTAAGTCTTGGTCAAACAAGGGAATTGGAAAGTCTCTCAGGTCAATATAAGTGACCTCTGCACCGGCTTTTCTAGCGCCATTGGCGGCAATTTGGACAAGTTTTTTATTAAATGACGCTTCGCGAGCACTTCCGGCAAAGGCGAGAATTTTAGGGGCGGTAGACATCGTTACTCCTATGGTTTATGGGTTCAAAACAGATCATCCTTGAAAAGGGACTTAGCCCACCAGTTATCATAGCCGATTTGTGGGTCAAATCGGGCTGGGGTTGGATCGTTCTAAGCCGATCGCCCGTTGAGATTCATCCCATACTCCTCTGGACTCAAATCACCCGCGATTATCGATTTGCGCCCGTTGTAGGCGTCCAGAAAAGTCTACATAAACCGTTTTCCATTCGGTAAACACGTCAAGTGCTGCTGTCCCCGCCTCGCGATGTCCGTTACCCGTTTGTTTGACGCCTCCAAAGGGTAAATGCACCTCGGCACCAATGGTTGGACCATTAATATAAGTGATTCCCGCTTCAATATCCCGCATGGCTTGAAACGCCCGATTCACATCGCGAGTATAAACGGAAGAAGATAATCCATAGGGAGTATCATTGAGAATGGCGATCGCCTCTTCAAAGGATGAAATTTCTATCAACGCTACCACCGGACCAAAAATCTCTTCCCGCGCAATTCGCATATTTGGCGTCACCCCATCCAGAATCGTGGGTTCAAAAAAGAATCCACCTGTGAGAGTTCCTGCCGTTGTGCGATTGCCCCCGATTAAAATCTTTGCCCCCTCTTGATGGGCGATTTCCATATACTCCTCGATCGTATTCAGTTGCGTGGCATTGACAATCGGTCCGACGTCGGTATTCGGGTCGGTTCCTGGACCCAAACGGAGTTTCCGAGTGCGATCGAGCAACATTTCGGTAAATTGATCCTTAATATCCCGATGCAGCAGCAGACGACTGGTGGCGGTGCACCGTTGCCCACTGGTGCCAAAAGCGCCCCAGACTGCGCCTTCTAGGGCCAACTCTAAATCTGCATCTTCCATCACAACTTGGGCATTTTTCCCGCCCAGTTCCAAACACACTCGCTTGTGCTGTTTGGCGCAGATTGCCGCTACTTCTGCGCCGGTTTGTGAGGACCCGGTTAAGGAAATTAAATTGACCAGGGGATGTTCCACTAAGGCTTTTCCCACTTCTTCTCCTAACCCATGCACCAGATTAACCACTCCGGGGGGAAATCCGGCATCATGAAACACCTGAAACAGTAAGTGAGTCACCGCCGGAGTATCTTCCGAGGGTTTCAGGACGAGGGTATTGCCGCAGACTAAGGCAGGCATAGCTTTCCAACAGGGAATGGCAATGGGAAAATTCCAAGGGGTAATTAACCCGCACACGCCGATCGGCATTCGCACCGTCATCGCAAATTTATTAGCCATTTCCGAAGTCGTGGTTTGTCCGAACAAACGGCGACCTTCTCCGGCATAATAAAAGGCGCAATCAATGCCTTCTTGGACATCGCCATTGGCTTCAGTCAGGGGTTTTCCCATTTCCTGACTCATTAAATAAGCGAGTTCCGCTTTGCGATCGCGCAGTAATTCCCCGAAACGGTATAATAATTCGGCCCGTTCTGGTGCCGGAACCCGTCGCCAAGTGCCATAGGCACGGTGGGCGGCAGTGACAGCCATTTCTACATCAATGTCGCCCGATCGCCCAAAGGTGGCAACCAGTTCGCGCCAGTGGGCGGGATTGCGACTTTCCATTGTTTCCCCAGAGGCAGGAGGTAACCAGTGACCCTCAATATAATTCAGACAAGTGTGCATGGTTAATTCGGGCTAAGTATGGATAGGGACAGCTTACAACCAATGATGAGTGATCTCGATTCCCCGAGTTGTCATCGTTGATTCAAACAAGGACGTGGATAAGGCTTGTTCTACGGGCCATACGCCCGGTTTGGTGAGTTTTCCTTGTAGCATCAGTTCGGCGATGGTCCCGGTGCCAATTCCTGTGGCTACAGCAGCACTCGGATGAACCACGGCACTACAAAAGGTGGCGGGTTCTCCGGCGGCGTTGCGTCCGTTGACTTCCGATCGCACGGCGACCCCGGTCCCGCTAAATTTGTCGGTGAATCCTGTCATGCGGTAGCTGACTTGAGATAAAAACTCCACTACGGCAGAATTTTTCAGGGCTGCGGACGGCCATAAATTGGCTACCATCCAGGTTAAATGGTTATACAAATCCGGGGAAGTTCCGAATTTGGTAATGGCGGTTTTAACCGGGAAGGAGTCAGGTAAGGTGAAGGCTTCGGGCATATCAAACCAGTAAACTCCGACTTTTCCGTAAGGGGGAGGAAATTCGATCGTTTCGCGATCGGTATAGGGTTTAACGGGTTGCCATCGACCATCAATCCAGGCATCAAAGGGATTTTGTAAGCCTAAAAAGGTGGTGCGCATGACGGTGACTCCTGCACCGCCTGACCCCCCAACAACGTAGCTTAAATGGATGCGATCGGCTTCTTGAAGTTGTTCGACGCCTTGGCGAACCATACTATTAGAAATTCCGGGAAAAATGCCGGTATTAATGATGGCGGTTACGCCTGCTTTTTCGGCGGCGTCTTGCAATGCTAGTGCCCTGCGGGTGAATCCTCGATTATCGCTAACATCGGTATAGTTAACGCCGCAGTCGATGCAGAGTTGGAGCACTCGGGCATCCCGATGATGGAAGGGTCCGGCACTATGGATGACGAGATCACTATCAGCGATCGCTTGGGATAATCCGGTGCGATCGTCTAAATGGACCGCCCGAAACTGCACGCGATCGCCGAGGGTCTCATCCACCGATTTTCCCGGTGTCTTATCCCGTCCGGTTACCGTAATTTCTGCATCGGTATGGGCGATCAAATCTTGGGCAATGCTGCTGCCGATTCGTCCCCGTCCGCCAATAATCAAAACTCGTTGAGTCATGTCTCTAATCGATAACAATACCCCCATTGCAGCATTTTTCTCCAAATCTGGCATCTATACGAAGAAAGATCGCCCGAGACTGAGTACAGAATCGGTTCTGGAGTGGTTTCCCGACTCATGGAGTACAGATGCCGAAAAGGAGTGCAAGCAAGATTTAAGTGTATTCCGCACCTTCTGCAATCATGCACTCCTCCCCATATTTATGCCTCTTCACTGGGGGAAACCCTTAATTTCCGTAACGCTAAAGCGATAAAATAACATCCGATTCAGTCAAATGTTCTTGAAACTCCTCCGCAATCTGGTTCAGAGTCTGATATAAATCTTGGGTATGTTGCCATCCGACAAACCCGCAAAATACACAAATTCCTAGAGGATTTTCAATAAAGACATGGTGAACCTGAACGGGATTTTTCCAAACTCTAATCTTCATCCCTGTATTAAATATTAGATAAGTTTTAGACCGGACAAAATCCCGGCGATGGGCGGCAGTCATAGCGGGAATGGCTTGCAATTTCTGAATCACGGCATAGGTTAAATCTGCTTTTGGCGGGGGAGAAATCACCGGATTTTCCCAAAAATCGCGAATAATTTGGACTAACTGGGGATGATTTCTGAGGGCGGGATGAGAGATTCCCGGCAAACAGATAAATTGAGCGCGGTTAAACTTAGTCGCTTCAATACTAATGGTGCGATCGCTGCCATTATCGCTATCTCCCGCAATAACTAACGTGGGGATAATTTCAGCGAGAGATTCAGCAATGTGACGGCGATTGATGCCCAAGTCCCGACCCATCCCCAGTCCCCATTTAAACGGGTCTAAAATCCGGGCTAAATCCGCCCCACCCACGGGAGAAGCCAGCAAAACTAAGGAGTGAATATGCGATCGCCATTCCGGATGGCGATGCAGCACTTCTAACCAAATCAATCCCCCCATCGAATGGCCGATAATTCGCATCGGAGTGGTGGGATAGGTGGCAAGGGTTTCTCCCACCACAGTTTCCACCGTTTGAATTAAAGGTTCAATTCTATAAAACGTCCGTAACCAACCTAAATTGGGCGTAATAATCCGACAATTTGGGGTTTTTAAAGCCTCCGCCAATGTCGCAATTTTGTGATAAGTATCCGCCCATCCATGTTGAGCATACAGAATAAAGTCCGGTGATTCGCTCATGATAGTCCTCCCACCCAGGCATCAGCTTATTTCTTTATATTATAGAAATTCTCTCTAGTCTGGGGGTACAAAACTAAAGAGAGGAGAAAAACCAAGTTTTTGGCCCCGATTGAGTGTTCTAGCACCTCTGGGGTTCCGAACTCATGGGTTTAAAAGAGAGGCTATCAGGAGTGCGCACATCTTGCTTGCTGTTAGGGCCGATCACCCCGTAGGGTTACCTTTCTTTTCTCCAACCTCGATCCATACCAATTCATCAATGGAGTCGCACTAATGCCATGTACAATGGCCGAAATTACCAGGGTCAGAAAAACAATCCAAGCGATTTTTTCCCCGGTTTCTCCTTGTAACCCTTTACCCATTGCATAAGTGAGATAATAGACTGAACCTACCCCCCGAATTCCAAACCACCCCATCAATAAGCGTTTTGAGCGATGAAAATTGGAGCCAATGGTACTAATCCAAGTCCCCAGGGGACGAATAATAAACAACAAAAATCCCGCGATGATTAACGCATCTCCCGCAAACTGTAAACTGGGTTCTATTCTCAGCAGAGACCCGAGTAATAAGATAGTTCCTACTTCTAAAAGTTTTTCCACCCGTTCCGTTAATCTCAGTTGAGACTCGGTTCGTTCTGAATCGCTGCTGTAGCTTCTACGGACCGTCACTCCGGCGACAAATACCGCGAGAAACCCATATCCGTTAATCACTTCGGTTAGGGAATAGGCCAATAAAATGGTACTCAAGGCAATAAAATCTTGCATGAGTTCATCTACGGGACGAGCACGATTTAATTGCTTTTCGATCCAAACAATGGCGGAAGCGACGATAATTCCCATGCCGATACCCGCCGCGATCGCCCAAATTAAATCGATAACCAACCATTCGTAAATCCAGTTATTGATATTACTATCTTTTAGTAGATATAATCCAAAATAAACAAAGGGGAAAGCCAAGGCATCATTTAATCCTCCTTCCGAGGTTAAGCCAAAGCGGAGTTCATCTTTATCCTCAAAATGAGCCAGTTGAACTTCTGATGCTAAAACCGGGTCCGTGGGGGCAAGAATCGCCCCGAGTAAAATCGCCGTCCCCCAATCCAAGTTCAAAAACAAGTGCCCGACAACCGCGATCGCGACAATAGAAATGGGCATCAAAAATCCAATTAATCGGGCTGTCGTCTGCCACGCCCATAAATTGAGCGGACGATTCATTTTGAGTCCGCAACTAAACAATGAAATAATGACTACTAATTCACTCAATCGCTCCAGGAAATTGGCGTCTGGGCGCACCATCACTAATCGCAGCCCGTAAGGACCAATCAAAATCCCAACGGCTAAATAAATCAGGGCATAAGAGAGCGGCAATCGCTTAATCCAACCCGAAAATACAGTTACTGACAGCAGTAACAAACCGAGAGCCAACATATTGAGAATGTAAACATCTATCAAAGCGATCGCTCCTCTTTTATTAATCAATTAAAGGAACAAATAATTAGGGGAATAGCCCAATCTATCAGGCTAGCACTTGTCTCCCTAATCCAGGTCAAAATGCTCTTTATTTTTCGCTTAAATAGAGGGTTGTACAAAAGGCTATCAACCTTCAAATTTAGGGCTTTTTCAACTAAAATAAAAGGCCATATCCCTCCCCTAAACCTAGGGGAGGGGACCGGAGATTGAGTGAAGTGCTTCTTAGTCAACAAATGAGATGGGTTATGCGGGTTGGGTAACCGTTCTTTGATTCAAATAGTAAATCATTGACCCAACAGTTATCTCAGCAGTTGCCTATATAAAGGGGAGATTACACAATTAAGAATCCTTCTGTACCCCCCACTTTAAAGGGTGAAAATAGCCATTAACTGGACAAATTAAACACAGAACTTGCCATTGATTTGACCGAATTGGTCGCATCTTTTAAGGTTTGGCTCATGGGTTGTTGTTGGAATAAAAATACACGCGCGCAGTTCCGTCCGGGCATTCCAGAAATTGAACCACCGGGATGAGTGCCAGCGCCAGTTAAAAACAACCCATCAATGGGAGTTTTGTAGTTGGCAATTTCTGGGAGAGGACGGAAGAAAATCATCTGGTCTAAGGTCATATCAATATGGTAGTGATTTCCCTTATAAGACCCCAGGCGAGCGCCCAGTTCTGCTGGACTTTCTACCCGTCGTGCAATAATGGAATTTTTGAGATTGGGCGCATAATCAGACAGTTTATCAATCAAGCGATCGGCCACTTTATTTTTGAGTTCATCCGTCCATCCCGTGCCGTTTTGTCCGGTTCCTTCTGCGCCATGAATCTGATAAGGAGCGAAGAATTCCACCCAGAGGGTATGCTTTCCTTCCGGGGCCATTGAGGGATCAAGAACCGTGGGAACGACAGCATAGATGGAGGGATTTTCATCCGGAATTCTGCCGAGTTGACAGAGACTATGACTTTCTTCCACATGATGAACGGAATCGGCAATCACGACGGACCCAATTAAATACTCATCTTGGTGATTGTAGGCTTCAAAGCGGGGCATTTCTGAGAGAGCACAATCCAGTTTAAGGATGCTTTCATTGTTGTTAACAATGCGGCGGTCCACCCGATCGCGTAAGTTAGGGTCGCTGGAGTCTACATCTGCGGGATTAATTAAATCTAAGAAGACTCGTTTGGCATCAATATTGGAAATTACGCCTTCTTTAGCGCGGTATTCTTGCCCTCCATCCACCCGAACTCCAACGGCGCGATTATTATCGACTAAAATGCGTTCAACCCCGCGATCGCACAAAATTTCACCCCCAAGACTGGTGACTCGATTCACTAACGCTTGAGTGAGTGCGCCGGTTCCTCCTCGGGGTCTTGCCATGCCAGGATTATGACGCATTGCCATCATAATTGCACCGACAGACATCCCTTTTTGTGAGGGAGGAATACTCATTTCTGCGGCGAGTCTAGCTAAGGGTGCTTTGACAACTTCGGTATCAAACCATTCCTCTAACATATCTTGAGGACTACTGAGCATCGTTCGGGCAAAATCCAGGATTTTATCTGGGGTTCCGAGTAAAGACAAAAGGTCTTTAATTTTATCAAAATTATAATTGCCGGTGATATCGATAATCGATTTAGGCGGGGCATTGAATATGGGGGCGATCGCATTCAAAACGCGCTGCCAATAGTGAATAAATTCTCCGTATTTCGCGGCATCACGCTCACTGTAACGGGCAATTTCTGCACAGGTTTTATCGACGGATTTGTGACCCAGGAAGTATTTCCCATCCGGTTGGGGACAAAACAAGACCGGATCGCAATACAGATAGTCCAATCCGTATTTTTTGAGTTCTAATTCTTCCACTACCGGCCCGAGATGGATAAATTCATGGTCGATCGCACACAGATTAAATTTAAACCCTGGTGCTTCTTCCGGTAAAGATTCTTCCGTGGTGGCTGCGCCCCCAGGAACCTCGCGTTTTTCTAATAGTAAAACCCGTTTACCTGCTTTTAAAAGGTACGCCGCACAAACTAAGCCGTTATGACCGGCTCCAATGATAATTACATCGTACTGGGACATGAAAAAAACTCCTGTAAAATTCCCTCGTTATGCTGTGAATTTTACAAAACTTAATTCTCTCTTGGATTCTACCTCCAGAAAGAGATTATGGGAGGGGGAGGGCTGATTTTTAGTCCTTGTGTTGGA
>CBFGOM010000234.1:0-9066 GCA_965650385.1 uncultured Oscillatoriaceae bacterium
GGACTGGTTACTCGGTCTTTCAGTTCTGCCGGGTGCAGTTGGGTTTCCTGAATCAGGGTCGCCGTCCCCAATACGGTTTGTAAAGCGAGTTGGGCGGCAATGGCTCGGGGTAAACCAGCACGAACACCGCCATCTGTCAAGGCTTCGATAAAAATTGCAACATAAGCGGGTCCGGAACCCGAGAGGCCGGTGACAGCATCCATCAGGGATTCGGGAACCTGGACTACATCCCCGACGGCTTGTAAGACCCTTTTGGCCCGCTCAAGATGTTCCGGTTGGACCTGAGTTCCTGGGGCGATCGCAGTGATTCCGGCACCGACAGTCGCTGGAGTATTCGGCATGGAACGGACAACCGGTGTATCTGGAAAAGCCCGTTCTAATCGACTGAGGGGGACTCCGGCTAAAATCGACAGAATCACGGGTAGTTGTCCATTGTTGCCCAGGGAGGGTAAGGCAGCGGTGACGGACTCGAAGACCTGGGGTTTGATAGCCAGGAGCAAGACTTCTGTGGCGGCAGCTACTTCGCAGTTGTCAGCGGTGACTCCGACGCCATACTGTTGCGCTAAAAACTCGCGGCGCTGCTGTAGGGGATCGCTAATTAGAATGTCCCCAGGCTGGTAAGCGCCACGAGCAATCAGGCGGGATAGGAGCGCTTCTCCCATGACCCCGCCTCCAATCATTCCAAGTTTTACCAACAACGGTCGTTAATTTCCTGTAAAGGGTGTAGGGTCCTTGGTCAACTTGGCTATGAGGGCGATCGCTGACCAAGAACGGTTCATTTACTGTGCCATCCGGACTTGTTCCGGGGTCCAGCTTGTTTGGCCGACGGCAGGACGAGTAGTCCGCAGGTGAGGTTGCAGGACATCGTGAACCACACCGCTTTGAGTGCTGACTTGAACACAGCTAGGAGTAAACAGGAAGATGCTTTCTCCAATGCGTTCTTGATGCCCATCTAAGGCATAAGTCCCACCGGCAATAAAATCAACAGCTCTTTGAGCTTGGTCCGGATCCATCATCGTCAGATTGAGAACGACGGATTTGCGTTCCCGCAGGGCTTGAATGGCTTGAGGCATTTCCTCAAAGGATTTGGGTTCCATCACCACCACTTCAGAGATGCCATTGGCAGCCCCAGGGAGACCGATCACGTTATTGATAGCATTCATACTTGATCCCATTGCGCCTTCTGCTCCAACCATTCCCATTCCAGTTGGGGTCGTCCGCAAAGGAGTGCGATTCCGGCGAGCTTCTGCTTCGGGAGAGGCTGCGGGTTGGTCTTGGTAAAGGTTTTGGTATCCTTCCCCTTCTATTTCGTCGTACTCATACTCGTAATCCACGGATTCGTTGAGTCCGACCATATCTCGTAGCTTAGAAAAAATCGTATTCACGGTTTTTGCTCCATCAAAACTAGGGTAACATCAGGGCATTCTCTCTAAAATCCCCATTCCAGCCCAAATCAATTTTGGATGTTAGTTCGGTATAGACTCAGGTTCCGACTCAATCAACCCTTAATCCAGGGTGGAGTTCCAACGACTGAGGCGGCTTAACCCTTGGCTTCCGCTGCGGTTATAGATGCCTTTGAGCGTGACTGAGCGCCGGGGTTAACCCCGTTGAGGAAGGAACTCTCTCCTAATAGGAAATGCACTCCATTCGCCATGCCCAACCCTACCCAAGTTATCAGTTTATTGTATATTGCCATAAGTTGCCGATTATGCCCAAAATTTTCCAGACTTTTTACCGGGAATTTGATGCAATGGGGGGCGGTGGTTGATCACTATAATTGAAAACTGGATTTGAACTGGATTTGAACTGGATTTTTGGGGGGTGGAATCGGGAGATTGCCGATCGCGATTGAGATTGGACTAAAGGGGTCAGGGGGAATGATTCGCCCTCCTTTTCCTCAATTCTAGCGGTCCGGGGCAGGATTTTAGGGCGATCGCTCTCCAAACAGGATTGTCCCCAGTCTCACCATTGTAGACCCTGCTTGGACAGCTAAATGATAATCCCCTGACATTCCCATCGATAACTCCTGCATGGAAATCTGCTCCCAATTTTGGGCCTGGATTTCATGAGCAAGTTCGCGAGTGCGCTCGAACAGGGCTAGGGTTTTTGCTTGATCCAATCCCAAGGGGGGAATGGTCATTAATCCTTTTATTTCTAAGTTTTTACACTGATTTAGGGTGACTAAATCCTCAAGGAGTTCAGGAATCTGCCAACCGGATTTGTTGGGGTCGGGTAAGATTTTTACTTGGAGGCAGACTTTTGGCTTAACTTCGAGTCCTTCTGCCAAGCGATCGACTCGTTGCGCTAATTTCAAACTATCAATAGAATGGATCCAATGAAAGCGGTCTAAAGCCGGTTTAACTTTATTACTTTGTAGGTGTCCAATCAGGTGCCAGGTTAAACCGGGCAGGTCCCCGAGTTGCTCCGATTTCGCTTGGGCTTCCTGAAGGCGACTTTCCCCAAAATCTCGAATTCCTGCCTGATACGCTTGCATCATGGCATCCACCGACACTTGCTTGGTGACGGCAATCAGTCGGACTGATTCGGGTAAGTGGGCGCGGATCTGAGCAATCCGTTGGGCGATCGTCATTGAAACGTGCGTTTGTGAATGAGTTGAAGTTCAGCAAATTCCTGAGTTTGCCCCATTCGTCGCAGCAGTCGCAAGCGGTTTTCGACGAGGAGGCGAGCATCGGCACGGGTGACCGGCTCAAATCTTAACCCGTCTAAGCCAGAAAGCGCTAAAAAAAATAAGCGTTGGGCATAGAGGGTCGTGAACAACTCCTGATTTTGTTCGATCAGACACACCCGATAGAGCAGACCGAAAGTAGGATGATTTAAGTAAGTTTCAGTGTTCATTCAGGTTCAGATGAGTACCGTTAATCATAACGGTTATAGAGTCACTAAGGTCCCCCTGGCGGAGTCAGCTAGTCTGGAGTTTCGGGATCTGACCCGTTTCCCTCCTAAGTTTTTGCCGCAAGCTTGGACGGGGACAATTTTATCAGAAATCGTGGAAATCCCCATGCTCTTAGGCGAGGGACCGATCATCAAGTGAATAATTTTTACAGGGAGTGGCAGTGTCTAGTTTTCTACGACTCATCACTGAGGAAGACGCTTCTTCTCCTTCAGTTTTTGTTTAACTGCTGTAAAATGGCCTATTTCTGGTATTAAGTGCGACCTAGATTCTCATCTTTGCCCCAGCTTTCCAATTGAATTGATTGCGAGATAAATAAGGGGTATTTTTCTAACATTTGGAAGAAGTAAACCCAACAGTTATGAACCTTCACCGGAGGCGATCGCCATCTGCAATGCTGCGAGTTGAGCACGGGCTTTATTGAGGGATTCATACCATTCTTTTTCGGGTTCACTGTCAGCCACAATTCCCGCCCCTACTTGTCCCCAGACTCGATAGATTTCCGCTTCATTATTTGCCCCTCCCGAGGTGTCGCGGGCGAATAATAAGGTCCGAATCAAAATATTCAAATCAAGCTGTCCTCGCCAGTCTAAATAGCCACAAGAGCCATAAAATAGACTGCGCCTTACAGGTTCTAATTCTTCAATAATTTCCATACATCGAACTTTGGGACAGCCGGTAATAGTTCCACCGGGAAAAGTGGCGCGAATTAAATCAATACTATCGCGATCGCTCCGCAGAGTACCCACCGCATTACTCACCAAGTGCATGACATGACTGTACCGTTCAATGGTCAATAATTCGTTAACTTCTACGCTTCCCCATTCACAAACTCGGCCTAAATCATTCCGTTCCAAATCCACCAACATAATATGTTCAGCCTGTTCTTTCCGGTTAGCCAGTAATTCCTTGGCAAGTTGTTCATCCTGTTCCGGTGTTTTCCCCCGCGCCCGAGTTCCAGCAATTGGACGAGTCTGAGCCGTTTTTCCTTGTAATTGCACCAATCGTTCCGGGGAACAACTCACTACATCGCCCCAAGGAGTCCGCCAATAACTGGCAAAGGGAGATGGATTAATGGTGCGCAAGGTTTGGTAAACATCCCAACTCTCTTGCGGGGTTGTGGTTTCAAATCTTAGGGACAAATTGGCTTGAAAAATATCCCCGGCTGTGATATATTTTTGCGCTTTTCTGACCTGTTCTTCGTAGTCAAATTGGGAAAGATGAAACTGAGGATAGGGGGGAAGATAACCTTCAGTTTTAGGGGAAGGGTTAGCAGAGATTTTTCGGGAATAAGAGCTTTCTATTTTCTGTTCGAGGATGTCCAGTTCATGGCGATCACTACTGGCAATCCACAACTGTTGTTGATGATGATCTAGAATAGCAAAGTGATCGGGTTCGTACCAGTAGCTCACTGGAAAAGGTAGCGGATCCTCGTTCAAATGGGGGAGGTTTTCAATTTCCCAGGCTAAATCATACCCCAACCATCCTAACCATCCCCCAGTGAAAGGAAGTGCATCCCGATTAACCATTTCAAGGGGAGAAAGTTCTTGAATCAATTGAGCTTTTTCTGGGTGTTTGCGCTTCAGCAGTTGCCTCAAAGTAGGCAGAATTTCTCCAATTTCTGGCGTCCACAATTGAGGACAATTGTCAATCCATCTGGGTGCACCGGCACAGATAGAATATCTCGCTTCGGGGATGGGGGAGGGAGTGGGATAAGGACTTTCTAGCAGGGTGGCGATCGCTGCTTCCGGTTGGTTATTTTGAGATGGAGGAAGGAGAAACAGTGCCTCAAAGACTTGACTACCTGTTCGCTGTTTTAACGGCAGTGATCGCCAATACCAAGGAGAGATGAATTCTGGATTGAATGGGTTCACACTTGCCACCCCCATAAGAAGCGTACCCCCCAAAATCCCACTAATATGGCGATCGCCACCCAGTCTCCATTTCTCAGTTTTAACGGATGCCATTGCACCCGATGGGTATTCGGGCTAGTAAATCCTCGCACCTGCATTCCTCCGGCAATTTGTTGAGCGCGCAATAGCAAATTTTCTAACAGTCTTTCTACTACAGAAAACCATACTTTTGTTGTTCCCCGCAAGCCCAATTTTTTCCAATTAATTGCCCGAGTTCGCACGGAACGAATTAAATTCTGAACTTCTTCTAATACCAGGGGAATAAACCGCAGGGATAGGGTTAAAGTAAGGGCAATTTCTATGGTAGGAATATTAAACCGTCTCAACGGACTCATTAAATCTTCAATTCCCGCAGCAATCTCTTCTGGGGCGGTGGTAAGCAGGTAGAGATTGGTACTATAAATCAAGGTGAAAAATAAAGTACCAATCCGAATTCCTAAATCCAAAGAACGACGAGTGACTGTAAACCGCCCTTGCTCAAAAAGGACGTAACGGTAATCCGTGGGTTGGGGGAGTTCGGGTTCAATTGTCTCTTCCGGTTTGGGGGTTTCTTGACCCCAGCCCAAGGGATTGTACCACGGATTTCTGATGGGTGTCGGAGGGAGGGTCAGGGGTTGGAGATCAAAGGTGAGTTCTTGGGCGGGAAGGCGGGATTGGTGTTCTACTGGGAGTCCATCCGGTGCGATCGCTGTAATCAGGCAAACCAATAAAGATAGGGTTAACAACCACCCCATTTGTTTGCGCCAGACTCGCAGAGGAATCAAGGCACTAATTGTAATCAAAATTAGCAACAAAACCAACCCAATTCGCCAAATTGGATTGGCTAAGACGGGCGCAATTAAAAAGCTCATCAACCACAGCAGTTTAACTCGCGCATCCAAGCCATGTAACCAAGTAATCGGTTGTTCTAAATACAAGCCGATAGGCAGCGATCGCAATAAATCCATCGGATTCGAGAAAGTAAATGTTCAAAGGGTCTAAAACCGCTGTGCCAGGGGTTGCGATTTACCTTATTTTTTTGTAGGGGAATTTCATAAATTACCCCCACGCCGAATAGCCCGTTATGGGAACAACCTAAACCTTAACGGCTCGATTGGTGGTATTATTATCCTCAAAATCCCGAGCTTTTTTCCCACGCCATAACAACCGTAATGGACTGCCGGTAAATCCCAGTTGTTCACGGAATTGACGCTCGATATAACGGCGATAATTATCGTTAAATCGTTTGGGGTCATTGACAAACAAAGCAATGGTCGGGGGTTGACTGGTAACCTGAGTCCCGTAATAAATTTTTCCCTGTTTTCCTTGACGGCTGGTCGGCGGACTGTGCCAGTGTAGAGCATCTTTTAACACTTCATTAATCACTGAAGTAGAAACCCGTCGCCGATGTTCTTCTGCCGATTTGTCAACTAAATCTAGGATATTTTCCACCCGTTTTCCCGTCACCGCACTCACAAAAATGGCTTCAGCCCATTCTAGGAAATAAAGGCGACTTTTGATATCCCGTTCGTAGTCATAAATGGTATAAGAATCTTTCTCGATCGCATCCCATTTATTGATAACAATCACGCAGGCCCTTCCATCTTCTTCGATTCGTCCTGCGAGCTTTTGGTCCTGTTCCGTTACCCCATCGACTGCATCAATAACCAACAGCACCACATCCGCCCGTCGAATTGCTTTAAAGGCCCGGTTTATACCAAAAAATTCCGGTCCATAATCCACATTTTTCTTTTTACGAATCCCGGCAGTATCGATAATTCGGTAGCTTGTTCCGTTCCGTTCCACAAAGGTATCAATAGTGTCGCGAGTCGTTCCCGAAATTGGACTAACAATCGCCCGCTTTTCTCCCAAAAAGGCATTAAGTAAGCTCGATTTGCCTACATTGGGACGTCCCACGATCGCAACCTTAATTTCCGGCGTTTCTTCAATTTCAGCAGTTGGAGGCAAGTGTGGAATCACTCTATCTAATAAATCCCCCGTTCCACTGCCGTGAATAGCAGAAATAGGGTAAGGTTCACCCATGCCTAATTCCCAAAATTCTGCCGCTTGGGTCAATCCTTCCATTAACGATTCACATTTATTCACCGCAAGGACAACCGGAACTTTTTGATGACGCAACCAATTGGCAATTTCGCGATCGGCTTCTGTCACCCCTTGTTGTCCATCCACCACAAACAGAGCAACGCTAGATTCCGAAAGCGCTGTCATGACTTGTTCTCGAATTAGAGGTAAAAATTCGGTATCATCATCAAAGACTAATCCGCCCGTATCCACGATTTGAAAGTCTCGGTCTTGCCAGAATGCATTTCGATAGGTGCGATCGCGGGTGACTCCCGGTTCATCATAGACGATCGCCTGTTTACCCCCAGCAATCCGATTGACAAGGGTTGATTTGCCCACGTTTGGGCGTCCGATAATAGCAACTATAGGTAAAGCCATAGAGGTGAAGGTTCCTGGGATTGAGCGCGCCAATCATATCTGTTTATTTTTTTATTATACCGAATCGAGGCGATCGGAACACTCATGAATTACTCCACTTCTTGACCCGGGGGCTTCTCCTCTCTAGCTAACTTGGAGTCTTTAATGGCTTTTCGTCTTACCGACAACTCAAACTTTCATTCACTGCTGCAAAATCTTCAGTACCTTTTTTGTCAAGCAGTCGATTATAGTATTCGCGGTTTTGAATCAACATAACTCGGGCCGTATCTAAGTCTGTATTTTTATAGATTAACTCTCGTCTACCTGAGAGTTCAGTCGTCTGATCTAGTATTTCGCTTGGGTCGGGTTGATAGGTAAAAATCGTATTTCCCTCTTGTTCTCGAACCCGGAAACTCGCTTGTCCTCCTAATACGTTAGGTTGGCCCGCAGCCGGAGTATATTCGCAAATTCGGCTCGTTGTCTGTGCAGTACAGCCAATCAGTCCGATTAGGGATACTAAGCTCACTCCCAGAGATATTTGATTAATTTTCATGAGTATTTTGATGAGTTTTTTTTGTTTTAACTTGTGTGATTATATCATAACCAACAGTTAAATCAATGATTGCCTTGGCAACAAACCAACAATTAAACAGGTTGATCTACAGAACAAATCCTCCCCAGGTAGGATTCATTTTAAAAAATAGAGTGCTCACGGAATATCGGTTTAATCTGAGCTATAAATAAAAAAGCGCCCCCTATTGGGATCGCTTTGGATTTGTGGATTCGGACAGATCCAGGGGCGATCGCCTTAGATATCCTCCTCCGCATCTGGGTCAATTCCGAGCGATCGCAGCCGTTCCGCTAATCGTTCTGCTTTCCGTTCTGCCGCTTCTGCACGATGTTTTTCCTGTTCCGCGCGCTGTTTTTCCTGTTCCGTTCGCTGTTTTTCCAACTCAGCGCGTTCCGAACCAATCAACAACAGATTCCCTTCTAAATCCCACCAGCGTAACCACAATTGGTCTTGATTTTGATACCTTCCCTGCCATAAACCCAACTCCACTCCCATCGGCACAATTGGATAATGACCTCGTTCATTCGGTTCTATCATTTGATAAGAAAAATCCGTCAAATGATAAACCTCTAACTGACCCGACTTAATTTCATAAATCCCATAGTAGGGAATACGGATAATCTGTTCATACACCCAAAACTTACCCGGTTTAACTGTTTTTCCCTCCACAGACAACCCCAGAGGAGTTCTATCCCGTTCTTCCTCACCATTCCCACTGGCAAACTCTAAGGCAATCAAAGGGGCCCTCAATTCTCGCCACAGCACATAAGAACGACGCACCTCCCCATCCAAGTTCCGTGGGACATTGGGCACATAAAACCAATCCGGGGCCTCCGCTCCCTTTTCCGGCGGATCCGTTTCTCGCCAGTAAATGCCGCTATCTTGTCCAATACAATACTGTCCATCCGGATGCCGTTGCTCTAAAACCGGTCCGAGGGAATCAGTCAGTAGGATGCTCTGGGGATGCTCCTGAAAATTTTTCACAAACGTGCCGTCTTCTTCTGGTAGTTGCGTATGGTCAGGGAATGGCGCTAGGCGGTTGATATCGGTTACTGTTTCGCTCATAAAAACATTTTTCCCTTAGCTTTTATTTATTATCCCAAATAGTCGGGACTGGCCGTTCCCTCTCCCAGACACCCTATATATACAGAAGGGAAAAAAATAAGCCATGCTTATCACCGTCATCAGGATTGCTGTAGCTTAACCCCCTTTACAAATCGTTACAAACCCGTTAATGTAGAGACATCATACAA
>CBFGOM010000235.1:0-9053 GCA_965650385.1 uncultured Oscillatoriaceae bacterium
GTTTTTTTATGGGCGCATTTTGATTGATAAATCCCACAATTGAATCGGCAATATAAGTAGCAAATACTTCATTGCCAGCTTTATTGTAATGGCAACAGCTATCAATGTAAACTATCTCATTGACGGCATCAAAAATTGGGGTTGCGTTGAAAATGGGAATATTTTCTGCTTTTAACTCTTCTATGGTTTGGAACAACATCGGATAGCCCTTTTGAACCCCCGTTTCATAGGGATGATTGTCAATAATAGCTAGTTTTCGCTCCTCCTCACTAAACGATCGCCCAGTGGGATAATACTGATTGGGTTGGATAAAATGAAAATACAGAGTATTTTGATTCTCCAACGATTGTTTCATCAACCGCGATGAATTTCCCCATAACTCTGCCATCTGGCTAAATGCTGTGTCTACATCCACCGCTTCCCGGGCATTTTCAATGAGGAGGATAAAATCTTGGGCGGGATTTTGTTGCTTTTGCCCTCGTATTTTCTCAAATTCCATCAATTTTTCTTGATAGTTTTTTGCTGCCGCCTGAGTGGAAATCATGCGGAATAAATAAGTAGAAGCTAACTTGCTTTGTTGTAACGTTTCTTGTTTTTGTTGTAACTGTTCCCGATTTTCTACAATTTGGGCGATCGCACTCAGTTCATCAACCCCTAAATTATTACTGGCAACATCCCGCAAGGGCAACAAATGCTGAACACTTGGCATGGAAAGTGCAATATTTTCTTGGTAATTCAGATTAGGAAGTGCAACTTCATTAAATCCATCAATATTAATGACGAAATCAAACTCTTGCCCCAAAGACAAGATATAATTTAAAATCAGTAACTGTTGGGGTTGCTTATACCCGCCCAAGGCAAAAGGCAAAATAATAATTTCTTTATTCGCTAACTCTGGTATTTTTTCTTTCAATATTTTGGACAGGACTTGATTTTCGATTTCATACATGGCAAAGTTACTCGCAACTGAACCGCCAAACACACCGATAATCACTTGATTGGGATTTTGCCGGATAAAGGGATAGTCATAATCAGCCGGAAATCCCAAATTATTAACCGTAAAAATTCGGGTAGAAAACTCTAAACTTGAAGGCAGGTTAGGTTTGAGAACATATCCAAAAAATGGGTGTAGTCTTTCGAGAACCGTTTCATCTGTTGCTGTTTGATTCATCGGTAACCCTAATTGAGCGATCGCCTCATTCGTTTGGTTCTCGTTACGGGTATAAAACAGTTGTTTATATTTGCTCCAATATAAAGCTGCCGCCCCTAGTTCAATAAAAATTGCCAAAAATACTAAATTAATTAACGCAATTTTAAAAAATTCAGGTAACTTTTTTTGTAGCTCTTTTAAAGGTTTCATAAATCTATCAGCTCATTTCAATAAATAAGATAAATATTCTCTAGGAGTGGGAGCAAAATGCTCCCTTATCTCCGTCATCAATCTCCGACAGGCAACCGTTAAAACAACGTGTAAATAAATGGTGCGATCGCTGATGCCTGAGTCAACACAATCACCGCACCCAATAACACCAACGTAATAATTAAAGGAGCCAACCAGTATTTTTTACGCTCCCTTAAAAATCCCCATAAATCCTTAATAAAATCCCAAGTTGCTTCCAACATTAAAATGGCTTCTCCATACTTTCTCGATTTCTCAGGGCGCTAGAAACGCGGTAACTCTCTAGCTTCGCATCCAACCGACGTGCCATCGGGTCTTTCTTAAAGATTACCCGCATGACTAATCCCATCGGCATCAACAACAAATAGAAAATAATCCCTAAAATAATTCGGCTATTAATCGCCCCGAGAACCAGTCCAACCTTCATCCAACCGTGATAAACCGGGTCTAAGGTTTTCGGAGCAATTAACGCCCAAATCCATAACACTCCCGCCACAATCCAAGGCCAAATGGGCAGAGAATGTGCGCGAATCCAGGGAATCAACAACCCGAACAATCCAACAAAAATTGCTCCTGTAACCAGTCCAAATTCCCGCAATCCTTTCTTATCCAGCTTCGGAATCGTATGAGTCATAACCAAGGCATTAGCCATCAACAATAAAAGAGTTTTTTTCCAAAATACCCACGCAGGCGGGCTTTAGTCTGTAATAGCCCCACCCTTGAAGGTGTGGGCTAATTCCCCTCTAATCTAATTCAAATTCCTGTTTCCAAGACTCATCCTTTTTCCAAGGAATTTGCTCACTCTTTGGTAACAAGAAATTCTCAATTACCAAATAATCCATCTCCGTCCGCATAAAACAGCGATAGGCATCTTCAGGAGTACAAACAATCGGTTCACCGCGCACATTAAAGGACGTATTCACCAACACCCCACAGCCGGTTTTTGCTTCAAAGTGACGGATTAATTCATAGTACCGGGGATTGGTTTCTTTGTGAACTGTTTGGATTCGGGCGGAATAATCCACATGAGTCACCGCCGGAATTTGCGATCGCGGCACATTCAGTTTCTCAATTCCAAATAATAACTCCTGTTCCGGGGTCATCGGAATGCGTAACCCTTCTTTCACTGCTGCCACTAGCAACATATAAGGACTTGCCGAATCCATTTCAAAGTAATCGGAAACGCGATCGCTCAACACCGAAGGGGCAAAAGGCCGAAATGACTCCCGATATTTAATTTTTAGGTTCATCACAGACTGCATTTTCGCACTCCGAGGGTCGCCAATAATTGATCGCCCCCCTAACGCCCTTGGACCAAATTCCATCCGTCCTTGGAACCATCCCACCACATTTTCATCAGCTAAAATTTGCCCTAATCGAGGCAACAATTCCTCATCATCTAACCGATAATATTTTGCCTGAACGGTATCCAAATAGGACCGGATTTCCTCATCGCCAAACTTCGGCCCTAAATAAGAGCCTTTCATGCGATCGCCCACGGTTAAATTCGACTTAGGCGCTTCTTCCCTCTGCGAATTCACTACCCGAGGTTGTTCACCATACTGATACCAACCCGCTAACGCCGCCCCTAACGCCCCGCCTGCGTCTCCTGCTGCAGGTTGAATCCAAATCCCTTTAAAGGCACTTTCCCGCAACAGTCTCCCATTAGCAACACAATTTAACGCCACCCCACCTGCCAAACACAAATAATCAGCATCTAACTCTTTATGAACTGTTTTTGCGAGACGCAATACCACCTCTTCGGTGACATATTGAATCGAACTCGCGATATCCATTTCTTTTTGAGTTAGCTTACTTTCTGCACGGCGAGGCGGTCCTCCAAATAACTCATCAAACTTGCGATTAGTCATGGTTAAACCCGTCGCATAGTTGAAATAATCCATGTTTAGGCGAAACGTGCCATCATCCCTTAAATCCAGTAAATGATTCAGGATTTTATCAATATATTTGGGTTCGCCATAAGGCGCTAACCCCATCAATTTATACTCACCCGAATTCACCTTAAATCCGGTGTAGTAAGTAAACGCGGAATAGAGCAATCCTAACGAGTGAGGAAAATCGATTTCCCATTGGGGAATCAGTTGATTGCCATCCCCCAACCAAACCGAAGTTGTCGCCCATTCTCCCACGCCATCTAAACACATCACTGCCGCCCGTTGAAACGGACTGGGGAAAAAGGCACTCGCCGCATGAGCTTGGTGATGTTCTGTAAATAAAAGTTGAGGTAATTGGGAGGTTTTGCATCCTGCCAACTTCGCCAATTCTTGCTTTAAAATTGTTTTTAAATAAAGCTTTTCTTTTAACCAAACGGGCATAGCGGCAATAAACGAGCGAAACCCTTTGGGTGCATAAGACAAATAAGTTTCTAACAGCCGCTCAAATTTAACCAGCGGTTTATCATAAAATATAATTTGGTCTAAGTCCGTGAGCGAGAGATTTGCCTCTTGAAGACAATAGGCGATCGCACTCTGCGGAAATCGAGCATCATGCTTTTTGCGCGAAAATCTTTCTTCCTGTGCCGCCGCAATAATATCGCCCTCAATCACTAACGCCGCTGCGCTATCGTGATAGTAACCAGAAATTCCCAGAATTTTCATAGACAGTCGTTTCGCCCTTTTTGAGAGATGAAATAGAAATTAGATCCAGTCAACTCGCACCCTAAACTCCGCACTATAATTCCCGGGTTTCTATCGGTTTATACCTTCGTCAGGGAATTATCGCCGCCAATTAAACCAAATGTCAAGCAGGGTCTGCCACCCTGTATTTTGCTTAAACCGTCCCTCCTGCCAGAGTTGGGCCGTCTGTTGATTAATCTCCGACAGACTAGGCCAAATATGAGGTAAAGAGGCGATCGCCTCAACCTTCAAGTTGTTTTGCATCCCTAAAGCAAAACTATGAATCAGTTCCGATGCTCCCGGTCCCAAAATATGAGTGCCCAAAATCTCTCCATTTCTTCGTACTAATACTTTACAAAAACCCGTGGTTTCTTGCTGTAAACGTCCCCCAGCAATGCCTTTAAAATATTGCTTCAAAACAACCACATCATCATATCTAGCTTTCGCCTGGGGTTCAGTCAGTCCGACTCGGGCAATTTCAGGATAGGTTTGAAAGGCCCAGGGAATCCCCCAATAATTGACCCGATGACGGGATAAAAATAAGGCATTTTTTACCGCGATTTGAGCTTCATGTCGAGCTACATTAACGAGGGGATAGCCCCCAGCTAAGTTTCCACAACCATAAATACGCGGGTTGGTCGTTTGTAATTTAGCATTCAGTTGCACTCTTTGACCTAGGGGGGTCCGGTAGAATTTCACGCCCACGTTTTCTAAGTTTAGTCCGTCAATATTGGATTGGAAACCACAGGCGAGGAAAATTTCATCACAGGCGATCGCCCGCTTTTCCGTCTGAACCATTTTTTTCCCTTGCTTCAATTCAACCTCCATAACTGGGGTATCGGTTAAAACAAGAATCCCCTCTGCTTCGAGTTGTGCCTGAATCAATTGCGCTGCCTCTGGGTCTTCTTTCGGCAAAATCTGGGGTGCAGAGGTAATCAGCGTCACTGAAATTCCCAACCGAATGAGGATTTGTGCCAGTTCAATCCCATTCGGGTCACTCCCAATAATGGCTACACAATTCGGTAGGCTGCCTTCGGTGAAGTGATGGAAGGTTTCCCGCGTCAGGTATCCCGTGGTTGCCAGTCCCGGAATGTCAGGAATCGCTGACCGGAAACTAGGGGCTAATAAATAATGGCGAGAAATCAGCGGTCTAGTCTTGACATTGAGTGCAAGTTGTGGTAATGAAATAAACTCTCCCCCCTCCGCAATGACATCAATGCCGTGAGAGGCGAGCACGGCTGGGGACCGTTCTTCCCCCAGGGATGCTAGGGCTTGGGTTGAGCGGTCCAGGGCGCAGGCCAGTTCTGGGAGGTTCTGGGGAAAGGGCGCACCCCAGAGAATCGAAGGGGAATCAAATAACTCCGCTGTTTGTTGAGGTCCGGTCCCCTCATAGAAGGGAGGGGCATTGACTGCCTGTTGAGGCGGTTGGACTAGGGCCACTCGCGCTTGCAGTTTGGCAGCTGCGATCGCCGCTTCTATTCCCGGGCGAGTGCCGCCAATAACGACTAAATCGTAATCCAAGCTCACAGTGTTCGATTCCCCAATCTAAGACAAAATATCAGTTAAGGCGGCAATTAGGTGCTGGTTTTCCTCCGGGAGACGGACGGCAACGCGAAAATAGGCGTCGCCGAGTTCAGGAAAGCTGAGGCAGTCCCGGATTAGGATGCGGTGACGGGTGAGTAGGTCCCGTTGCAGTTGGGCACAGGAATGATGCGATCGCACCAGTAAGAAATTCGCTGCTGAGGGCAGGGGCTGCAATCCCGGGATGCCGGATAATCCGTCAAACAGTTGCGATCGCGCGGTCGGCAACCAGGCCCAAGTTCGTTCCTGAAAGGCCGTATCCTGGACCACCGCTTCCCCGGCAGCCGCTGCTAGGATATTGACCGGCCAAGGGTCGCGCCACTGTTGCCAGCGTTGCAGGCGATCGGGATGGGCGATCGCATAACCCAGGCGGAGTCCAGGCATCGAGTAAAACTTCGTCAGCGATCGCAGAATCACTAAATTGGGATAATCCTGGATCACCCTCACCAAACTTTCTTCCTTCCCTGGGTGGAGAAAATCCATAAAAGCCTCATCTACCACTACCAGGGCAAAATGCTCCAGATAAGGCAGAATTTCGGTTTTTGAAAACAGTTGACCCGTGGGATTGTGCGGATTATTCAGCAACAGACCCCCACGAGCTTTCTGATGCTGCAATTTAGGAATGAGGCAGTCCAGTCCCAAGGGGGTTTTAGCTCTCGCTTTACCCGCCCCCAGGAATCCCCCTTCCTCATCTCCCAACAGGGGACAATCCACCACCGTTGCACCAAAAGTTTGCAGACACCGACGGTAATCGCCAAAGGCGGGGGTTAACAGAAACGTGTTCGGCAGGGTGGAGAATTCCCATCCTGCCCAGGTTAACAACTCTGCCGCCCCATTACCGGGCAGGATCCACTCCGGAGGAAGACTGCAAGCCTGACCCAACTGCGATCGCAAGGAATAGTAGCTGGGGTCAGGGTAGTTTCGCAGTTCGCCCAAGTGGCTGTGAATCGCCGCATCCACCGATGGGGGCGGCCCCAACGGACTGATGCTGGCCGAGAAATCGAGGATAGAGGAAGGGGGACAGCCTGCCAGAGTTGCTGCCCAGGCTAAATTCCCCCCATGCTTTGGCTGATTCAAAGGGCGATCGGGATGTGACTCCCTTACTTAGGAGCCACTTTTTCTTTAAAGAACTTACCAGCAGAGAAGGCAGGAACCTTGGTTGCTGGGATTTCCATTTTGTCGCCGGTTTTGGGGTTGCGACCTTCACGCGCTTTGCGCTCACGAGCTTCAAACGAGCCAAATCCCACCAGGGTAACTTTATCCCCAGAGGAAACCGCTTCGATAATGGCATCGAGGGCCGCAGTCAGGACCGCATCGGCTTGTTTTTTAGTAACGTTAGCCTTCTCGGCTACAACATCAACGAGTTCACCTTTGTTCATTTTGTTACTCCGTACAGGTTAAGTTGAGCGAATCCAAGGGACCTAAATTGCGACAGCAATTCGGTAGGTCTCTTAGGTAGTTTAAGGGAAGAATCAGAAATAAATCGCTGAAACTCCCACTGATTCGACTTTTCACTGCATTATTCTAAAGGGTGTCAACCCAATATGGATCGGTGAAACCTTTAATTTATATAGATTTGAGGATTTTTTTTTCTTTTTCCCCTAGGGTCGCACCACTGGATCCATCAAAGTGTTATCCCGCCCTGTAGAACAAATGTAGCTACATTAAAACTATCCAAACCTTATCCAAAAATAAAACCACCAGTTTTTTATTGAACAGGTGGTTTTATTTTTTCTCCATTCTAGTCTGGGAAGTCAACGCAAAAAATAAATCTAAAGGAAGAGAAGCCCGCGATCGGGTCAGATCACCCCAAAAAATTACCGATTTTGATTCAACATTTGCTGGGCCTCCTGTCCTGGGACATACCCATACCCAAAGTTGCCATTCTCCGAATCATCCAAAATCTGAGGTGTCACCAAGACAATTACCTCTGCCCGTTCATTCGTGCGGTTAGTGCTTCTGAACAACGAACCAATCAGAGGTAAATCTCCTAAAATCGGGACTTTGCTTACGGTGGTTCGGTCTTGGTCCTGAATAATACCCGAAATGATTAAAGTCTGCCCATCGCGCAGGCGCAACCGTCCCGAAGTCAGGGTGCGGCGCTGTACCAGGGTAACAAATCCTCCGTCACCTGTCGTTTCTTGACCCACCGGTGAGCTAACTTCAGGATTAAGCTGGACCGTGATGAATCCATTGTCATCAATATTTTCAACCGCTATCGCCAGTGTTAAACCCACTGGGATTAATGTCGGACTTCTGGTTTCTCGGGGTCCGGCAACCGTATCTTGAGTCTGAATGGTAACACTTTGAAGAACATCCTGAGTCAAGTTAACTTGAGCGGTTTCTCCCTGTTGAATGACTAAGGTCGGATCCGTCAAAATTTTTGCATTCCGACTCTGAATCTGCGCCTGGAGTAAGGATAAAAACCGTTGCGGGTATTGGAATAAGGTAGGCAGACTAAAATCAGCCGTACCCGGTGTAATGACCCCTGTTGTCGGATCAACTTCAAACACCGTATATTCTGAAACTCGGACCCTTAATGGATCGTTCCCGATTCCGGGAACCGGGCGCAGAAACAGTGCTCCTGCTCCAGGACCGGTCAGGGGAACTTGAGTGAGTTGGCTGGGATCATACTGAATTCCTGCACCCCCAACTGGATTAGTAATGATAGGAGGAACCAAAGGACTTGCGGTTAGAGTAGTACGGCTGGGGGGATTCACTCCACCAAAGTTAACTGCTGCCGCTCCTCCATCATTAACAAAGAAACTATCATTAATTCCGAAAGAAAAGCTACTGCTAAAGTTATCTACATTAGCTAAGTTGACGTCAATAATCTTGACATTCACTGCCACTTGACGCTGACGAAGATCGATTTGACTGAGTAAAGCACTAGCGATTTCAATTTTCCTAGGTTCCCCAATTAGAGTTACGGAATTCATCCGGGTATCTAGGGTTACCAATACCCCATTCAGCAGGTAGGGAGCGCCTAATCTATTTGCCCCCAGTATTCCGTCTTGCTCTGGTAGCTCAGGCGCTAATCGTTCAAAATCGTTGTCTACTGTTTCTATCAGACGCGGAGGTAGACCCTCTCCCTGGGAAACTGTCTCTACCTGAGTTTGGCTTGTAATCTCTTGTCTTTCGGCTCCTTGTGCAACAAGAAAGTTAGCTGCATCTAGTGCGCTAACTTGATTCAGCCTTAATGTCCGAATAATTACGTTGCGCGCCGAATCGGGGAGTCGAACTCCTACAAAAATGGTGTCGGCGACTCGGTTGGCTTCAAGTCCTCCTAGCCGGAGGATATAGTTGAAGATATTTTCAATCGGCTCGTTTTCAATATCCAGGGAAATTTTAGGTCCGCCATCGTCTTCTGCATTCTGCGCTTGACCCTCTTCATTACGCGGGGGTGGACTATAGGCTAGGTTAAAACCTGCCGATCG
>CBFGOM010000236.1:0-8978 GCA_965650385.1 uncultured Oscillatoriaceae bacterium
GGTTAATCTTCAGCTATTACATCGACATTGCCACCATGAAAAGACTGCTGCTGACTGCCGTCAGAAGTCCGTTAATGACAAAGGGATTGCACGTTGAGTAGCCGTGTGCGGTGAAAATTGCAAGCACGGTTTCGGAAGAGAGGGGTGGAATGGTAACATTCCCCTCGACTCTATCCCTCGGTTATGGGGTTTTGCGTGATGACGCCCGGTGAAACCGGAATTTGGCCGGGTTGCGATCGGGTTTTAGTGGCGATCGGGTGGCGGTTCGGGTGATGGTCTGGGGGCGATCGCCACGGTTAATCATCAAAAACATATTCAATCAAATCCCCTGGGGTAATAGTGTCGGAGATTCCTTTTTCTCTAAGGATTTTATTGATGGCGGTGCAGATGGCGGCTAAAGTGTCCCCGTCAATTCGGGGCATAGTGTCTTTTGCCTTGAGCTTGCTGACCGACTGAGGGACGTAACCCAATTGATCGGCGAGTTCCCCTGTGCCGACCCTGTACCTCGCTAATACTTCATTCAATCGCCAACGGTGCGCCATTTCTACTGCTGCCTGCATTTTTATACCTCAAAAGCCTACTACATCTATCCTAGAGTCCACAACGGCTCCTGTCAAGCTAAAAATTAGCCTTAGAGGTTGACAATAAAACTCAGGGTTGATATAGTGAACTCACGGGGAACGACAGAGCTACCCAATGCGGACGCTGACCGCTTGACCAAAGCTAAGGAAAGGCTCTCAAGTTGCCCAAAAACAATGAAACCCCACAAGCCCAAAGACTTGCCGGGTTTTGGCTAAAACTAAGAAAGTAGGTGCTGCAAAAATGAGCAACGAAGGAATGGCAATTGAAAGGGCAGATGTGATTAAAACTGCATCAGGGAAGGGGTACGAAATTATAAACCCCCTCTCAATGGGTACTGCCCTAATCGAAGTAGCCAAAGACATGATGAAAAGCGGAGGTTACTGGGAGATGACAAATTTCCCAGAACCCATCAATCTTAATGATTACGTGCGGCAGGCTTTGCCAATTTATTTCACAAATAAGGCAGGCGACATCCAGATTATTTATGAGGCATCGAGATAAGGAGGATTAATCACTCCAAAGATTTAAAAGCGGCTTAGAAATCAAAAGACAGCGCCCCGCCGTCCATGAGGACAACAGGGCGACTGGCAGAACCAAGAAAACTGAATAGGCATCTACTTAGGCGTATCGCCTACCCCCTAGGGTGTTCCACCACCTGTGGGGAAGAAATCTCAGTCCACATACGTTTTTCAAGTTGAAATATCAACCATGACTACTCTATCAATTTCATGCCCCAAATGCCTAGGCTTCTATAGCCAGGGACTCCAAGACAAACTTTTTCCCTTCCTTAGTAATGGAGAGAGCTTGACCTTAGACGATGCGATCGCCTTAACGGGCATCGCCAGCGAAGGCGCTTGGTGGGCGACCCAGACCAAGCTACCGCAAGGCATCGGGCAAATTTTAGCTGACAAGGAATCCCGGACAATCGACGGCATTTATTTTGATGGCTTCGATTGCCAGTCAGCGGATTTGCGGGCGATCGCTCTCGACCTTTCCGAATGGTTAGCTTTAGCCCGATGGTCAAGCGAGTTGGCCGAAATTCGGCTCAATGATTACACCCGAGCCAAAGTCAGCGAGATGGCTGCACAGTCGCCTCCGATCTGGGAGGTACTTTGATGGTCAATCCTTTACCTCAACCATTGCGGTGGGTAATCAACCCTAGCAACTTGACCCCACTGGACTGCACTGAACTGATAATGTTCGCCGGGGAAGCGCTGAAACAATGCTTCCAAAACAATTACAGCCGAATAGATTTTAGGACTGTAGTCATTTACTTAAGGCGACCCCAGCAACAGTTCTACGGTTTTTATGAGCACGATGTGGCTGAAATTGCTCTCACCCCAAAAGAATGGGCAAACCTAGCCCAATTCGCCGGGGAGTGTTTCAATTCAATAGATTTTGAAGGATAGACCAATGAGCAAATTACCGAAAAAACTTGAGCCTTTCATTGATGAAGATAAACTCACCCGAGCGGACTGCCTTGATTTGTTGGTGCTTTCCACCCTTGCGGTGCTTCATGCTGAGGAAGAGCAAATTACCGAGATGCGGATGAGCTACGCCCTGACCATTCCAAAATTCCTCAACGATGAGTGGGTTGGAATTGACGATAACGACGCCTTCCTCTCCCTCCTAATGACCCCCCGCGACTTCCTGAAGTTTGCCCAATTCGCGACAGAATCGGCTTTAAAAATGGAGGCGGTTAATGCTAAAAGTTGACATCTCAAGCAGGACAAGCCATTGGATCGGAGTGCTTAAAGAAAGCACTGATATCCCAGCCGCCTTAATCCCTCCCGTGGCTTGTATTTTGGCCCAGGATGACCTCTACGGCCTCTCGGCCCGGACTCCCGACCAAATTGAGATGATGGGAAAGGTAGTGATAGCCAGAAACTCTAACTAAAAGCACTTTCAGCCCTATACAGGGCCATTTTTAGACCATCACAAGACCGCGTACATCCTCGGATGTATGCGGTCTCACTTTGGCTATATGACGGCCTTGAAACGGTCCTACACACCCTGAGTACATTATGGAAATTGACTTACAGCCAATCACTCACTACTCAGCATCTCAGATTCAAAGCTACCTCAAAATAAGCGACAGACGGTTACGGCGATACTGCCAGATGCTTAGGGAATCTTGCCCGGATGAATTTACTCACCCGCAATATTCCACCCTCTACTCAGTCGAGTCATATTTTGCCCTTAAGAAGGTCCGCAAAATGTTCTTAATGGGCGCGACTGAAAATCAAGTTAAAGACACATTACGCATTGAAGGAATTTAAACCGATGACTACCACCGCAATCAACTTCAATGAACTCTCCAAAAACCTCGGTGCTACCCCTAAGCGGATCGAGACAATCTTTACTCGGTTATTTGGTGATTTTGAGGTTACCACCGAGCAAGCATTGCCCCACCTTAAGGCTGTATTGGAGATTATCAAAAAGGACAACAAAACCCCGTTTGATGCTGTCGATGCCTACAAACTTGAGATCCAGAAACAACAGCAGCAAGGGTCTAAAAATGCCTCTAAAACCTCCGACAAACCAGGTGAGGGCAGTCTGACCGCCATTCTTGAGAATGACCGAAAAACCACCAAAAAGTTAGCGGTTAAGCGTTACACGGCTATTGTCACCGAGTCGAATAAGTTACTCGCACGAATGCTCACTGAGGGCATAACAGAGGAGGATTTAACGGAGGAATTAGAAAACGCCATCTTTGATTCCTCTGACCTGGTACTCGACGCCATGACAGAGGGCATTGATATCACGGGGGAGTACAGTTACCCACAAGCTCTAAAGCCTTCTCAGCCGATCGCTCACTTGTTATTGCCATCGCAAGACGTGCCCACATCAAACACCAGCACCAGCAACGGCAAGCATTAACCCCGACAACCTCAGCAACAGACAACCTTTGGCCCATCCTGCCCTGGATTATTTACTAATCTTTGGCCCTGGATGGGCTTCTAATTTAGGAGCAATAAAAATGGAAAGTTTTCCGAATTTACTTGACTGGCTCGAAGGTGAAACGCCTCAACTACAAGGGCTTGAGCCTTGCTTCCATCCCGATTTACTAAAGCTATTCCGAGGGCGATTAGAGGCGACAGACACCGAAATTCAGGCTTTAAAAATTGCAATCTTCCGCTACCTCTATCTACCGCACTTCCGGCGCTCACCGTTCCCTGAATTCAGCAACTTTCGATCGCCTGAAGACTGCTATCAATTCGCTCAGAGCTTACAAGGGACTCTCCGGGTCGGGCGGTATGGGCGACTTTCTTCTCTCTGCCAGGGTGACCTGACTTTATCCAAAATATTTGCGAGGTTAGAACGATGACCAGTGCAACATTCAATTTTGGCCTAGGCATGGCGGCAGGCTTAATTTTTGCCTCAGTTGCCTTCAACAAACCAGTGCTTAATGCTTTAGCTTTCCAATCCGCTACACTCGCCCTCGGTGCTGCTTTAGAAAAGCTGGAAGCAAGTAAAGCCAACCGCTTAGGCCGCGAAAAGGTATTAGAGGAATCTGTCGAATTTGCAGAGAAAAAATCAGAGTTTTGGCGACGAAAATACAACGAATCCGAAGCCTTCCACAGCAAGCTAAATCAGGAGGATTTGAAAAATGTATGACAGCGGATCATGGGGTGGAATAGACCCCGACGAAAAGCCCCGAGATACTCACCGAGCCTACCCTGAAGGACATACAGATACCCTCGCCCCGGCAGTGAAAACCGCCATTCAGTCCAGCAAATCAGCCAAGTTTTCATCAATGAAAGGATGGCCCCGACAAGCGTTAATCGCTGGCTCAATCCTTGGCGGATTTTGGATTTTGTCCTCAGTCTTATCGCTGTCCAGTCGGGAAAGCACCTCGGTTCCGCAGGCGATCGAGTTAAGTCCGATCTCCCCGGTGGAAGAACCGATCGCCAATGAACCCCCACCCCTGAGTGACCTGACCTCACGGCGATCGACCGCGTGGCGCGAGGTGCAGCAGACTTGTGGAGTGGATTTAATAGCGGCTGCTGAGGCAACAGACACCGAGGTGAGCATAGCCCGATCAGACTCTTACCAGCTATTCGCAAAACAACAATGCGACAAGGATCCTAACTGCAAATCATCTTACTCATGGCTACAACAGCAGTTAGAAAACCGAGGTGCATTAATCCAACAAAACGCCTCTGCTGATAGATTATCGACCAAAGCTCAAGAGGTTTTGGACCATCGAAAGGCTCAGGCAGATCTGGTGGATATCGCACGGGCTTTATCCTCCGGAGTTAATGCCCGCGCCATGTCCTGGGTTCCCACCGATCGCCTATCGGATGCGATCGATACTTGCAGTGATGCGGCGCGACGGTTTGAAAGTTTAACCAGGGCGACGATCGAGGAAGCTACGGCACTCCCTGGAGGTGACATCAATGAGCCTTTCTAGGGTTTTGAATGCAGCAGCCCTCGCCGCTACTGTTCCCTTACTCCTAAGCGCGGGGATGTTGTTCAGGGGTGGGTCTTGCATTCGACAAGGGGACCAAATCTACCTCAAATTAGACAAATCTGACCTTAGCCCTCTGTTCGTCATGGCGGGACTAGGAGCCGGAGCCTTAGCGGGTTGGCAGTTTTACCAGATGTCCCGAGAGGAGAAGGGGCAGAGTGCGATCGCCCTTCCAGGAATTCCCCAAATGCCCGCTATCCCCTCCATGCCTTCGCTATCCACTCCCCCAGGCTTCTACGATTGGCGGCACTTACCGGAGGAAGCAACCGGGATATTCCTCGCAGGTGATCCGGGCTCGGGCAAGACCGCTCTAGTCCAATGGCTTCTAGGACTTTGCACCGAGGTCACCGGACCTAGCCAATTACTCATTTTTGACACCCATAACCACGATGGGAAATGGCCGGAAGGAGCAACAGTCCTCAGCGATGAATACGAAATTTTAGAGTCAATGCGCTGGATGTTGGACGTTGAGCTGAAAGGCAGAAAGCAGGGGAAACGGGCCAAAACTCCTCTTATCTGGGTGTGTGACGAACTTGGAGACCTCGCCTACTTCGCCAAAAAGAAAGCCAGCGAAACCAAAGATAAAACATGGACCGAGGTGATTCCCGACTTCCTAATCTGTGCTGGGTCACAGGGTCGCAAGTACGAATTCCTTGGCATCTTCATCAATCAGGGCGCGAATGTTAAGGCGATCGGGTTGGAAGGGTCGGGGGATTATCTGGAGTCCTACCACAAGATTTTCCTCGGTCGGTTGACTGAGAAATGGGGGGCAATTCAAGGGGTTGCCAAGGACAAAATCGAGACCCTAAAATCAACTGCTTACCCCGTGATGATTGGTTCCGACTTGGCAATTCACCCGACTCATGGAGGGTATCGGGAACGGAAGAAAAAGCAACCGCCTAAGCCTTCAGTGAGCTATCCAGTTCGCATCATTCCAATGCCTTCAGATATCCCCTTTTCGGGGAATAGCGAGACATTTGAAGACTACCCCCAATCATCGGGTACTCCCACCCCAATTACCGTCCCCAGCGATGAAATAGACCCGACTAAATTAATCGAAATCAGTCGCAAGCATGGATGGGTTACAGCATCTAAAGCCCGTACACTTTGCTGGAGTTTGAGGCAATTATCACCCGCACAAGTCAGGGAGTTATTTCAGAAATTATCGAGTGAAGGTCATGGGTATTTGAGGAATGAGGGAGAGTCGCTAGAGTGGCGGATCGACCGGGTGACGGATTGACACTCACGCGCCTCACCCCTTATCAGGCGAGTATCACGCGCCTCATGATCGATCCTCACGTGAGACGGCATGAGACTAAGCAAACTAACACTAATTAAGGCAAAAGTAATGAATAATTCAAGCGGATCTGGGTTCCACAAGTTTTCCAGTTGGGCAATCACCTACATCCCGGGAATGGCAGTATTTGTTGCCATCGTAGTTGTTTTGGCTGGCTCTGAATTTATAGATGGACTACAAGGGAAAAACTGCCAGCAACCAATCGACTTTGTAACCTCGCCGCAGTCAATCTGGCTCAAGGGTGGGTGCATCGTAAACAACGTCCGGCAAATTATCCCCAGTCGTTCGGGGAATTCGAGCAACAATACAGCCCCTTAAGGAGGTTTCAAGATGGCACTGGCAAGGGATATTTTTTACTCAATTAGCGGGTTGAGTTTAGCGGTGTTAGTTGTCGGCACAGTTACAAGCCCGATCGCCGGGTGCGATCGCAGTTTCTGCCTAGCACCTGCTCTAAACCTGGCGGGTCAAGTGTTCGGAGTTGACCCAATCCAGACCAAAGAATCCGCCTCTGCTCCCGCTAACTCAACCCCACCTACCGCATCAACCGCACCAAACCCTGAACCTTCTCCCTTGCCTTTGCCAGATTTACGCCTCAGTCAATGCCCGGATGGTTCAGTCGAACCAACAGCCAGCGAGGTCCCGAGTACCTTAGCCCGATCGCTCCAAGGTCAAATTAAGAACGGCCTCAAGTTTTCCCAACTCGTTGAAATACAGGGGCGACTCGGACAACCCAAGTGCAACTACAGGCAAGGGGGAACAGTAGTCTGGCGATATCTCTTTAGGGGTGGTGGGGGACTCATTGCCAAGGAAACCAAAGAGGGGGTGCAGATTGAATTTTTCGATTTCTAACCAATGGGGAGGGCTGAGTCTCTCCCCTTTTTTATGGAGAATTTTATGAGCAATTTAGAAAGTTCCATTGCTGCACTGGATGCCAAGATTGAGGCGATCGCCCAAGACCTCGAAGCCCAATGGCAGGAAAAAGCCAACCGAGGGAAGCAATCGTTTGTGACTTTTGCGGTAGTCGGGTCTTGCCTGCTGTTGGGGTATCATCACGCCGGGGTCCCGCTGTTAAAGTCGATCGCCGCCAAAGCCCCAACACAAAACCCACTGACTACCCCTTGGAATGCAACGGGTGATGCGATCTCAGGTTACCCAGGAAAGGAAATTGTGCAGGCTTCTAGGTATTGGGTGGGCAAGGATTACAAGCCTGGAGTGTCGGCAATGTGTGCGAGTTTTGTCCGGTACGTTTTCGGCCAAATGGGTTTAGAAATTCCCATCACTCGCTACCCCTTGGACAATAAACCCGTTCACAATAACGGGCTGATGGCGAATAGCTTCTGGGGTGCAGATGTCGGGATGGTCATCGAAAATCAGGACCGATGGCAGCCCGGAATGCTGGTGCTCTTTTACAACACCTATGGGCAGTGGAGAAACAGTAACCCCCCAGTGGTTACCCACGTCGGCATCTTGACCGAGCGGAAGGATGGCGAATGGTTTATGGTCGATCGCTCAACTCGATCAGCACCAATCCGAGAGCGCTCAATCAATACCTTTGATAACGTCGCCGGGGCTGTTCGGCCTAATGTTCGGAGGGTTGCCAGATGAGGACTACACGGGAACTGGATCCGGATGCCTCTTTCGTGGCGATCGTCACCGCTTCACTCCTAGCCACCGGGCTGGTAATGTTTGCCCCTGAAGTTTTGCAGTCAGATTGGCGATCGCTACTCCTCCGGCAGGAATTGCCCCAAGCCTTCAAGGGGTCAAGTAATTTTGAGAAAGCTATGAGCTTCACTGGGAGAGAGGAAGGCGGTTGTCAAGACTGGGATAGGGATAATGGGAATCACTATAAGGGTAGAAAGGGTTGGACGTGCTTTGGGATTACACCGGCGACGGCTGCGATCGCCGTTAGAGATGGGGTGATACGGTTACCTGAAGGGGTGGATTATTGGTCTTTGAACCGATGGTTTGATGAAGACGAACATGGGTTTAAACAGGCAGCAACGGAGGTTTATTCCCATTATTATTTCAAGCCCATTAAAGGGGATTCACTGCCTGAAGTTGTAGCAGTTATTGCCTTTGATATTTCCGTTAACGGGGGTAGCGGGTTGGCTCAAAGATTCCTTAAACAAACTGCCCATATAAGCGACCAAAAGGCTAGGGCAAGCGAGATTAATCGACTCATGATCAGCCACTACAGGGGGATTGTGGTGAGGGACCCCAGTCAGGAGGTGTTTTTAAAAGGGTGGTTATCAAGGGCAGAGAAACAGAGAGAGCTTATCAAGAAATACTAGGAGACTAACATCAGGTTAAACGTGTCCCGAATCAGTTTAGGAAGATAATGAGCCTTCAAGAGATCGATCACATCATAAAGGCTCGTGCGCGTACCAGCGATCGTGAGTCCACGCTCGGTACGAATAATAAGTCCCTGCTGATTGGTTGCCGAAGTCATACCCATCACCTCCTAGGGTCTAGCTTTATAGTACCTTACAGAAAAAATAAGGTGAGCAACGCCCACCCCACGACTTCGCAATTAGCTTAGTACAGTTGGTCAATTGATTTGGGTATTTGTAAATTGCTCCAATGTATTATCTATGGCATCTCGAAACAACGGCGCAATGTAATCCTTGA
>CBFGOM010000237.1:0-8978 GCA_965650385.1 uncultured Oscillatoriaceae bacterium
TGCTGACGTTCAGCATCCGTTACTTCATCGTCGAGGTAGGCACTGAGCAACTCAACGCGATCGGCAGAAATAGCAGCTACAGTGGGATCCGTAACGATGGCGGTGACAGATTCTTGTTGTTCTATTTCGTCAATCCGACTAAAGACCGCACGAAGCAAAGAATCGACAGGCTGGGTCTCCGGGGGTGCCGGTAGGGTAGTCAATCCCTGATGCAGGATTAAAAGTTTTGAATGTAAATGTTTGAGTGAGGCATCATCTTCTAGCCAGCCCTGCACTGTCTGCCTTTCGGTATCAGTTACTTCACCGTCTAGGTAAGCGCTGAGTAATTCAAATTGCTCGGCGCTGAAATCATCGTCGAGCTGGGCTAAATCTGGGGTCACGGAATTCCATAGTGCCATTGGCTGATTGCGATCGGTTAAGTTAAAAGATCGTGAACCCCCTAGGGCTGGTTTTTTGGGAGTGTGATGGGATTCATAGTTAGGATTCATGTCAACACCACCACCAAATCAAACGGGATAATGCACCCTGAATAATAATCACAACTGCAAGCTTGTTTACTAATAATCATATCTGAATAGATTGGGCGTCTAACGTTGAAAAATACAACGTTACGTTATATGAAAAACTTGCGTTTCAAACACCGCAACCCGACGCCTAACTGTCCAAATAAGTTTGAAGTTGAACTTGCAGACGCTGACGGGCGCGGGCAATTCTAGATTTTACTGTGCCGAGAGAAACGCCGGTAATTTCAGCGATTTCCTCATACGCTAACCCTTCAATTTCCCGCAAAACAATAGTCGTGCGGAATACTTCCGGTAAATCCGCGATCGCGGCGCGTAATTGGTCGTAAAATTCGCGAGTTGTTAAGTCATCTTCGGGACCGGGTTCATCTGCCGCTATTTCCCAATCCATTTGCCCATCCTCTAACATCCGAGGGGCATCTAAAGACAGGGGGTCGCGCACCCGCTTGCGCTTGCGCAGCTCATCGTAGAACAAATTGGTAGCAATTCGGCTTAACCAGCCCCGGAATTTAACCGGGTCGTTTAAGCGTTTGACATTGCGGTAAACCCGAATCCAAACTTCCTGTGCTAAATCTGCCCGGTCTTGCCAATCAGGAGCCAAGTGGTACAAAATTTTATCCACATGAGACTGATAACGGCGTAGCAGTTCAGCAAACGCAGAACGGTCCGGACTCAGACCCTCCTGACAGCGCAGGACTAAATCGTAATTTGACAGTTTATCTGGTTGCACTGAGGCTGGAGAATTAGTGGCCTCACCCGTTTGCCAGGATGTAGAAGGAGTGTAACTCATCTGTTAAAAACGGGTCGGAAACCCCGTCATTTACGGCGAGAATGTGGAGAGTTTTTTTTCCTGGATAAATAATAATCCGCTGGAACTCTCCGAAACCCGTAGGTGTTCTCTTGGCCGACCGTTGCCCTGATGTTTGCCTTATAGACAAGTCTGGCAATTTCAGACTTTCACATCATCCGAATTACGGGGGTATTCATCAACTGTTTACCCGGTAACGGTATAATTGACCGTTTCAGCGCTTAAGTTCCGGATAATTGCCCGAAGTCCCTTTCCGTTGAAAGGGTGCTGATGGGGTTGGAATGAGTGTTATAACATTCCAGGCACTGGAGACACTTTTATCCTAGCAAAAGTTCCCGTTTCCGGGAGTTGGGTGAATGGCACGTTTGGGTTGGTCCTTATGGAGTGCAAGACTCATGAATAGGTCAATTGTTTCCCCAGCTTCTGAATTTTCAGCGATCGTTCAGAACGGTTGATCGGGAGAAAACCCCAGACCAGAAGTTTGAACACTTCTATCCCATCTTAACCCGTGGATTTTTGGTTATTTATCATCGGTTTCACAAGCACCAATACTGACCCAAGAACTAGAACCATCAGCCCAATGTTCTTTTTTCCAGATGGGGGCATTGTGCTTAAGGGTATCGATCGCATACTGACAGGCTTCAAACGCTTCCCGGCGATGCGGAGAACCCACCGCCACTAAGACACTAATTTCGCCAATTTGTAAGCGCCCTGTGCGATGAAAGATCACCACACGCTGCACATCAGGCCAAGTAGACCGGATTGAAGCCGCAATTTGCTGAAACACCGCCTTTGTCATTGGTGCATAAGCTTGATACTCTAGGGCAACGACAGGTTTCCCATCGGTTTGATTGCGAACCATGCCACTCATGACCACAACAGCCCCATTGCCAGGGTCATCAGCCAGGGCATACACTTCCTCTAGGGAGAGGGGAGCGAAAGTCAGGGCAAAGCGATCGCCGTTTGAGGAAGCGATCGCATCCGGAACCGGGGTTGATAATGTTGGGTTGGTCATAGTTGATGCAATTGATGCAGAGGTTAGGGTCAGTTACCCCTCAGTTTAAAATCCCCGAGTCCATTCTACTGAACCTTGCCGCCCCCCATCAGATAGAGCAACGCCATCCGGACCGCCACCCCAGAAGTCACTTGTTGAGAAATGAGGCTAAACTGGGGGTCATCCATCAGGTCAGAACTGATTTCCACCCCTCGATTCACAGGACCGGGATGTAACACTTTCACATTCGGGTTGCAGAGTTTGAGGCGATCGCGGGTAATCCCATAATGCTGATGATACTCCCGCAAACTGGGCAAAAGATGCTGGCTCATCCGCTCTTTTTGTAATCGCAGGGTCATCACAAAATCAGCATTTTCCAGGGCTTCTTCTACCGTCCAATGTAACGATAACTGACCGGCTCTGCCTACCCCCATTTCTGCAAACAGTTGGGGCAGGAGGGTCGGAGGTCCCGCCAGATGCAGTTCAGCCCCCGTAGCTGCTGTCAGACTCCAAATATTCGATCGCGCCACCCGCGAATGCAGAATATCCCCGACGATCGCAATTTTTTTACCCTGCAACAGTTCCAGGCGAGGACGGTCCCGATCCAGCACAGAGCAAATGGTAAACAAATCCAGCAATCCTTGAGAGGGATGTTCATGTTGCCCATCTCCGGCATTCAGGACCCCCACCCGTGAACCCAGTCGGTCCATTTCCGTGGCGATCGCCTGGGGAACTCCCGCCTCCCGATGGCGAATCACCATCAAATCCGTTCCCATCGCCAAATAAGTTTTGGCGGTATCCAAAATCGTCTCTCCTTTCGTGAGGGAAGAAGACCCCGGGGCAAAATTTAGGGTATCTGCGGAGAGTCGTTTAGCTGCCAGTTCAAAACTGCTGCGGGTCCGGGTGGAGGGTTCAAAAAATAAATTAGCCACCACTTGCCCTTGCAGGGTCGGCACTTTTTTCATCCGTCGGGAGAGGACCTCCCCAAAACTAGCGGCAGTTTGCAGCACCGTATCGTATTCTGAAGAAACAAAATCAGCCAAAGAAATAATGTGGCGGCGAGTCCAGGTAGTAGCCATGCAAGAAATTTTTCACTCGAATTCTATCCTCAAAAAATATATAGCCCAGCCGATCATTGGCATCACTCTCGTGATTGTATTGTCCGTGACGGGCTGTGGGACCCCACCCACTACCACGGACCCGGGGATGCCCTCATCCCCCTCCAATGGGGCAGTCTCTCCAGAGACCCAACAACCCCAGTCCGTCGCGATGGCGAACGTAACGATTTACGAAGCGGACCCCCAGTGTCAAGAATTGCTGCCCCAAACTGTGTCAGTTCCCAGCGATCGCCCCATTGAGGCGGCAGTGGGTGAAGTCATCCAAAATGCCGGGACTGTGGATTTTGATATTGTCGGTTATCGGGTCACCGTGGATAACACCACCGGAGTTGCTACGGTGGATCTGCGGGCGGATCCCAATTCTCAACGGCAATTTGTCTCCCTGTCTAGCTGTGAGCGATTTTCCCTCTTTGACAGTCTGGAACGAACCTTAACGGAAAATCCCCAGTGGCAAATCCAGAGGGTCGAATTTACTGAACGTGGAGAAGCCTTAGATATTTAAGCTAAACCCGTACTTTTCACGGTGCGGGTTTTTATAAGCTTTATCAAATCTTTAAGGTTTCGAGATGGCTGGATTATTTCCCAAGTACCAACGCCAAGGCAAGTCAGTTCCAACGGAAATCCCGATTCGGTAGGTTTGAACTAAACCAAGGGTCCCCTGGTCTAACTGCTGCTGAAATTCTGGGGACCGATGTTCTAACCATAGGGGACCTCCGGGCTGTAAGGGGCGATCGTTCAAACTGCGATCGATTTGGAGGGTCCGACAGAGTTTCCCGGGTCCTGCGGCAATCCGAGATAACTTTTCCACTTTCTGGATCCCGGGGGGCATAATATCCAGTTGTAAAGCGCGAATCAGGACCGCACTGGCAACCCCAGGGCGATCGCTGACAATATTTAGGCAGTGGTACATCCCATAAATCAGATACACATAAATCGTTCCCGGTGGCCCAAACATGGCCTGATTACGCGGGGTACGACGTTGGTAGGCATGACTAGCGGGGTCTCCTGGTTCGTAGGCTTCCGTTTCTACGATGGTCCCTCGAATTCGTTGTCCATCGGGCAATTGACGGACTAAACCGCAACCGATTAAAGCCGGTGCGACGTCTGTAGATGGACGGGCCAGCCATTCAGGTTCTACAATAGTCCCTGGGGTTTCATTCATCCTGGTTTTGTTGTGACTGGAAATTTATGGATATCAAATTAATTCTGCCGATTCTGAGCATTGTTTTTATCGTATCTTGCCTGTTTTTTGGGACAAAAAACGGTTTCTACGATTCTGATAACTATCACGGGAACGGATCTGCTCACTAAAATGCACTAATTAACTAATTAGACTTCTTGCAGCAGCATAAAAAGCCGATTGGTGTTTTTAAAGGAAGTTGGGGGGTTCAATCCTCCAATGAAAGCAAGAGGTTTATTTAGACTAAATCCCTGGGATTCCCGTTTAAAAAAGACACCCTTAGCAGGTGTCTTTTTTGCGGCTTAATAATGGACAAATCATTGCTTGCCGGGACAATTCAGCGATCGCTTCTGTCTCCCCTCTCCTCGGCCTCGTCAAGTTTTGTAAAGGTATCCTGAAATACTTGACATAGAGGGGCAAAACTGTAAAAATTAATACAGAAATTATTCATACGTTCATCTCTACCGGCTTTACGAACTACCAGATTGTTAGATTCCCGGCAGGGACGGAAGTAGGGAGTTGTCCCGAAGGAACGCGGCTTACTCAATCACGACGCTGTTTTAGGAGTAGAAGACGCGCATGAAACTTACCTATCGTGGGATTAGCTATGAATCCAACCCCGTTCCCACGCCCAACAAGACCCCCCTCGAACTGACCGGTCAATATCGGGGCGTACACTGGCGGTTTAGCAACGCCCTCACGTATCCGATGGAGGAACCCAGCCCTGAACTGATGTATCGCGGTGCCCACTATTCTACAGGTACTGCCCAATTGGTGGTTAAAGAAAGCTATGAGACTCCCACCTTCATTCCCACCGCACCTGCGGATCAATTATGGGTCGCGAATTTAGAAGAAAAAGCTCGGGCTTTGACCCTTTCCAATGGCCGTTCTATCAAGAAACGTCAACAGGCTATGCTCGGTCGAGTCGCTGCGGAGGTGGGTCTGTCTACGGATATTTCCAACTACTGGAATCGCATCCAAGGCAAAGTTCATCCCTCTTTTCGAGCTTCGTATTCTCGTAGTTCGGTTTCCCTAAGTTAATCAAAGATTCCTGAACTAGATTTAGCAAATTTTAACAGATTTAAACACCCCAGAAGGGGTGTTTTTTATGGCGCCATTCCGTTCAAGATAAAACCTTAAGAGAGAGAGGGTAAAAAACTGACAATTCCCGGAAAGACAATCAACAGAATCAAGACCAAAAGCTGAATCAAAATAAAGGGGATGACCCCACGATAAATATCGCCTGTTGTGACTTCCGGTGGGGCGATGCCTCGGAGATAAAATAAGGCAAATCCAAAGGGAGGAGTTAGAAAAGAGGTTTGAAGGTTTGCGCCTAAAATGACCCCAAACCAGACTAAATCTAAGCCTAATGTTTGGGCGACGGGGACAAAGAGGGGAACTACGATAAATGCAATTTCAAAGAAATCGATAAAGAACCCCAGAATGAAAACCGTCAGCATACTCACAAACAAAAAGCCCGTGGCTTCTCCGGGGAGGTTGGTGAGTAAATCAAACATGAAACTATCCCCATGTAACCCTCGGAAAATCAGGCTAAATGCCGTAGAACCAATGAGGATCAACATCACCATTGTGGTAGTCCGGAGGGTGATGTCACAGACCCTTTGGAGGGCTGCCCAACTGAGTTGGCGGTTGGCGGCGGCTAGGGCGACTGCACCTAATGCACCGACGGCCCCAGCTTCGGTGGGGGTGGCAATTCCAAAAAAGATGCTCCCCAAGACCAGTAAAATTAACAGGGTCGGGGGAATCATGACCGTGACGATGCGTATCAATAATTTTGTCCCGGTTATAGTGCGGACTTCTGCAGGCAATGCAGGGGCTAAATCAGGCCGTAAAAAGGCAATGATTACGACGTGCAAGGCAAAGGCCCCGGCCATCATTAATCCGGGGATTAATGAACCGATAAATAAATCCCCGACAGAAACTCCTAACTGATCCCCAAGGACTACTAAGACGACGGACGGAGGAATAATTTGTCCTAGGGTTCCCGAGGCGGCGATGACTCCGGTTGCCAGTTGTTTGTTATAGCCATATCGCAACATAATGGGCAGAGAAATTAATCCCATCGCTACGACTGTTGCGGCCACAACGCCAGTGGTGGCGGCTAATAATGCTCCGACTAAAACTACGGCTAGGGCTAATCCGCCACGCAAACGCCCGAACAGAATCCCCATTGTTTCTAATAGGTTTTCGGCAATGCCAGATTTTTCCAGCATTGCCCCCATAAAGATAAAGTAGGGGATTGCGAGGAGGGTATAGTTTTCCATGATGCCGAAGATTCGCAAGGGCATCGCATTTAACAGGACTGGATCAAAAACACCTAAAGCCATCCCGATGAGCCCAAATAGGATGGCGACGCCACCGAGAGAAAAGGCAACGGGATAGCCAAAGGATAAGAGAACTAAGGCCCCGGCAAACATGGCAGGGCCTAGCCATTGATAGTCATAACTCAGATTCATGACGTTCCTCGTGGGGGGGTAGCCAGCCTTGGAAAATAGCAAACTTTTTAATCGCTTCGGAGATTCCTTGGAGAATCAAAAGGAAGAAGCTGATCAGAATAAGGGCTTTAATGGGGTAGCGGGGTAGTCCTCCTGGGTCTGGGGAAACTTCACCGATCGCCCAGGAGGCAGCGATGGTATTCCAGGAGAAAAATATCACCAAAATCGAAAAGGGAATGAGGAATAACAGGCTGCCAATTAAGTCTAATAAGGCTTTCCTTTTGGGTGACCAATTGCTATAGAAAACATCAACTCGAACGTGTTCATCATGCTTGAGCGCATAAGCTGCACCCAAGAGGAAAATCATGTCAAAAATATACCATTGGGTTTCGATCAGGGCATTGGAGGTCAAATTTTGACCCACTGCACGTCCGAGATAGCGACCGATGACGTTCCAAACGCCAACGAGGACCATCACGAGGACCAGCCCACTCATGAACCGTCCGATATATTCATTCAGGCGATCGATCAGGGTGGATAGGCGTAAGAGTTTATCCAAGGTCGGATCTTGTCTAATGAACGAATGAACTGGAGATGATTTTATGCTGAATGGGGGATGAAATTATACCCGCGATCGCAGTACAAGGGCGATCGCGGGTATTCTGTAGAACTCTGGCGGGTTGCAGTTGACACCGAACCCACAAGTCTGTTCAATCAACTAGAGTCAGCTATTCTAACGGATCACAATCCTTGATAGAAGGCCGGGGTGACTGTAGGGGAAACAGCAAGAATCAGGATGCCATCCTCTGGACCTCGGCGATCCGATAGGGGAGAGCCTCGGTCATCCTGCAACCTAAAATAGGGTAAGGGTGGGTGCTATTTCTGGCTATCCTAAGCTATCCCAGGCTTGAGAGACTAATTCACTCAGCCACCGTCGCTGATGTAAGTCTAGTAGCGAGTCGTCGGCTAAAACTTCTGCCGTCACTTCGTCCAAAGACTTTCCTTGTGCCCTGGCAATTTTTATCACCCCCGCGATCGCTGATGCCACTAATTCTTCATCAATGGGTTGTTGCCGCAGCGCAACCAGTTCTTGTGGACTCGTGGGAATGGGATAATTCATGGTTAATCCGCAGATCTCCTGGGTATCAATCAATATGATAAGTTTCTTAACTTTTTTTAAGGAATTTTAATTCTGTAACCGGAATCTTAGCGCACTTTTCCCCCTTGTCAACCCTATTTTTAGCCGATTTATCGGAATAAATTTCGCTGATCATGAAAGAAATCCTCTATTTAGAAGTTCCTACACCCGATATTGAAGCCGTTCGGACTTGGTTGCACCAGAACTTCACTCCGGAAGTTGGAAAAAAACTCCTTACTCGTGATGGCATAAGAATCGAATTTTGTCAAGAGCTAGATCCATCGAAGGCTGAACCAGGAGGTGCGCCGGAACTCTCTATCTTTACCTGGACCGTTCAGAGAACCGCCTATCTCAAAGTGTTCCGATGGTCTCAACACCCGATTTCTGGGGAAAAACAAATCCTAGCCCGGTTGACTCGCCAGATCAGAGATCGGTTTCCTTGCCACTATCCCAAACCTCCGGAAATCAACTTATCTGAGCAAACTATCTTTGAAGCATTAGCTTCCGATTACCCCCTCACGGTTAAATACTTTCAAAAAATTCCCAATGGAGAATATGACCTCCAGCGGGTTTACTGGTGGGAACAACGGTGGCGCGAAGGAGTTCGCAACCCCCAACAACCCAAACAGGTGCTGTTTCAAAAACCCCAAAGCGACTCTTCTACTCCTCCCCCCTACGATTTAATTTATCTGGGCGGGGCTTTGGGGGTGATTCATGCTGCCGTCATGGCGCGATTGGGGTATCGGGTTCTCCTGTTGGAACG
>CBFGOM010000238.1:0-8857 GCA_965650385.1 uncultured Oscillatoriaceae bacterium
GGTTGACTGTTATTGGGGTCTGACTATTATACCAATTTAAATGCTGAACAGCTTATTGGATATAAGTGAATTAAACTGTTTTCATCCAAAACCAGTTGCCTTCCCCTAAAAAACTAAGTTTTAATCAGGCAATTGAGCTTTTACCCGCTTTTTCCGCAAGAGTCCAGCGAGACCTACAACTGACAATGCCCCGAGGATGCTGGGTTCAGGAACAGATGTCGGTTCTTCTTGGACGCGGTAAAAATCAATATACGGAGAATGATAGAGATTAGAGTTTTTTCCTTCAAATTCAGTCCAAATGTAGTCTCTATAGTAGTTTCTTATGCCAAACAGGAAGTCCTCCGTTTCCCAATATAAACTTTCTGCAACTTGGTAGTCATCTGTAAGGTAAAAGTACCTTTCATAGAATATCGAGAAGTAAATCTCTCCTAGGGCATCCGCTTGGGTATAAACTTGATCGAAGAAAGGAAATTCTATAACATCAATCTTGTATCTTTTACGATAAGAAGTCAAAACCCCCCGATGCGGGATAAATTGGCCTTCACTCTCCTCAAAGCTCTGAGTATGGTCCTGGAGAATAGTTTTAACTTCCGTTGCCTCATCATAACTGAACCGCCCTGTTAATGGGCCAGATTTATCAGGACCAGAGAAGTCCCCAGAGAAATCATAAGTAATGCGGGCGGCATTGGCGGGATGAATGGCAACTGTGCCTAAACTGAAGACTGCCCCAGTGATTGCTAAAGTGGATCGGATGAAAAGATTTAAATTCATATTGTCCTCCAGGAATTAGTAAACATTGTTTCAAGAATGCAACACGCAAAAGGCTAATTGAAACCCCTGTCAAAAAAACAGCGATCGCCTTCTCCTAAAAAACTTATTTTTAATCAACCGATTGACCTTTTACCCGCTTTTTGCGCAAGAGTCCCGCGAGACCTACAACTGACAATGCCCCCAGGATACTGGGTTCAGGAACGGATATCGGTTCTTCTTGGACTCGGGAAAACTCAACAGACCCATCACTATGGAAATAATCAAAGAAATTGGGTTTGGGGCTTTCAAATACAGTCCAAACCGATTCTCTATAGCTTCTGCCGCTAAACCGAAAGTCCTCCGTTTCCCAATTTAAAATTTTTCCTACTTCGTAGTTATATGTAACTTCAAAGTCACTGTCATAGAATATCGAGAAAGAAATCTCTCCTAGGGCATCCGCTTGGGTATAAACTTTATCGAGGAAGGAAAATTCTATAACATCAATCTGGTATCTTTTAGCATGAGAAATCAACCCCCCCCACGGTGGGCGACTTTGACCTTCACTCTCTTTAAAAATCTCCCTATAGTCATGGAGAATAGTTTTAACTTCTGTTGCCTCATCATAACTGAACCGCCCTGTTAATGGTCCCGATGTATCAGAACCGTAGAAGTACCCATCGAAATCATAAGTAATGCGGGCGGCATTGGCAGGATGAATGGCAACTGTGCCTAAACTGAAGACTGCACCAGTGATAGCCAAAGTAGATCGAGTGAAAAGATTTGCACTCATAATTTCTCCCTGAATTTGAAAATAAGCGTTAGGTATTGGAAGCAGCAAGCAAAATTCAAAGACTAGTCTTTAAACGAGGGATGATTTCAAGGGTATTCCTCTCTATCCAAACCAGAAATTATTTGAATTTAATAATCAAGTTCTGTCATCTTTAGAAATTTTAAATTTTACTGATTCTTCTGTCCAGTGTTTCTACTGAACTTTACAAAAGTAACATCTTTTTAGTTCTGAGTCTTTTTACTCAAAATCTCCTAGATTCAAGGTCATTAAAGGAATTAGTCTCTGTGTAATTACGGAAAGAACTGTAAAATTTTGGTAAAGCGTTGGCAAATAAGTTGGCAATTAATCATTTCAACGTTTAACAGAATTCGTTCTGATTCTGAGATTGATTTTTAAAAAAAATCTGTCTATTGGAAGGTAAAAATAAAAGAGAAATCTATCTTCAGATGGATGGCTCTAAAATAGGCTTTAATTACCCCTATCTATAGATAGAGAAATAGAGAAAATCTAGGATGAGCAGCAGAACACATATAGACCCGATCGCCAGATGCAAGAGACTAACCGCAGGAACTCTTGAATGAGCCGGGGCTTTCCAGCGGGGAAACTTTGGAGTAATCAGGGGCAGGAAAAGAGAGACTGACGCGGGAGAGGCCCCGGACGGATTCAGCAGGAGGGTAAAAATTAAACCGTTAGAAATAACAACATCGTGCTATCCTAGTAAAGTTGTCTAATCTCGCACATCCGGGGTTTCGGGTGTTTCCAAGGCGCGATCGCGACCTAGAAATCCGCTCGGATGGAGGATTAACCCGAATCAGGAGAAAAAAATGGGAGTAGTTTCGCTGGCTCAATTGTTAGAGTCAGGGGTTCACTTTGGGCATCAAACCCGGCGGTGGAACCCCAAAATGTCGCCGTATATCTTTACTGAACGCAACGGCGTCCATATCATTGACTTGGTGCAGACCGCCCAGTTAATGGAAGAAGCCTACGACTATATGAGATCCGCCTCAGAGCGTGGGGAAAAAGTTCTCTTTGTCGGAACCAAGCGCCAAGCGGCGGGAATTATTGCCCAAGAAGCTACCCGCTGTGGGGCTTACTACGTCAACCAACGGTGGTTGGGCGGAATGTTGACCAACTGGACGACGATCAAAACCCGCGCCGATCGCCTCAAAGAATTAGAACGCATGGAAGACACCGGCGCAATGGATCGGCGTCCGAAAAAAGAAGCCTCCATGTTGCGCCGAGAACTGAGCAAGCTGCAAAAATATCTCGGCGGCATCAAAAACATGAGAAAGATCCCCGACATCGTAGTGATCGTGGATCAGCGCCGCGAATATAACGCAGTCCAGGAATGTCAAAAACTGGATATTCCCATCGTCTCCCTGTTAGATACCAACTGCGACCCCGATTTTACAGATATTCCGATTCCGGGTAACGATGACGCCATTCGATCGATTAAATTAATCGTCGGAAAACTGGCTGATGCTATCTACGAAGGTCGTCATGGCGAAGTCGATTCTAGTGGTCAAGACGAAGAATACGACTACGACGGCGTAGAAGGCGAGTACGACTATGACGAAGAAGCGGAAGACGCCTATTCAGTCGATGGCGAAGACGAAGACACCGACGAAGCATAAAGGCGATCGCCCGGAACACCTTTACTAAGTCAGCAGCAACTTCACCGATAGAAACAAGAGTAAACCCGGAATATTCACCCGCAATACTCTCCTATCGCTGAAGTTGCCCACAAAGCTGAAAAGAAAGTGTTCTAGGGATACTTCAATCGTCTATTCTTAGGCTAAAGGCAGATGGCGAAACCCCAGAATTCTGGGACAGTGTAAATCGAGAAAAACAAAGAGAAAATGGCGGACATATCTGCAAAAGTGGTCAAAGAACTGCGCGAAAAAACCGGCGCAGGCATGATGGACTGCAAAAAAGCGCTCCAAGAAAATGATGGGGACATGAACAAAGCCGTAGAATGGCTACGGCAGAAAGGGATCACCTCTGCGGAGAAAAAAGCAGGGCGTGTGGCAGCCGAGGGATTGGTGGATAGCTACATTCACACCGGAGGGCGAATCGGCGTTCTGGTAGAAGTCAACTGCGAAACGGACTTCGTAGCCCGTCGTGAAGAATTCCATGCTTTGGTTCGCAATATTGCCATGCAAATTGCAGCCTGTCCCAACGTTGAATATGTCAGCGTAGAAGACATCCCCCAAAGCTTAGTCGAAAGCGAAAAGGCGATCGAAATGGGACGGGATGATCTGGGTAACAAACCGGATAACATCAAAGAAAAAATCGTCCTTGGACGGATTGACAAGCGCCTGAAAGAACTGAGCTTGGTGGATCAGCCTTACATTCGCGATCAGAACATCACCGTCGCTGAGTTAATCAAGCAAGTGATCGCCCAATTGGGTGAAAACATTCGAGTTCGTCGCTTTACTCGGTTCGTTTTGGGTGAAGGGATTGAAAAAGAAGAAACCAACTTTGCCGACGAAGTAGCAGCCCAAACCGGCGCAAAGTAGCCCCGGTTTAGAGGGGGGATGGTATTTCCTCAATTCCGGGTTTCTCCTAGGGGTATTTTCCCCGATGCAGCGATCGCCTAGAATTGGCGGTACAAAGGTGAAAAAGACTGCTAGAACCGGAGGCAGGTCAAACCATAGCATGACCTGCCTTCTATTTTTCTAGCCGCTATCGTTAGAAAAGACCTTATTATTGCTATCGGATCCAACTTAGAGGCTATGGCAAGACCCCTCGAACTGATTGACCAAGACATTGCAGAGTTAGAACAGGCAGCACAAGACCTCGCCGGACAATTTCAAAAAAGCTACAGCCATTATTTAACGGCTTTGGGACAAGCGGTGCGACAGCAACTGATCTTAGCCGGATATCACATTTGCACTCAAGGATATCCCGAGCATTTTCTGGACTTATCCTTATCCCAAAAACAAGAATTGCAATCCAAACTGAGGTCCATCGTCAAGAAAGCAGAAGCTGAGGCGATCGCCCTCGTTGAAGACCCCGACCCCGAAGATAGCCCCGTTGTCCTGATCGTCGAAGGACTTTCCGAAGAGGGAACCCCTCCCGAGGACATTACCCTCGTCGAAGAGGAACAGGAACTCACTCCCCTCGAAGAAATTGCGGACCCCGAAAATTTATCCAATTGGCAAGACCGGATAGAATCGGGAATTATCAAACTCTTGCAACAAGTCTCCCATGAAACCAATCAGGCGCTGCACGCTGCTGGAATTGGGTCTAAAAACGTTCCCGCGATGTTGCTAGAAGCTGCCGAAAAACTGCCCAATAGCGAGGCGATCGGAGGGCCACCCAATCTGATCACCCTAACCCTAGAAGCGCAAGGGACCGACGACTTACCTCAAATGCCCGGTTTAGCCTCCCTACTCAAAGGGCCCGTTCACATCATGGCCGTTCATTTAAGATTAACCGATATTGAATTTGCCGACTCCCGTCTGAGTGCATCCCGAGGACAAATTCGCAACCTGTCGGGACGGCTAAATTCACTCAAACGAGACTATCATCAAAAACAACGGGAACGAGCGATCGCCCAAGCAGAAGCTGCATGGCGTTCAAGCTGGTTTGAAGACTAAATCCGGGAGGGGGAAACCGTGAACGCAGAATCACTAGATTGGGGTCGATTGCAAAAAGCTTTATCCGTCGAAGCACAACGGGGATTTACCGATGTTGTCGGCAGTCAGTATCGCTTTAGCGAATTTCTTCAGATTAGTTTAAAAGACTCCCCTACCCATCTCGTATCGGCAGATCTGCGCCGTTGGCAAACCTTAGCAGCAGAATTTGGTCGATATCCAGAACTGAACTTAGAAAAGCGACAAGCCTTAGTATCAGATACCCGCCGGTTTCTTCTGGATATGGAACGAATTTGTAGCAAAACTCCACCCCCTCAGAACCGCAATACCAACGCATCCCGACTCGCCGAACCCACTTCCACCGCCGCGATGCGATCGCCCACCATCTCCCCGAGAGAACCCCTCCCCACCCCCGCGTATAGTACCACCCGTACCAGTTCCCCAGTCACCCTCAACCAAGGCTTAAGTCAAGTCAGCGGCATTGGAACACGCAACGCCGACAAGTTAGCTAAATTGGGGCTTTATACGATTTATGACCTCCTGTACAACTTCCCTCGGGACCATCTTGATTATGCCCGCCAGGTCAGTATCAAAGAACTGGAAGCGGGAGAAACGGTCACTATTATTGGAACCGTCAAACGCTGTGATTGCTTTAGCAGTCCGCGCAATCCGAAATTAACCATCTTAAACCTAGTCATTAAAGATAGTACCGGACAAATCAAACTCAGTCGATTTTTTGCCGGAAGGCAAAGCAATCGCGGGTGGCAAGAAATTCAAAAGCGAATGTATCCCACGGGTGCAGTAGTTGCCGCCTCTGGGTTAGTCAAAAGCAGCAAATATGGCGTATCCCTGGATAATCCCCAAATCGAAGTGCTCGATGAAAGTGGGACCATCGAATCCCTCAACGTCGGACGAGTTGTGCCGATTTATCCCTTAACCGAAGGGGTAACAGCCGATATTGTGAGAAAAGGGGTACAAAGTGTGATACCCCATGTGGGTTTATTGGTTGACCCGCTGCCGGACAGCCTGCGATCGCGCTATCAGTTGATGGGATTGCAGGATGCGGTTTCTCAAATACACTTTCCGCGCGATCGGGACATCCTCGAAATCGCCCGTCGCCGCCTCGTCTTCGACGAATTCTTCTACCTGCAACTCGGACTCCTCCATCGTCGCCAAGGACTCCGAGAAACCCAAACCGGCGCAGTCTTATCCGGCAAAGGCAAACTCATCAACCAATTTTATAAACTCCTCCCTTTTCAACTCACCCATGCTCAACAGCGAGTCATTGCCGAAATCCTCGAAGACTTGCAAAAACGCAAACCCATGAATCGCCTCGTCCAAGGGGATGTGGGTGCCGGTAAAACTGTCGTAGCCGTCGTTGCCATCTTAGCCGCCATTCAAGCCGGATATCAAGCTGCATTCATGGCACCCACGGAAGTTTTAGCCGAACAACATTACAAAAAATTAGTCAGTTGGTTTAACCTCCTGCATCTCCCCGTTGAACTCCTCACCGGGTCCACAAAAACAGCCAAACGTAAACAAATCCTACCCCAATTAGAAACCGGAGAATTACCCGTTTTAGTCGGAACCCATGCCTTAATTCAAGACCCGGTAAACTTCCACAAACTCGGCTTAATTGTCATCGATGAACAGCATCGATTTGGAGTGGGACAACGGGCCAAACTGCAACAAAAAGGCGAAGACCCTCATGTTTTAACCATGACTGCCACTCCCATTCCCCGCACTTTAGCCCTAACATTGCATGGGGATTTAGATGTTAGTCAAATCGATGAATTGCCACCGGGAAGACAAGCCATTCAAACCACCATTTTCTCCGGGAAAGAACGCACCCATGCTTATGATTTAATCAAGCGGGAAGTTGTCCAAGGACGGCAGGTTTATGTCGTGTTGCCATTAGTGGAAGAATCGGAGAAATTAGATTTAAAATCAGCAATAGAAGAATACCAAAAACTGCAAGAGGTGATTTTCCCTGAATTTCAAGTGGGATTGCTACATGGCAGGATGTCCTCAGCAGAAAAAGAAGAGGCGATCGGACTCTTTCGCGATGGACATACCCAAATCTTAGTCTCAACCACCGTAGTTGAGGTGGGAGTAGACGTCCCCAATGCCAGCGTCATGTTAATCGAAAATGCCGAACGATTTGGACTATCCCAATTGCACCAATTGCGAGGAAGAGTCGGACGGGGTGCAGAAAAATCCTATTGTATCCTAATGACCCATCCTAAAGCCACTCCCGACGCTCGCGATCGCCTCAACGTCATGGAACAATCACAAGACGGCTTTTTCATCGCCGAAATGGACATGAGATTACGCGGACCCGGGGAAGTCATGGGAACCCGACAATCAGGACTCCCAGATTTTGTATTAGCGAGTTTAGTTGAGGATAAAGAGATATTAATTTTAGCTAGAGATGCAGCAGAAAAAGTGATTAAAAAAGACCCGACCTTGGAGAGATGGCCGGTGTTAAAAAGTGAGTTAGATAAGCGGTATGAGAAGTTGTTAGGTGGGGCGATTTTGACGTAGGAGTAAAGAAAGGGAGGGAGGAGGGTGATTAAGCTCTCCTCCTCTCTTAACGCTCAAAACCCTAGAACCCAATATTATTCCTCCGTTTTAACTATTTTGAATTGCAACAGTTTATGGTTTTGGGGTAGGGGTAGGTGGTGTATCTAGCGGATCCTGCGAAGGGGGACCATCAATCACGTCCATCAGCAGAAAACCCCCCGGTAGTGAATCCTGAATCGCATCCTGTGAGGGGGGACCATCAATCGGATCCCCCATCAGCATAACCTCCTGTGAGTTTTGCATCATAATAATATCGATTTTTAGATCAGATCCCGAGTGCGGAATAATAATTTGTGGGTGTAATAAGACAGGACAATCGATTGGATCTGGGCATTCTTTCAACGGATAAATATGTAATTGAAATATTGATTCTCCTTCCAATAGCTCTAAAGATTCCTGTGCTACTTCACCTAATTTATATTGGAATCCTTTGGGTCCTATAATTTTGACGCTATTCAGGCTTGAAATTACAGTCAAAGATAAATCTTGCAGCCCATCACTAGTGTGACAATATTCTTCTAAATTCCGACTAAATTGATCCAAAATTCTGTGCTTTATTTCTTCATTAATTTCTTCATTAATGGACTCTTCTTGTAATACTTCTCTAAGTAGAACAATCGCTGCCGTTTGGCTGATATAATTTTGTGGCCGCATAGTTTCAACGGAAGGGTTAGATGAATCAGGCATGATTTTACTCCTTATCTTTATGAAAGTGTGAACCGAACTTACAATCGAAATAAAAATTATCTTTTGTTACTTTTATTCGCTTCTATTTCATGATTTTCCGGATATTAGAACAAAGATTTTTGTCTTCTGCACTAACCGAGGGGTTATACTGTAAATAGTCCTGTAGTTCTGCACAGCCAGACTGAATTAACGTAGAGAGTGTCGCTGACTCCACATTCTGCCAATTCCACAGAATTACCGTCCTATCTTGACTGGCCGATGCCAGGGTCTGACCGTCACCACTGAAACTTAAGGTATAGACACTTTCTTCATGCTTTGCAAGAATCTGGTACGGACTCTCTTCCCACTTTTCAGAATCCAATTTGCGACGCCATAATGCGATCGTACCATCGTGGTGAGCTGAGACAAGAGTGCGATCGCCAGGACTAAAGATAGCATCATATACCGC
>CBFGOM010000239.1:0-8757 GCA_965650385.1 uncultured Oscillatoriaceae bacterium
CTCAACCTCGAAGTATTCTTTCAGAGCCTGTTCGAGTTCCGCACCGCCCGCTTCCAGGTAGCCTTCTACATTTAGGGCAGACAGCATCCCAATACTGAACTCTTCTGAGACAAACAGCTCGCTGTAGGCGTACTCCAAAATTTGTAGATTTGTGAGGTCCGCCACATCCGTCACCCCCGCATCGGCGTAGAACGCCAGCAGTTCTTCCGACATCGAGAACCGCAGGTAATCGTAGTCAATGACTCCAGATAGACCGCCAAACTGGTAATCCAGGACCACTACAGCGCTCAATTGCGCCACATCATCCACGCCATAGAGTTCGGTCAGCGCTTGGGCATTCAGGTCACGATAGAACTGCACATCCTCCGCAGCCACGAAGTCCACCAAACCGATGCCCAGTTTCCAGCCTTCGCCCATCATAAACTGATACACCTGCTCTTGGTTCAGCTTGGTCACGTCTTCTACTTCATAGAAGGCAACCAGTTCTGTACTATGGGCGGTGATATAAGCCTCGATATTGAGGGGTGACAGCTTCACCGAAGCATTAAACCCATCCGTGAGAGCATAGGTGATAATCTCTTCATTGGTCAAGGCAAAAACTTCCTTACCCAATGACTCGGCTAAAGCCGCTACTCCCTCGGCATTAGCTTGGAGGTAGTATTTCACATCCACAAAAAGCTTGGCATTGCCGAACACGAAATCGATGACCTGCTCATCGGTATAACCCGCGCCAAAAGTAGCTGTTAACGCCGCTTCATAAGTGCTGCTGTAGTATTCAATGTTGAGGAAAGTCGCAACAGGCAGGCCCATTTTCAAACCTTCGCCTACAGCAAACTTATAAATCTGCTGTTCGCTTAAGTCTGCCACATCCTCAACGCCATAGAACTCTATGAGTGCTTGGGTGTTTTCTTCGACTGCCAAATAACCTTGGGTATCAAATGGGGACAGGCTCAACCCCATATCTTTACCTTCACCGAACGCAAAAGAAATCACTTGCTCTTCGCTCAACTTGGCGACTTCTTCCACTGTTGCCAGTCCGTAGAAGGTTTTCAGTTCGGCGGCATATTGCCAGCGATAGAACTTGGTATCCACCATCGGGCCAGAATCAAGGACTAGAGACTCCAATACATCTTCATCGCTCAACTGCCCTAGGGCAGCGTTGAGTTCTTCCTCGCTCAAGTCTTTGATTTCCTTGAGTGCGTCGCTGCCCTCTGCCTTACCAAAGAGGTCTTTGGCAGCGCGAATATCTTCCCGGTAGCGCTTCTCGGAATAAGCCAAGTTAACGAATACCGACGGGTTTAAACCCATCTCCAGACCTTCGGTACTGATAAAGTTCAAGATTTGCTGGAATGTCGGGTTTTCACCTAATGCGACAGTTAATTCTTCCCCATACACCGCTTTGATATAGTTGAAAGAGATCGCCGGGGAAGGATTCAGACCTTGTTCAAGGCCCGTGGTTGCAATAAAGCCAATCAGTTGGACGTTACTGATTTCATCGAGAGATTCCACACTAAAGAACTCTTTAAGTTGTTCGGCATAAACCGCTTTATAGAAGTTCAAGCGAACAAATTGGGAAGGATTTAGACCTTTTTCTAAACCTTCACTGTTGGCAAACTGGAAGATTTGCTGGTTGGTGAGTTCTTCAATCGATGCGACGCCGAAGAATTCGATGATTTCGGCTGTGAAGGTTTCCCGGTAGAACTGGAGGCTGAAAAATGCCGAGGTGTTTAATCCGAGTTTGAGTCCTTCACTGCTGATGAACTCAAATAACTCTGAGTTGCTGATTTCATAGACGAACTCAACCTTGAAGAATTGCAGGAGTTGTGCTTCGTATTCTGCTCGGTAGAAACTCAGGTCAATCGTGGGACAGGGGCTAATCCCTTCTTCGAGTCCCCGCTGGATAATTTGTTGCTGGGTTAACCCGGAAATATTAATCCCCAGATTTTCCAGCAACACTGACACGGTAGAAGTGACGAACTGGGCATCCACAAAGGGCGACGGGTTGAACTGTTGGGCTTCCGCATATTGCTGAATTTGTAGCGCTTGTGTACCCGTGAGATTCTCCAAGTCAAAATTGGGGAATCGCGCCTGTAGTTGTTCCCGGTAGGTTTCGACGATGAAACCGATATCGAGTGTGGCCGAAGGCTCGGGTATCGGGGAGTCCGTGCCATCGTCAGGAGTGTTGCCCGGTTCCCCGTCTGAAAGGTTCGGGAATGGCACGAGAATCGGCTCTTGTGTGGGGGTATTAGTCGTGGTTTTCCCACTGGTTTCGCCCTCGCTTAGGTCGTCTTCACCGCTACTACCGAGCAGTAACTCTTGACCCTGGCTACTACTAAAGAATTCTGACAGCCACGAGAAGCTAATTTCCGAGAAACTGGTGACGCTAAATATAGAAATGATTTGGGAAATGCTGAAAGAGAAGCTGATTTCCCGCCCTTCAAAGCGTCCGAATTCCCAAAAGTGGTCAACCGCTGTGGTTTCGCCCCGTTCTACGGCTGCCGCTACGTCGGAGTTCTTTTCCAGATAGGCTTTGACACTGAAGTATGAGCTAAATTCCCGCCCCTCAAAGCGTCCGAATTGCCGGAAGTGGTCGAAAGCAGTCGTTTCTCCGCGCTGTGCGGCGGCAGCGACATCCGGGTTCATTTCCAGATATTTTTTGACGCTGAACAGGTGAGAACACTCCCGCCCTTCAAAGCGTCCGAATTGCCAGAAATGCTCGAAAGCAGTTGTTTCCCCGCGCTGTACGGCAGCGGCTACGTCTTGGTTTTTCTCCAGATAGGCTTTGATGCTGAAAAATGAGCTAAATTCCCGCCCCTCAAAGCGCCCGAATTGCCAGAAGTGATCGAAGACGGTGGTTTGCCCGGTTTGAACTTGAGCCGCAACATCAGAATTCTGCTTTAGGTAAATGCTGAGACTGAAAAAGGAGTTAAAGGTGCGCCCCTCAAAGCGTCCAAATTCCCGGAAATGGTCAACGGCGGTGGTTTCACCGCGCTGTACGGCGGCGGCTACGTCGGGATTTTCCTCCAGATACACCACGGGATCAAATAGATCTAACTCTTCGGCTTCTGCGATCGCCTCGGTTATCTCGTCATCTGATTCGTCGTCTTCGCTTTGCGAATCCGGGATATTTGTAGTGAATTCTGTATCCTCGAACACTTGAGGAGTTAATAAGACCTGATCCAAATTTTCAGCCGCCATAAACCACTCTCCCTACTACTCTTTTGAACTCTGGATGAAACAACCTGTTTCATCACTTATACTAATAAATGCAATTTTCCCCGGATTCCTTGGGTGGGTTTCGCTGATTTTTGCTCGGCGACACCCCTAGTTAACTATTATAGATTTTGTATGCCAAAATATTATAAAGTTTTCATGTATAAAGTTACCGGGGGTGGCTTTTCAAGACCCATTCTGATAAGTTTATCTAATAAATAAGGCGTCTAGTCCACTGGCGTAGAAGCTAAACCCTATATAAATGAAAGGGTCTAACTCCTTCAGTTGAAAACCAGAGTCTTATAAGTCTGCTAAATCCTGAAACAATCACTAAATTTAGTGATCGGGGTCACAGTTAAGCCTTAACCTGATAAAGTTTAGAGTTTTTTGGAAATTCATCCTTTCAAGCTAAAAAGTTTTGAGCTTCTGTTTATGGAAAATGATCTCTATTTAATCCGGGGATTACCTGAAGTGACTGTTTGAGAAGGTTCAAGGCTAGTAAGATGGGATTTACCTAAAGATTAAATTGACTAACTGTGGAACACCCAGTCTTGTATGTCAAAGCTATCCCATCGAAATTCATCAAAATCGTTCAATCCTACTTCACCGATCGCCCTTTCAACTCAATCCGTAATTAGAAGTTAAGGACACGGCATCTGCCGTGTCCCAAGCGAATTCACTTTTGAGTTGGGGGTGCATTGTGGGCAAGGATTTTGCCGATCGCAGCGGTTTCCATCCACCATTGTTCTTTGGGTCGTTGGTGTTCTTTGTCTACCATGCGCGGCATCATGCCTAGATCAATAAATCGCACATTACCGGCTTCGGTTCCCATAAAAGCCCCGGTAGGTGAGGATCGGTGGGCTTGTTCGATCAGGAAATCTAAACCGATCGCCGAGAAGCGGGTGGCTTGGATGCGATCAAAGGGGGTGGGATCGCCACCTTGTTGTAGATGGCCTAAAATCGCTTCCCTCACTTGAAATACTTCTTTCCCTTCTTCGGCAAATAAGTCACAAATGAAGTCGCTGTCATACACCGGATGAGCATTTTCATTACAGATAATTAAACCGACTCGTTTCCCTTGTTTGAATCCAGCAATCAGGGTGGCTAGGTCTTCTTGCAAGTCGGTGAGGGCGACTCCTTCCTCGTTAATATACACCCGTTCTGCCCCGGTTGCCAAGCCACTCATGACGGCTAAGTATCCGCAGTACCGTCCCATCACTTTAACTAAAAAGCATCGGTTGGAAGCTACCGCCGATTGCTTGATTTTATCCACCGCTTCGATGATATTATTTAAGGCGGTATCAGCCCCAATACTCAATTCACAACCGGGAAGATTGTTGTTAATCGAGGCGGGAATACAGAGAATTGGAATGTTGAAGGCGGGGAAGGTTTCACATTGGGAATAGAGTTGATAGGCGGCTTGATAGCCACTCCAACCGCCAATAATCAGTAGTCCATTAATGTCATGGCGTTCGATTTGACGGGCGATCGCATAAAAATCTTTGCTTTGGGGAATCTTGCGACTTGTCCCCAGTTCAGAACCGCCGGTGGTGGCCCATCCTCGCACACTTAACCAGTTTAATTCTTTAATGTGACCCTCAATTAAGCCGCGAAATCCATGTTCAACCCCTAACATAGTATGTCCTTTGTCGATCGCCAGTCGGACTGCTGCGCGAACCGCTGTATTCATTCCCGGGGCGGTTGCGCCACAGTTGAGGATGGCGAATCTCAAGGGTTTCAGATCATGATGGGCGGGGGTACTGGGTTGGGCTTGCATCAGAGTATGCAAGATTTGATAGGCGTTTTTGAAGTTTTCTCCCCGCAGATCCATTGCTTTGGCGTAATCTCCATCGGCGATCGCCTGACTCACCGCATGGGTTTGTTCCACACAATGCATCAAAGGTGCTTGATAGACTCGGTTCCCCCGCATTCCGATCAGAACCGATTCAGTCTCTGGGGTGGCAGTTTGAAAAGCATTGACTGCCGCATGACCTAACAACGTGCTTAAGTTGCGATCAAATGCCGTGGGTGACCCACCGCGTTGGACATGGCCTAAAATGGTAACCCGGGCATCTTCCCCCAGTTTTTGTTCTAGCACTTGGCGCACATATTCACAGGAAATTGGGTTACCGAGACGGTCTTTTGCACCTTCAGCGACAATCACAATGGTATCACGACGTCCCGATTCTCGACCCGCTTGGAGAACTTCGCACATTCTATCTTCCCAGCAGTCGCCCTCGGGAGGACATTCGGGAATCAATACCCAGTCTGCGCCGGTGGCTAAAGCCCCCATTAATGCCAGATACCCGCAATGCCGTCCCATGACTTCCACCACAAAGGTGCGCTGATGACTAGCTGCCGTAGAAGAAATCGAGTCTACAGCTTCAGTTAGGCGGTGGAGGGCAGTATCAGTCCCGATGGTCATGTCACTGCCATACATATCATTATCAATAGAGGCCGCTAATCCGACAATAGTGAGGTGGCGGTGACGTTCAGCCACTTCAGCCTCAATGTCACCTCGTTTTAAGAGTTCAGCGACTAATTCCGGCCATTCACTGCGGAATAAGTGAGCACCTGTGAGACTGCCATCCCCCCCGATCGCCACTAATCCATCGATATCATGGGCTAACAAATTCCGAACCGCCTGTAATCGGCCTTCCCGGGTCCGAAATTGGGCCGATCGCGCTGTTCCAATAATCGTCCCCCCTTTATGTAAGATCCCCGCCACGTCATACCAATGCAATTGGCGAATACAAGCTTCAGCATCGGGGGCAACCCGACGCGGGTTTTCCAAGTCGCATTGTCCCCCCTCCACCATCCCCTGATAGCCTTCATAAATCGCAAATACATCGATTCCTTGGGCGATCGCAGACCGAACCACGGACCTAACCGCAGCATTCATTCCCGGCGAGTCTCCCCCACTGGTTAATACGCCTAATCTTTTTTTCTGATGCATGAACTTCTCCTTAAGTTAGAGTGGACTCGATTAACTGTAATCGGCAAGATTCTAAAACTTTCTCTTGCATTTTAAAATTTAACTGGCTTTTTTAGCTTGGAGGGGAAGAACGGTTTGGTGATGATTTTTCCATATTTTTAGGAGAGACACGGGGGATGGGGAGGATGGGGAAGTTTGTGGTAGCGACTTAAGTCATTTCTCCCCTATCTCCCCTATCTCCCATCCTCCCCTTCTCCCACAAAAAAAGGCGGCAATGCCGCCAAATGGGGATTTCCTGACATTGGAAAAAAGAAGTCAGGGGAGAAAATTGCTTAGACAGTCGAAGCGGTAACTACCGCCTGATCGTAATCGAAACTTTGAATCACTTTCATGTATTGGGCCCGTTCATAGGCACTGCGATCGGCGACATTCATCTGACTCATAGTCCCGATCGCCTGTTTGACGGAGTGATATTCATGTTCCTCTAGCCATTCCACCAGTTCCCGTTCAATTTCACGCAGATGTCCGATGCCGTGGCGCAACAGGGGAGAACAGACTTGGGTCACTTTCGCCCCAACCATTAACATTTTCACCGCATCCCGGCCTTTTTGAATGCCTGTGGTAGCGGCGAGGTCCGCATTAATGCGACCATAGAGTAATCCCAGCCAACGCATTGGCAGGAGGGACTCCTGGTGGTGACTCAACACCAAATGGGGCCAAACTTCTAGTTCTTCTGGGGAAATATCCGCCTGCATGAAGCGGTTAAATAAAATTAACCCATTGGCACCGGCTTTATCCAGGCGCATCGCCATATTGGCTAAATTGGTGAAAAATGGGCTAAGTTTGACCGCTAGGGGAATGGTGACATCAGCGCGAACGGCTTCTACAATGGAGAGATAATCTTCCTCAATTTGTGCTCCAGTTAAGTGAGAGTCGGTGGGGATATTATAGATATTTAACTCTAACGCATCAGCCCCAGCTTCCTGGATTTGTTGAGAATAATCCACCCAATCGCCCAAGGTAGAACCATTCAAGGAGGCGATAATGGGAATTCCGACACTCTCTTTAGCTTGGCGAATATGTTCGAGATAGGTTTCCGGTCCTACATGATAGGTATCGGGATCCGGGAAATAAGTGAGGGCTTCGGCAAAGCTTTCGGTGTGAGAAATTGTATGATAATGGAGTTCGTGTTGTTCGATTTTGAGTTGTTCGGCAAAGATACTATGTAGCACGATCGCGCCTGCCCCTGCATCTTCTAACCGTTTGATGTTATCCAAATCTTCGGTTAGAGGTGCGGCAGCCGATGGCATTAAGGGAGATTTTAGTTGTAAACCTAGATATTCTGTAGTCAGATCCATTATGTTATGTTCTCCTGTAATAAGAAAGCGGAAGATCTTCGGTGTCACGACTTCAGTCGTTATTTCCGGCAGGGGTAAAATATAATTTCACCCTCATCACTCTTAGGAAGAACCCCACCCTAACCCTCCCCTTAGCAAGGGGAGGGGACCGGACTGGATGAGCCCTCCCCTTGGCAATGGGAGGGTTGGGTGGGGTCTCCGGATCTCTAGGCTTTTGTCACCTCACCGATAGCAGCCTCCCCGTTGTGAGTTTCAACCTGACGAGACGCGAGATATTCATATATCTGCCAACGGGTGTTGATGTCGTTTTGGGCTTCTGCCAATAACTTTTTGGCCTCAGCGGGTTTGGTTTTGGTCAACATCTTGAATCGGTTCTCGTTATACATTGAATATTCAACCCCTTTCTTGGGCGATCGCATATCCAATTGGAGAGGATTCTTCCCTTGTTCCAGCAAGTCTGGATTATAGCGATACAGTAGCCACCGTCCCGCTTCTACGATTTCTTTCTGGTGATTCATGGCGGTTACCATGTTGATGCCGTGGGCGATACAGTGAGAATAGGCGATAATTAAGGACGGTCCGTCATACGCTTCGGCTTCTAGGAAGACTTTCAGGGTATGTTCATCTCGTGCCCCCATTGCGACGCTGGCGACGTACACATTCCCGTAAGTCATGGCAATTAAGCCTAAGTCTTTCTTGGCGGCAGGTTTGCCACCGGCGGCGAATTTGGCGACGGCCCCCCGGGGAGTGGCTTTGGAGGCTTGTCCTCCGGTGTTGGAGTAGACTTCGGTATCTAGGACGAGGATATTAACGTTTCGTCCAGAGGCGATGACATGATCTAAGCCACCGTAGCCGATGTCATACGCCCAACCATCCCCGCCGATAATCCACACATCTTTTTTGACGAGGTAATCCGCTAAACTGGTGAGTTGCTTGGCATCTGGGGAGTTCATCCCTTGTAATTTTTCTTTAAGGGCTGCCACGCGATCGCGTTGTTCCCAGATGTCGGCTTCAGATTTCTGGGTAGCGTTGAGAATGCCGGTAACTAGGTTATCCCCAATCTCACTGCTGAGTTTTTGCAGTAATTCGGCGGCGAATTGGGCTTGTTTATCGATGGAAACCCGGAATCCTAAACCGAATTCGGCGTTATCTTCAAATAGGGAGTTGGACCAAGCGGGTCCCCGTCCTTCGGCGTTTTGCGCCCAAGGGGTGGTAGGGAGGTTGCCGCCATAGATGGAGGAACAGCCGGTG
>CBFGOM010000240.1:0-8683 GCA_965650385.1 uncultured Oscillatoriaceae bacterium
AGGCCACCGCTGTAGGGGATTGGGGTTGAGTTTTGGCCCCTGGGGTGGGTTGGGCTTTAGATTTATCTGTGTTTTTATCTTTGTCTTTACCTTTGTCTTTACCTTTAAATAAGAAAGAGAAGCGATCGGCAAATCGAGGGGTTTGGGGTTTGGCGGTCGTCACCTTCGTTGCAGGTTTTGCCGCAGTCACAGGTTCCGGGTTCACCGCGACTGGGGGGACCTTTGCACCTGTCGCCACGGGCGGGGTCGCAATAGCGGGTTCCTCGACCTTAACCGCTGGTTGGGGGATGGGTTGAGGTACTTTTTGAGATACTTTTTGCGCTTTCGGCGCGGATTTGGGTTTAAACATCCCGGTTAACCCGCCGGTGAGGCGATCGATTTGCTCGCCAGATACGGGAGTTTGTTCAGCCAGTGGAGTGGTTTGCCGCCGTAGGGTTAAGGCTTGCCACCCAAACCACCCCAATAAGCCCACACTCGCCATTTGTCCCAACAGGACCGCACCAGAAATCCGCCCTGCACAGAACCATAAAACCAACGCATAAAACAGTCCAACGCCACTCCAAACGAGATCACCTTTGCGATGGACTTCTGGAAAAAAGAAAGCGGCCATATAAATCGCGAAGCTACCCACCGCGACGGCTAAGGCCAGAATGTATGGAAGCATAATGCCGGTTCCCCCTACTGTCTACTACATGAACGACTCACCCGTTCGTCTCTACAATGGTCATTCTACCGTTCCAGAGACGGCGATCGGATCTTCCCCAAAGACGATCATGCTGGGTTTTGAGTGAAAGGTAGGATATGGGGAGGTTGAGTGGATTTTTGACCCTGGCGATCGCAGCCTGTCGCCACCTGTCGCTACAGGAGTCTTACCCGACTCCTCATGATTTGCCAAGACGCACCCCTCAGAATTAGATTCATTTGTCAAGAATCTGTCAACAGCGAATCCTCCTATTTTGAGTAGCCGTAAAAATGCCAGAGTGCCTCTAGTAACCTGATAGCAAACATTTGAGTGTCCGTAATTGCAGCAATCTCCCCAGAAACCGGAGATAAAGTTCTCAACAGGGGTCACCTGAAGAATTACTCTGAACGGGCTACCCTAAAAAAGGTAAGAGACAGAAACACAACGAGACCCAAAACGTTATGAGTAAGCAGAAATTTGGTGTGATTGGCCTAGGCGTCATGGGAGAAAACCTGGCCCTCAACGTCGAAAGTCGCGGCTTTCCGGTAGCCGTCTACAATCGCACCAGCAGCGTTACGGATAAATTCATGGCAGCCAGAGGAGGCACGAAACAAGTCAAAGCCACCTACAGCCTAGAAGAGTTTGTCACATCCCTAGAACGTCCCCGCCGCATCCTGGTGATGGTGAAAGCCGGGGGTCCCGTGGATGCGGTGATCGCTCAACTCAAACCCTTATTAGAAGAGGGTGACATGATTATTGATGGCGGGAATTCCCTCTATCAAGACACGGAACGCCGCACCAAAGACTTGGAATCCACGGGGCTCGGATTTGTTGGTATGGGAGTTAGCGGTGGAGAAGAAGGGGCGCTCAAGGGGCCCAGTTTGATGCCCGGTGGGACTGAACAAGCCTACCGAGATTGAGAGCCCATCCTGACGGCGATCGCCGCCCAGGTCAATGATGGTCCCTGTGTCACCTATATTGGCCCTGGCGGTTCGGGCCACTATGTCAAAATGGTGCATAACGGCATCGAGTATGGCGATATGCAGCTCATCGCCGAAGCCTATGACCTCCTCAAGAGTATCGTCGGATTGGATCATCGCCAGTTACAACAAGTATTTGCTGAGTGGAATACCACCCCAGAACTTGACTCATTTTTGATTGAAATTACCGCAGAGATTTTCCGCTACCTCGATCCACAAACCAACGCTCCTCTAGTGGAAATGATTATGGATTCCGCCGGACAAAAAGGCACCGGACGCTGGACTGCTGCCGATGCCTTAGAATTAGGCGTTGCCATTCCCACGATCGCTGCTGCGGTGAATGCCCGGATTATGTCTTCTATCAAAGAGGAACGGGTTGCCGCTTCTACCCAATTAACCGGACCGAGTATCAAATTTGAGGGAGATACTCAGGAATTTATCAATAAGGTTCGCGATGCCTTATATTGCTCTAAAATTTGTTCCTACGCTCAAGGGATGGATTTATTGAGCAAAGCCTCCAAACAATTTGGATATAACTTAAATCTGGGCGAAGTTGCCCGGATTTGGAAAGGCGGCTGTATTATTCGGGCGGCTTTCTTGGATAAAATTAAGCAAGCCTTTGATGAAAATCCTCAATTACCGAACTTGCTCCTAGCACCCGAATTCAAACAAACCATTTTGGACCGCCAAGAAGCATGGCAGGATGTCATTGCCATGTCAAATAAAATGGGGATTCCAGTTCCGGCATTTAGTGCATCCCTAGACTATTTCGACAGCTACCGCCGCGATCGGCTCCCACAAAATCTCACCCAAGCCCAACGGGATTACTTCGGCGCACATACTTATGAACGCACCGATAAACCCCGGGGTGAATTCTTCCATACCGAATGGACACAAGTTTCGGAAGAAACCTTGCGGAAAACAGGTCAACCCGAGTAAAAACCCACACCCTAAAGGGTGGGGCTATACAAACAAAGCCTGCCTCCGCAGGCTAAAGAATAAGGTGGGGCTTTGACAACCACCGGATTCCTCGTTCCCTGGCTCTGCCAGGGAATGCCAAATCGGAGGCTCTGCCTCGTGATATCTTCCCCGTCCTCTCGTCTAAGATTTGCGATCGCCTAAATTGTTCTTGATATAATATACTTTTGTGAATCTACTGTTTACAAATTCACCACTCTAATTTCTATACAAACTGTGGAAAAAAGCCACAAGAAATCTACCCCAGTCCCCTCCCCAAGACAGAGGGAAGGGCCATGATACCGAATTAGCTCAAAACGCTACCCCACTCAGAAAATCTCTAATTTTTTGAGTCTTGCTTTGAGTGCGATCGCCTTTTACGACTCCACCCAATCAGCAATTTTGCCAACCCCCACCCGACAAAAGCAGAACCGAAACTCAACAGCAAAGCCCACATAAACGGATGGAGGCGATCAGAGTATTTTAAATCCGGCTTGAGCAAAATGGTGATCAAATGTCAAAGCAATGTTCATTTTTCTATCCTGCATTACTATAAATGAGATACAATCCACCAAACCCCATGTTTGATCTCGTCTATTTTTATACAAACAAAATCCCCGGTCAAACAGTTCCGGGTTCAAATGCACGACTTCCACATTTTCCGATTCAAAAAAATCTTCAATAATCTGTATTGCTTCCGATTTATAGCGGCGAGATAAAGCATTGGAAACTTCAAGCATGACCGCATCAGTAACGACCAAGAATTGGTTCTCATATTCATCCGCCATAGCTACAGCCTGTTCATGATATTGATCCCGAACATTTACTAAGGCAATGATGAATGATGTATCGACAAATATTTTAATCGCCATCAATCTTTTTTTCTCCGTTGAGATATAAATCGACATTGGTGGCAAAATCAACAGGTCCTTCAATTTTTACCTGCTTTAACTTTCTAAATAAACTAGGTTTTTCTGTTGATTGCGACTGCGAAAAATCCTTGACAATCTCATAAAGTTCTGCTAATTTAGCCTCTTCTATTTTGCCAATTTCTTCATAAATTAATTGCTTGATATTCATGGTTAGTTTCCTGAGCGACAAGGGAGAATGTATTTAAACTGTACAATGTGACTAGGGCGGTGTTAACTCCAACTTCGACAGGTTCAACCACTTAGTTAACTCCTGCTTCGTCACCCTTCTCATCCACTATGGTTCCTGTTTGGTTACAACTCTCTATTTTACGCTTCTTGGGGACAGATGACAATAGGGATAGGTGGGATTTAACCACTGATTTCACGGATTTTCATGGAAGGGTGTGATTTGGGGGTGGGGAGAACTGATAAATTGAGTGACTTAGTTTTTTCCGTCTTGCTTTGAGTGCGATCGCCTTTTACGACCCCACCCAATCAGCCATTTTGTCAATCCCCACCCGACAAAAGCAAAGGCGAAACTCAGCAACAAGGCAAACATAAACGGATGAGGCCGATCGCCGTGGGATGCTTCCCAGGGAAAGGTCATCCGTTCTTGTTGAAAGATTAACGCCGAAGTCGAGGCGATAATCGCGCCTGTAGCAATTCCCACCCCCACTGCCTGGATTTGGTCTTGGAGGGTTTCGTTTTGCTGTTCCAACCGGCGATCGCGTTCCGCTTGGTCCACCTCCACTAAACCGCGAATAGAGGCGATCGCCGTATCCAGTAACCCCGACCCTTGCTTAAAATAGTTCAAGTCAGCGCGGATTTGTTCTTGAAAGGCGACTGCCTCCTTCTCCCCAAACACCCGAAACCCCCACAAAGGCATTTGCGCGAGTTGTTCCATCTGCTCCAGGGTAGTCAGATAGTTGGTATGGTTAATGGCGATCGTATTGTGAGCATATTCCAGATTCCGCAATTGTTGAGAATAGCGCAGAGAAGTTCTCAGCAATTGTTTCAAAGTATTTTTCAACTCCCCCAGTTCTTCATCCCGCAGACAATCCGGTTGAGTTTCCAGGAGATACCGTTGATTTAACTGAGTCAAATTTTTTTCATTCTCCGTCACCATCTGATCCGCCTGTTCATAAAAGCCGCGACTATCCCTAAAACTATTACTAATTTTGTGATAATAGAGTAACAGTTCCGGCAATTCCCAATAACAGCGCTGTAAAACTAAACTGGTCTGGACATCAAAGAACACCCAAATTAACAAATGGCAATATGGATTCACCGTTAACTCATCTCGGGGATTGCCATACTCATACAGATATCCCCCCAAAAACTCATAAAACCGATAGAGACGCGGTAGGGAATTACCGTTTTCTAATCCAAAGAAACTCTGCCAACAGACTTGGGCAAACTCCCCCAAATCTTGGATTGCCTCCGGTTTAGGAATATCCAGATAGACTGTCAAAAGCAGAGTTTGCCCCAGATAACCCAAGGGCGGCACCGTTGGCGGATTAAAGCAGTCCTGGGGGTTGAGTTTCCTCAAATCTGCCAGTTTATATTCATCCTGACCGTACTGTTCCGGGCAGAATACATTTAAGTTTAAAGCATAGCTATCATGGAGGGATTGGGGATAGATAAACCCCTCTAGGTTTTGCTCAGAATTCTCGAAATATTCATATTGTCTTCCCCCTTCTATGTCAGGATTGAGCAGTAAATCAAACTCTGGGGTGCTGGATTTATCCTGCCAGCCAGAATTGACCCCGACCCCAAACTTAGATAAAATATCATTATATTGCTGTTGAACCCAATCTAAATTAGCCACCGTCGCCGTTGGAGACAAGGGTTTATCTGTGGCAACCACTAACCCTTCTCGATAGCGGTAGGCAAACCAATAGAGACTCGGTGCATAGAGAGAATCCGGGGTGTCAATCATGCTTGATTCTCGGTTCGGGCCTGGTGTACAGTTTCCGAGAGCATGGCTTTATTATAAACCTTAGTCGGTTTTTCTCCCTCCACTGGTGTGGGGATAACTTTGCCTTTTTTTAGCATATTATCGCGGAGTTGGCGCATCACTTGGGCATCTATCTTCACACCAAATTCTTGACACCAGGATTGAATATACATGGCTAATTTAACGGGTCTATCTTCTACCGGCACCAAATTGGTTTCAAACTCCTGGAGATTTTCCCACAAAGGGTCATTCCCAGGGCGGGTAGTGCGGGCATTTTCAATAAATGTGAGAAAGTCTTCAATCAGTTGCAGTTCTTCGGGAGGCATAATTTTGTAAATCTGGGGTAATGGTGAACATCCGCGAGGGAATAAATAAATCCTGGGGGTACTTTCAACAACCGGCGGGGGATCAATCCCCCGCCTCATAGCTAAAGTCGGATAAATCCGACTAAAAACACCACAGGACAAGGATTTCAGTCGGTTTCAACCGACTTGAGCTGTTAGGCCGCCAATCGTTTGAACCCCCGCCGGGTGTTGCAACAGGTGCAAGTCGGATAAATCCGACTAAAAACACCACAGGACAAGGATTTCAGTCGGTTTCAACCGACTTGAGCTGTTAGGCCGCCAATCGTTTGAACCCCCGCCGGCTGTTGCAACTCGCTTTCGGGGATTGACTCTGGGGTTCCATAGCCGGTATAGGGTCGTTTATAGGGGGGATGCAGCCCTAAAATTATATCGGATTGGGGAACTCCCATCTCCACCAGGGCATGAGCAATATCTAACTCGGTGCCATTGCGTTGTATCCAGATTTTGCCCTCCTTAATGTCTAAATGGACAAAACAAGCATAAATATAGTCCAAGTCATTCCAACCCACATTGACCCATAAATAATGGTCGCCTTCACTGTCAAAAATTAATTGACTCTCAATGTCATCCGTTGGGGACTGATGATAAATTTGTTCTTTCAGCAAGCTTTTGATACAACAACGATAATGGGTTAATTTATCCATTGGAGTGCCGCTTTAACAGCGTCATGAAAAAGGTCTTTCGCCGCCATGTTTTCCCTTGCCTAGCAACCCAGTCTCTGCACTATTCTAACCCATTGGCGCGGAACGCGGACCAGTAGAGACGGGGGGCAAAGGGGGAGGCTGAATCATACCGGCTGAGTCTGAGTTCACAGCGGTCTAAATCATCCGGGGAGAACCCTAGGGTGGTCCTGCACCAGTCTAGGAATTGGGCCGGGGTGCGGGTTCGCAGCCAGGTGGTGGCCGCTTGGATGGCTTGGGGAATGGTGCGGGTGGGGGTGAGTTCCTCATAGAATCGGACAGAGAGAAACGCCGTGGCAAAATCATCCACACACCAGAGGGTATCGACCACTGTCCCACTCCCGGCGTAGAGCAGGGCGCTGGCGAGACCGATATATTCGTCCGTGGTGCGGCTATCCAGGCGACCCGTTTCGCAGGCGGAGAGGATGACCAGGCGGCAAGAGAGTTTCAGGTTGCGGTAGATTTCAGCAGCGGTGAGGCCCTGGTGTGCGGTGTCGAAGCGGCGACCATCCCGGATGGTGAGGGTCTGGCGACTCTCCAAGGGGGCGGGACTGTCCCCAGCCAGAATCAGGGCGGAGTTGAGGGGGTTGGCACTGTCGAAGCCGCCATGACAGGCAAAATGGACGATTTCGCTGTTGTGGAGTTGGGCGCGGGTGGTGGATTCCTCTAAAGCGGCTTTATGGGCGTCTTTGTGTTTGAGGATGTAGGTACTCGGGTCGAAGCGGGGGCGAATCAGGTCAATTTCCACATCCGCATAGTCAAGGTCTTCTGTGGGGTTCTGGATGGCGAAGAAGGGGGCGGTGGGTCGGGTGCGGGGGCGGTTGTGGAGGTAGGCGAGGATTTGGCAACTGGGGGCATAGCGCACCCCTTCCGGGAATTCATCCTGGAGGAGTTGGCTCTCACCCCGGGTTCCTCTCCCAGAGGGCGAGGGGAGGGAAAGGGCATGGAGGGGGAACAGGTGCAGGTAAAGGTGGGGGATGAGGATCAGGTGATGGCAGGGGTCTGGGCGGTGGGTGAGCAGGGTGGGGAGGTCGAGGAGTTGGGCGAGGGTGTCCAGGCGCTCATCCAGGGCCTCGTACCAACTGTCTTGGCGGTCGTCGTGGTTGTAGGTTTGGTTGAACTCATCCAGGGCGCGGCGTTGGGCGGGACTGTAGCGGTGGGGGTGGATCTGGGTTTGGCCGTTTTGGTGGGTGACGAGGAAGGCGTAGGCTCCCAAGTCCGGGTCTTGGGGGAGAAACCACTCAATCAGGGCGGTGGTGGAGTTGAGGAGTTGGCCGAAGTCGGGGAGTTCCGCTTTAACGGTTTCAAATTCGTTAAAGGTGGGGTCGTTGATTTCTTTCAGGAGGGCTTTGCGGGCTTCCAGGAGGGTACGCAGGGGGTCAGTGGCAGGGGCGGAGTTGGGGAGGTTGAAGTTCCGGCCACCGGGCAGTTCCGGGTCTGTGGGGCGGGGTTGGGATGGGTCATCCAGGGCATATTGGAGGGCGGCAATTTCCCGGTTGAGTTGCTCGTAGCGTTGCAGTTGCTCGGCGCTGGCGTTTTGGGGCAGGCGGTTAGAGTTGTGGAGCAGTTCAATCAGGGTGCGGGCTTTGCTGCGTTCCACCGTGAGCAGGGCTTGGTCGTAGCGTTCCAGGTGGAGGCAGGCTTCGACCATTTTGCCATAGAGGGGCAGGGCATCGGCAATCAGTTGTTGTTTGATTTGGGGGGAAGTCGCCCAGTCCCGGCTTTGTTCCACCGCGCGGATGGCGTTGTCATAGCCTTCGATGGCGGTTTCCCAGTCTTGGAGGTCATAAGCGGTATTGCCAAGATTGCGAGCGAGAAATAGGGCTTCTACGGCGAGTTCGGCTGGGGGACAAACGGCTAAACCCGCTCTCCAGCAGGCGATCGCTTCAGGGATTTTGTTTGAGCGTTTATGGACAAATGCGAGACGATGGTAACTGATGCCCATACCTTTGCGATCGCCCAATTCGGTCATCACTTCTAAATATTGCTGATACAGACGCTCCGCCTCATCCCAGTTGCCCCGATTTCGCTGGATATCTCCCAACACTCCCCAAACGGCTGCCATCCAGGAGCGATCGCCCAATTCGGTTCTCAAAGCCAAAGATTGCTGATACAGACGCTCCGCCTCATCCCAGTTGCCCCGATTTCGCT
>CBFGOM010000241.1:0-8469 GCA_965650385.1 uncultured Oscillatoriaceae bacterium
ATCTTGTTGAAAGGTGAAAAAATAATTGAGATATCAGGTCCTATTAATACAGTAGAGTATGAGAAACCCCATGAAAATATCTGTATTTGGGTATCTCATAGCAAAGTCTTTAACCTTTCCATGGGATATAATTATAGATCCATAACAGGTCGTTCTATTCCCAATCCGGCACTCGGTATTTTTCTATACCCAACAAGTAAAACACATAATAAGAATGGAACCTTCCTTGTAACTACAAATAAAAAGGGAAAACCTATTCTTAAGGAAATTGGGCATCAAACCTTTCAACAAGATTGTTGGAATGATTCAGGTAATGGTATTTTTTATCCTAGCAATAGATTAGCTAAAGCCTTTGCTGCTCACCCGACTACTAATGAAGATAAAAGTGGTGCTTATTGGGGTCTATTTATTATCTGTTCTCCCTTTATACTGTACTTCGGTTATAACCTTGTGATGGCTTTCACTGAAAGCCATGATTAATCCTCATCCCCTACCTTGTCAAGTAAATAAACATAAATGTGAATAACATGATTACCACTCTAGTTGGAATTATTTTTGTTCTATTGATGGGATTCACTTTAAGTGCTATCAGTTCTCTATCTATTATCACTGGGCCTGTAGTAGGGTTAGCTTTGGTCTTCTTAATGATTATCACTAAGACCACTAAGTTAACGCCATTAATACAAGTATTTTTAGTGTTGTTTTGTACTCATAATCCTTTGTTTGCCTACTTCTGTTTAGGGACAATGTGGGGATGTAAAGCACTTATAAAAGCCTCAAGAACACTCATTGGTCAAACTCAAGTGGAAGGATTAGAAGAAGGGGTTATTGGTGAATCAATTGATGACATTAATAATCAATGGTTTATCTCATATTTTTGGATTAGTGGCCTCCTTTTAGGAGGTTTAATAAGTGGAACCTTATTTGGATTTGGTGTAATCAAAGGGTTTAGTCAATTACTTCTAAGTGTCTCTATTTTTGGTAGTCCTCTAATATGGATTCTCTATATTTGTCAATTAAAGACATCTGGAGAGGGAATTAGTAAGTTTATTTTAGGGGGTATTATCTCCTGTGTTACCTTTATCATTTCCCTAGCGTTCCTATTTAAAGGGAGTATGTTAGGGATGTTAATCCCCTTCCTTTTCTTAAGCTCGGGTTCTGGTAATACAACCAAAATAGGCATTAAATTTGATCCATCTCAAATTCATGACAATATTATGGATGCAGGACTTCACCCTTCTGTTGTATGGTATATCTATGCTATTGGACTATACAGAAGTATGTTTGCCTTCTTTTCTGGTTTCATTTTTGTAAACCTTCTTAATAAAGAGTATGAAAGGGAGTTAACCCAGGAGGATAAGTTTAGCAATTATTGTCACTCTGAATCCATTGGTGAAGCTTTACAACCTATAATGCTTTGGGGTTACTTAGTAAGTAGAGGTGAAATGTCTAGCTTCTCTCAACTCGGAATGAATTATATCTTGTCTGGTGAAGAATTAATCATATTAATTCTACTCATGGGAGGAATTCAAGCTTTATTTTTTCATATGCGAAAAGACTTACTTTTTTGGATGATTAATCAGGAGTTACTATCTTTTCCTTTTAATTTTATGGGAGTGACTATCAATCTTGAAGAGCTAATTATTATAGGTATTACATTAATTTTAGGCAGTGTAATTATGGATTCAGTTACACCCGTAACCATGATTTTAGCTCTAGTTGCCTTGCATAAATTTTTAGTAAAAGTATTGAATATTCCTGAATTAAGCCAAGGAATAGCATTCACATTTGTACCCATTGGTTTGTATTTATTGGGTTAAGTATTTAAAGCATAAAACACTGAAATTTTATTACACAGTAAAAACAATCAACAAATACTTTAATTTTGTATGTTGAGATGTTTCTTGCCGCTTACCAGGTAAATTAATTGATAGAAAGCTCGACTGTCTATTGTAGACTATGGCAACAGATCGCCCATAACCCCTTCAAAAACCCAACTTCCGCACCGCAGCCCGCTTAGTCTCTTCACCCCGTCGGTCATAGCGGGCCGTGGTTTCAATGTTCGAGTGTCCCGCAAGCTGTTGGACCGTGGCGATATCCACCCCTTTATCCAGCAAGTTCGAGATAAAAGTCCGTCTAAAATCATGGGCGGAAAAGGATTCCAACCCGGCAACTTTCCCCCATTCTTGCAACCGTAAAGCCAGAGCCTCGCTGGTAATTCGCTCCGGTACAATTTCCCCCCACCACTTGCACTCATAGAAAAGTGCTCCGGCTCTACGTCCCCGCAATTCAATCCAGTTTTGCAAGAGTTCCAACCCACCGGGAATCAGATAAGTTTGGCGGTGTTTTTGGCCCTTGCCCTTGACGAAGAGGCCGCCCATTTCCCAATCACAATCGCCATAGTCCAGCGCGGCCACTTCCGCCCGTCGGAGTCCGGCACAGAAACAAGAGATCGCCGCTGCATCCCGAGTCCCGATCGCCGTCTCTGATTCAATGCAAACTTTCACCAGGGCTTGAATTTCCTCCGGCTTCAACAACCGACCGCGCAACGGACTATCCCCATGAATCCGGTCAACCGAGACGGCATCCTCATAGTCGTCCGCCTCCATCAGCTTCAACTTGCGGGCCGCCTTCAAAACTTGCTTGACTGCCGTGAGTTTCAGATTCCCCGTTGACGGCGGGTGAGTTTCCAGCAAAATCGCGCGGAGTGCTGCGGTGTGCTCATAACGTAACTTGGACCAATCCAACGTCAAAGAGTCGCACTGACCGGCACTCAAAACCCGGGCGCACCAATTGAGGTTGTGGGTCATCGTGCGCCTGCTACTTTCTGCAAGCTGGCTCAAATAAACCGCAGCGGGATGGCGAGTTAAAGGCAACGGCTCCAGCAGGGCCAACGGGTGCGGATGTTCAGCGGATTCTACTAATAAACTCATGGAGCCGCTCCATCAGCGACTGGGGATATTCAAATCGTCGCATAGCGGGGAGGAGTTTTAACGAAATAATCATGCTCGGGTAAACATCTATTTCCGTAAGCCTGAGAGCCAAAAATAAGTCGGCTAGACGGTTTAACCCAATTGGGGGTTATGCCGCAAATATGCCGCGTGGGGCACGGACACCAACACCCATCCCTGGAAGTATGATGGGAGGTTAAGGCACGACTACAGCACATTCGAGGCATGGCAGCACCAACTAAACGGATTGTGGGCTATTTGCCGGTGGAGTATCATAATCGGCTCCGGCAATATATGGATGAGGAAAACCTGGGCGAGAGTGCGGCCCTAGTGCAGATTCTGCGCGAGTTTTTTGATGGCAGACAGCAGAATCCTGAGATAGATTCGCTCAAAGCACAACTGACTCAGTTACAGCAGCGGGTGACCGTGGTGGAAGCTGTGCTGAGTTCCGGGGGCAGAGGCGGCAGAGGACGGAGCCAAACCTCCATGATGTCTGAACCCATCAAGCCGAAAGCATTGACCACGGCAGAACTGGCGGAACGATTGCAGGTGAAGCCCGAGGAAATTGGCGAAGCGGTGACCCAAGGTGTCGAGGATTTCAAGAAATGGAGTCGTAGCCATGACCCGGCTTTGATCCGCTGGGAGAAACGGGGGGAGTTGTTTCATCAGGTGGAGCGGTGAGGCGTGGGGGAAGCCGACAGTTATCTGACTCGCGCCGGTGCGATCTCAAAAAAAAATAGCCCCAGCAGAAAAAGGCTGAGGCTAAATTGTGGAAGGTTTCAGACTATCGGCTATTTATTGCCGTCTTTGTCATCGGGTGGATCCTATTTTTTGTCCAGTGTTTGAAAGACGGTGCAGGCCACTATCACCGCGTCAGGAATTGCCTCGTGCAATTCGTCCGGGGCTTTCCACACATAGGGAGCCAGAATTACGATGCCAACCGCTATCGCGGACAATTCTTTGCTATAATTGGCCATGACAACAAGGTGATTTAATCACCTTGATAAAGGACATAAGAGTCTTTTTCCTCCTGCTCTAACAGGGGTAAAAGCACCAAAATTAGCAGTCGGAAGAAGCTGGCACTTCTTCCGATTGTTGTTTTTTTGGGTAAATCAGCTCCTACTCCTCAAATAGTGACAGGAAAAATCAACTTCTACTCCTCGAATAGTAACATAGTAATCGGATTTTGTGGGAGTCGTTCGATAGCCGCTCTATATTTTTTTAATATTGAACATACCCCACGTTATAACGACGTTACAACAACGTTATAACGCGCGTTATAACGCGCAACAAGAATAATCTATAATCAGCTCATAGCGTTACGTCAACTGGATGTGTTAACCAATTAAAATTAACTCTACGCAAAAACGTGAGAAGTCTTGATAGGCAAAGTTTTCATCTTTTTTTAAAATTTACGCTTCTATAATAGCCGTTTAATATTCTTGTAGAAAACTCAAGATACTTTCATACCGATACCTGTGTTTTTCACCTGTTCGCCTTTGGCTCGTGACGGTAGTCAAGAATTATTTGTGTTACAAAATTTAACATTTCACCGGAAAGGCATCTAACGGTAAATCGCCATCTCCCACCGCACTTGTCCCAAAAAAATGCGGCAGGCTTGGATGTACCCACCGGAATAACTGTCGTCCGTAATTCTTATCGCCGCTGCCACTGACTCTGGTGCGATCGCCAACCCAAACGCAACAATCCCGCCAGAGCGAGTCTAGCGGGATTGCCTGTTATAGAGATTTTTAAAAAGACCTATTAGATCTGTGTTAACCCGGGTTTGTTTTTCTTATGTTCCTAATCTACCGGACTCCTCCAGTCTGGGAATCTGCCTAGAGATAGAACTGGGGCAGATAATCTCTAATCCCAGCAGCGGATTGGCGGCGGGTGAAGTTGGGCTCAATTGTGCCAGTGGGAAACGAGGTCACCCGGGCCGTTTGGGAACTAATTAAGAACAGCAGCGCTTAAGTGGCGGTAAGCGAAGCCATGCCCGCAGGGCTTATCGCCTGATATAGAAAACAACCCGATGAAACCTGGGTGGGTGAGGTGTGTGTGAGTCAATCCGGCTGCACCCGTGAGGGGCGCGTGGCTGATGGACATCCTAATTTTGTCACTCCATGAGCCTGTAACTTCCAAACTCTGTAAGTCTGTAAGTCTGTAACTTACGAAGTTGAAGGTTGTTTTGATTCAGGGTAAGCGTTTCCGAGTTATTCGTCAGGTGGCAGACCCAGCGATTCTCTGAGTTCGTTCTCGGTTTTCCCCTCCAATTTGTTCGATTGACTCAGGAGCAAATCAATAGCGACCCGGATTAGGGTGTTCTCAGTGATGCGATCTCCGGTGCTTTTGCGCTGGCGGTTTAGTTTTCTGGAAAGTTGGCTGAGTTCGTCAAACTGCTCCTCTTTCAACCGGGTCTCTTTGCGAACAAGGGTCAGATAATGTGGGACTATCTTCGGCTCAGATTTGAATTTGGATTTTGATTTGGACTTTTTAAGTTCCGGTTCTACTGCCGCCGGTGTCGGTTCGGTTAATTCCTGGTTCACTACATCAGAGAGTTTGCGTCGCTTGGTCATTTGGAACCCCACTCGCGCAGGAGTTCGTCGGCTACTTTCCGGTAATCGCTGGCGGCTTCTTTAGCATTGCGGCCCTTAGCTTCTGTGATGGGGATTCCTTCAATAGGCGATCGCTCGTGCGCTTTGTACCCACGAATAAATCCGTTAAAAACCGGGACCCCCCCATTCATCAGCGATTGTTGGGCATCTAAGGCATCACCTAGGCTCCGAGGGTCCACTTGAGTTATCAGAACGCGGTAGTTGATTGATGCCGGGGCGATCGCAACCTTGACCGTCTCAATCAATGCCACCAAATCCATTGAAGCGGGTTTGGTTGGCAAGATGAGATAGTCGCAAACCGTCAGCACGGCGGCTAACGAGTCGGAGTGCAGCGCCGGTGGGGTGTCCACAATGATGATGTCGTAGTCTTGGGCGTTTCGGAGTTTCTTGAGCAGCTTCGGGTCGGTCTCCGTAGCCAACTCGAAGGGCATCTCTCCCTGGCTGCACCACCAAGAGGCGGACTGTTGGATATCGGTATCGACGAGTAGGATTTTGTGCTTTTTGGCGAGGATGGCGGCAAGGTTAACCGAGGTCGTGGTTTTGCCTACACCGCCCTTGCTGTTTGCAATTCCGAGGATTTTCATTGGGGTACTCTGTAAGTCTGTAAATTTCGGAGTCTGTAAGTCTGTAAGGTCAGAACTGACAGGGTTTCCATTAAAGTAATACTTATCATGCTTTATAAAGTTTTTTGGTGCTAAACCTTTAGATACGGGAGTTTTAACAACTGATGCTTACTGCTGAACAACCCAAAATCGGTAAGATAGTTCGCGCCCTTCGGCAGGCACGGGGACTGACACAAGAACAGTTCGCCCAGAAGCTAGGCGTGACCTTTCCAACGGTCAATCGGTGGGAAAACTCCAAGGCAACCCCATCCCCCCTCGCCATGCAAAAACTGAATCGGATGGTGACTCGGATGGGCGGCCACAATTGGTTAAGTCAAATTTGAGGAAAACTTGAAAATGATAAATTGGATACTTTTTAGCGTGTGGCTGCTTCCTTCAGGCATTTGTAAAGTAACTAATAATTTGTTAAAGTGACAAATTATTAGTTACTGTACACGATGGGAAAAGTTTTATCTGAATCCGCCTCCGACACAGCAGCAGTTAGAAGCACTGGCGACGGTGGTGGGACTTGATGCCGACAGGCTGGCCCAGATGTTGCCCCCTTCGGGTGTGGGGATGAAGTTGGAACCGATTCGGTTGTGTGGGGCGTGTTATGCTGAGTCCCCTTGTCATAAGATTGAGTGGCAGTTTAAGGGGATGCAGGGGTGCGATCAGCAGGGGCTAAGGTTGCTGTCGGAGTGTCCTAACTGTGGGGCGAGGTTTAAGGTTCCGTCGTTGTGGGTGGATGGGTGGTGTCAGCGGTGTTTTATGAGTTTTGCAGAGGCGAATAAATACCAAAAGAAACTATTGATATAAAATTTGAAAATATTTTTACTTTACATAATAAAATTATGACCCACGATAATAACGTATAAGAGGCGGAGAATTCTCGTCTGTGGGAGTCATAAACCTAGTGATAATATTTATCTCAGCAGAATTGGGTGGAAAATATTCTTTATCAATGATAATAAACTGCGTTGTAGCAAGTGAATTTTCAGCGAGATTATATAAATAATTATAAAAAGATGTAAAAATATTTTGATTAACATCTTCTCCTATATTTTTCATGGGAGTATCTATAATTAAAAAATTTGGTACTGGTAAATTATTTTCTGAAGCTGTTTTGTGTAATGCTAATGCGTAACAGACATTAAATAAGGACTTTTTACCCCCACTCCCAGCATTCTGAAAACTCCACTTAAGAGCTTCGTCACCAGCAGGCAGAATATATGGAATCCATGTTTTTCGGTTAATATCAACTTCATCATTATCTTCTACCCCTGGGATACCTACTGCTAGTAAAGCTTCTAAAAAGTTATTTTCTAAACAAGCTATATTTTGAGCGGCATTGTTCAGATTACTCTGCTCCTCTTGTATTTGTTGTTCTAGTTGCTTTTCTTCAACTCTCAATTGAGCAATTGCTCTCTCTGTTTCATCAATAGTTTCTGTTATTCCTGTGATTTTTTCTAAACCACGTAATCTTTCTTCACAAGTGGCAATGAGTCTTTCTATTTCTCTAAAACGAGCTAGAAAAGCAGAATCATAGTGATTAAGCTCCTCTGTAAGTTGTGCATCTAAGCGATTTTTTTCTTGCTCGATATGCCTAACGATCTCTTCTTGCTGCTCAGCGCTTTTTGTGTGTCTATTTATAGATCCCTCAAGTTCATTTATTCGAGAAATTAGATCCCGTCTAACAATTTCAGAGTGGTTTATGGATTGGTTATCTACTGGATCTGGGTGCTTACCACACAGGTAACATAAGTTGTTAGAAGATTCAGGATCATTGGTTGGTGTTCTACAGGCAGGGCAGAATTCAAAAAATATTCCATGTAAAATTGATGAAGCAGATTCAGTTTGGGCTAATTTAAACTTTGCGGAAACTAGCTCTGCCTTCAAAGATGTTTCCTCTTCAATCCTCTCTCTCAAATCAACTAATACTTGTTTGTCATTATTCAGTTGTATATTAAGCTGACGAAGCTTTTCTCTTAGGCGATCAGCGAAATGAGTTTCTATTCTATACTGCTCTCGAACTCTTGCTTGTTCTGAAAGAGCTAAATTTAATTCTACTCTCACGCTGTCTATTTCTTTTGTAACTTCTGTTTCAGAACTATAATTAAGTTTTTTTAGAAATTCTTTGATTTGTATAATAGCTTCACTCTTTCCTGATAATTGTTTCTGAATTTCTGCCAATTTTGTCTCTAGATCATTGAGTATTGCATTATAATAGCCCATCACAAAACGCATAACATCACGGCTTTTTTGTTTACGAAAACTATCTTCCATTCTATAAAAAGAAGAGTC
>CBFGOM010000242.1:0-8421 GCA_965650385.1 uncultured Oscillatoriaceae bacterium
TGTCCCCCTAAACTTTAATTTCAAGTCAATTCGTCTCAATTTCATACTTGTCCACTGTTTTAGTACCTTGTAACCCAGTAGAAATTATGACATCCAATTCAGAAAAAAAAGTGTTTTGGCCCTTAACAAAGAGGGAAACCACCCTCATACAAATCCTCTTAGTGGCAGTCACCTATGCCGTCGTTGCTAAGTTATCGACCGTCTTCATCACTTTCCCAGAAGGGGGAAGCCCGGTTTGGCCCGGATCAGGGATTTCTTTAGCGGCAGTTTTATTACTAGGATACCCCATGGGAATTGGGGTGTTTCTCGGAAATATTTTTATCAATTTCTATCAGACCCCTTGGAGTGTTGCCGATCTGGTTATGAATTTTAGCTTTCCCCTCGGGAATACCTTGGAAACCCTATCGGCTGCCTATTTAATTCATAAATTTTCCGTAAATTTCAGGCTGTTTTCCCGAGTTAAAGATGTCATCATTTTTGTGATATGTGCTGGATTAATTAGCCCAATGTTCAGCGCAACTTTTGGCGCAACCACTATTTTGATACTCGGTCGAATTCCCTGGAACATTTATCCGAAAATCTGGTTGAGTTGGTGGATTGGAGATGTCGTGGGAATTTTAGTTTTTGCCCCGGTTTTGTTAGTCTTTTCTCAAGGATTTAACGAGTTTAGACAAAAAGTACAACAGCGATGGATGGAAGGGCTAGTTTTTGTATTTATTACCCTGGTAATCTGTCAGATGGCTTTCATTAAAGGCTATCCGGTGGAATATATGTTACTGCCTTTATTAGTCTGGGTTGTCTTTCGGTTTGGACAATGGGCGGCAACCTTGTTATTATTAATAGGTTCAGGAATCGCGATTTTTGCAACCACCAATGATTCTGGACCTTTTATCCGGAGTAACCTCAATGAATCTTTAGTTTTATTGCAATCTTTCGTGGGTGTTTTTTCCCTAACAACATTAACCCTGTCAGCGGTAGTTTCTGAAAATGAACAAGCCAAGCAACGACTGGAAACCGCTAATATTCAATTACAACATCTTGATCGCCTCAAAGATGAATTTCTAGCCAATACCTCCCATGAATTGCGAACGCCTCTGAATGGAATTATTGGCATCGCCGAATCCCTAATTGATGGGGCAACCGGAGAATTACCCATTACCACTCGTGCTAATTTAGCGATGATTTCTTCCAGTGGTCGTCGGTTATCGAATTTAGTCAATGATTTGCTGGATTTCTCTAAACTCAAACACAAAACCCTAGACTTACAACTCAAACCCATAGACTTGCGTTCTTTGGTGGAAATTGTATTCACCCTGAGTTTACCCTTAGTCGGCAATAAAAACCTGAACTTAGTCAATAATATTGCTTTAGATTTACCAGCCGTTATAGCCGATGAAAATCGCTTGCAACAAATTCTGCATAACTTAATTGGAAATGCGATTAAATTCACAGAAACAGGAACAATAGAAATTTCTGCACAGCGAATATTTGGCGATGATTCCTTGGAACACATTTCCTCAGTTTCTGAACTTGAAATTACGATTGCGGATACGGGGATTGGGATTGCTGAAGATAAATTAGAGCGAATTTTTGAATCTTTTGAACAAGCAGAAGGCTCTACGGGAAGACTGTATGGAGGAACGGGAGTGGGATTGGCGATCGCCAAACAATTAGTTGAGTTACATGGCGGGAAAATTTGGGTGAAGTCTCGCCTGGGAGAAGGGTCAAAATTTAGCTTTACCTTACCCCTTTCTGGGGAAAAAGTCGAAAACTCTTTGATAACTTTGCCCTTACTCCAACAGTTTGTTACCGCAGATTTAAACTCCCCATCCTTAGAACCTCGGGTAATTGCCTCTCATCAAGGGTCCGCCAAACTGTTAATTGTAGATGATGAACCGATTAACCTTCAGGTTTTGGTCAATATGCTCTCCTTACAAAATTATACCGTCATTCAAGCTAAAAATGGCCTTGATGCCTTAGAACTTCTCAATAAAGGCTTTAAACCGGACCTGGTTGTGCTGGATGTAATGATGCCGAAAATGACCGGATATGAAGTGACTCAAAAAATTCGGGAAACTTGGCAGGCATCAGAAATGCCGGTGTTATTATTAACCGCTAAAAATCAATTGTCAGACTTAGTGGCTGGATTTGAGTCGGGGGCGAATGATTATCTGACAAAACCTGTAGAAAAAGATGAATTATTAGCCCGCATTAAAACTCATTTAAATCTGCTTCGTTTGAAGAGTGAAAATGTTCGGTTAATGGCAGAATTAGAGGTCACTCGTCAACAACAACAAATGCTCTTACCCAGTGCCGAAGAGTTGCAATTGATTGAGGATTTAGAAATTGCTGCTTTTATGGAACCGGCAACCGAGGTGGGGGGAGATTATTATGATGTTATTCAACATCAAGATGGCGTAAAAATTGGCATTGGCGATGTGACGGGACATGGATTAGAAAGCGGAGTTTTAATGATTATGGTACAAATGGCCGTCCGCACCCTCCTCCAAAGTGATATTTGTAATCCGGTGCATTTTTTGACCCTCCTCAATTTAGCCGTTTATGGCAACTTGCAACGGATGAAATCGGAAAAAAATATGTCTTTAATGTTACTGGATTATCACCAGGGAAAATTGGTGGTCAGTGGACAACATGAAGATATTATCCTAGTGCGAGATGGGGGTCAAGTGGAGTTAATCGATACAGTGGATTTAGGCTTTCCCGTCGGGTTAGTAGAAGATATTGGAGAGTTTGTTTCTGAACTGGTCATTGAATTAAACCCCAATGATGTGGTGATTGTCTATACCGATGGGATTACCGAAGCTGAAAATATCGAGGGAGTGCAATATGGGTTACACCGCCTGAAGGAACTGGCGGGGGAACAACAAGGGCGATCGGCTCAAGAAATTGTTGAGATTATTTTAGCCGATGTACGAGAATTTATTGGTGAACAAAAGGTTTATGATGACATTACGTTGTTAGTTTTGAAGCAGAAATAATCTGGAATCCGGTCCTGATCTGTCTATTAAAACCAGCAGGGTCGAAAAATTTTTTCAACCCTACGATCAGGCTATTGAGTGTTAGCGGCGACGATCGCTTGCATATTTTTCCGGTTCTCCTGCACTTTCGCCGCCACTTCATCCGCACTCATCACCGGCATTTCTGGTGGCATCACCGAGGGCCATGCTTTTTGCAACTCTGCCAAAGACCCTTTTATTTGCTGATTCACTTGTGGATTGTTTTCTGTTAGTTTGGCTTCAATTGTGGGATACAACCCATTGGCGGCATAATCTACAAATCCCCGGGAATCTTGATATTCGATCGCCTCAGTAATTTTTCCATTGGCAATCGCTGCTGTGTATTCTGCACTCGCCGTATTTAACAACCCATCGATCACTTGCAAAACAAAGGCTGGCGATTGTCGCTGGGCTTCCGGCAAAGTGGCGATCGCCCCGTCAATGGCGACCACTGTTTTATCGAATTCCACCTGAATTTGTGGATCGTTGGGCTTCGATTTCACCAAATCTTGGAGGCGAATTAATGTTTCTTTGAAAGCCGGTACTCCCCGTTCTTGTAATTGGTCTTCCACATCTACATAAATCTCTTCTACTGGATGCCCAATATGGGGTTCTGCGGCTTCCGCATTGCCCATTTCAAGTAGTTCTTTCGCCACTTTCAGATGACCTTTCATCAGGCCCAACTTCACCAGATAATCAATATCTTTCGCTTCTCCCGTTAGCACTATTTCTTCAGTCGTCACCATTTCTTGAATGCGACCGTACTCCTCTTGACTAATCACCTTTTTGGAGACTAATTCTTCGGGGCTGGCATAGGGTCGATTGCTTTGGATTTTATCTGATAATTCCGGAATTCCTAACTGAGCTTCCAGTTTATCCAGTTCCGACAAAATCGCCGTATTAATGTTAATTTTTCCCTCACCCCCGTGAGCATGACTGCCCACTTGTTCCACTGGCGTGGAGGAAAGCGTTTCGGTAGATGGCCCCTCAGTACAGCCCATGAGGGCAATGATACTACAGGTCACAGCGGCAACAGACAGAGAACGAAAAGCGTGCATAACGATCTGGACTCCACAAGGTTGAATGGTTTTGCAGTGATGGGAAGGAGGCCCCAGGCTCCCTTCCCCACAAAACCCGGAAAAATAGGGGTTTGTATATTTTCAATTAATTGAAAATATTTGTCAATAGATTGAACAAAAATGTCCCGTTGAGTCCCACATTCAGGGTAAAACCCGACTCGGTAGCGGAAGAAGATAACACGCCAAATTAGCTTGGAGTTATCACTTGAAATTGACCCATACAGCCTGCTTCGGCGATCGCATCTTGATGGGGATGGAACATATACTCACCTGGAAACGGGTAGGAAAACTCTAAAATATGGCGTTCTGCAGTCCCCATTGTAATGACATCGGTCTCCTCACTCGGTGTTAAGGTCATGCCGGTACGGTAGACACGAAAGAAATTGGCATGAATGTGAAATGTAGCCACAGGATCAAACTCGATCGCATTGAGCAAATACAGCCGTACTAGCTGATTCTGGTAAATGGGGATCGGATGCTGCATATAGCAATTCGGCAATCCGTTAAAGGCATAAAGCTCGTTACGATTGTCATCATTAAGGTCATACCCGCCCATCACCAACACCATCTCATCTGCTGGAGGTCGTCCTTGAGGGGGATCAACGATAAACAGTCCAAACAGTCCCTTGCTGATATGGCGTGTCACCGGTGCGATGTGGCAGTGATAGAGATGCACGCCAAAGGGTTGGGCATCGAATTCGTAAATTGTAGCAGTGTTGTGATGCACGGGTTTGATGCCATCAGCTTCGGCGCTGTGAATGCCGTGAAAGTGCATGGAATGGGCGTGTCCCCCCTGGTTAAGAAACACCACCCGCACGCGATCGCCTTCAGTGGCCCGCAGCGTGGGGCCAGGGACGCGGCCATTATAATTCCAAGTCACGAACGAAACCGCACTGTTGAGTTGCAATTCGTTCGTCTGGGCGGTAATTCTAAATTCCCGGATCGTGCGACCGTTCTCACGCTTGACAGTACCATAGTCGAACTCGCGCAACATCGCGATCGGATTGATCCCGTTGCCATCCGCAGAGATATCGGTAGGGATGGAGGGGATCTGTACCACCTGGTGTGAACGGGCGCGATTCCACTGTTGCCCCGCGATCGCTGCACCCGTGACTCCCATTCCTATAGCGGTGAGTTGCAGCAGGCGGCGACGAGTCAACTGGATAGACTGGATAGATTTGCAATCAAACATAAACAAAAATGTAGGGATACAGTGACCTGGGGAGACCGAAAACAGACAGTGCCCAGGGGAAAGCGTACCTTTCACCCTTTCCGTAAACACCAGACTCTCAAAAAGTCTGGCTCATACCTTAAAATTGGCAACACTGGAAATTTTAAACTGAATTCTTACTAAAAATTTTTTTTAATTACTTTAGTGATAGTGCTAGAATCAAACTCTCAATAAAAAACAACGAGCATCATTATAAGTTGTAAAGGTGAGGAGTGAGTCCGACCCTGAAAAAGGGGCTTCTACCCGGAAAAATACAGACCAGTGCAGAGGTGCAAAAATAAATAGCCACCCTAGTTAGACTCCCTTTAAGTTTTGATAGAGTGAAACAGCCCTACACCCTAACCCTCCCCTGTGTCTTGGGGAGGGGACTGGAGGTGCAGTTACAGTAAGAATCGGAACTGCCGATCGCCTCCGTCATCTATAAAGCGTTGTTCTCCAAATCCTAGCACTTCAATCACCACCTCTCGGGGAGGAGGCGTCCAACTGCCGGTCCGGGCGGAGATATTGAAGACCAATTCTTGTGCCGACTGCTGCAATGTATAGGTGGTCATGGCCTGACTGCCGGTTTCATAGTCGAAACTCTGACCATCATCTTCATAGAGGACAAAGGTTTTATGCAAGGTTTCCAATCCGGTGACCGGCCAGACTCGAACTGTGAGAGAATCTAGGGGACGTTCGTCGGTATATTGCATCACTGGACCCATTGGCACGATCGCCCCGGCGGGAACAAACAGCGGCATTCGTTCCAAGGGTGCATCGGCTAAAATATATCCCGGTCCTTGGTGTTGCTCTCCAGTCGACCAATTATACCAAACTCCCGAAGGCAAATAAACCGCCCGACATTGGACGCCGGGACGATACACGGGGGCGGCCATTAGGGAGGGACCGAGCATTACTTGGTCTTGTATTTGATAGGTTTGAGGTTCGTTGGGGAAATGATACAGTAAAGGCCGTAAAATTGGGGCGCCGGTGGTTGCTGCTTCCCAGAACAAGCTATACAAATAAGGGAGCAACTGATAGCGTAATTCAATGTACTCACGACAGATTTGTTCCACGCGATCACCAAATACCCAGGGTTCATGACGGGCTGTATTTAATGCTGAATGCGCCCGCATCAGGGGATAAAGCATTCCCACCTGCATCCACCGGGCAAACAGTTCAGCAGTAGCATTTCCGGCAAATCCGCCGATATCACAACCGACAAAAGCGACGCCGGATAAGCCCATATTACATAACATCGGCAGGGACATCTCCAAATGTTCCCAGAGAGATTGATTATCCCCCATCCAGACTGATGACCAGCGTTGGATTCCGGCAAATCCCGATCGCGTTAGCACAAATGATCGCTGATTCGGTCGATGTTGTCGCAATCCTTGATAGCAGGACTGCGCCATCTTATGACCATAGAGATTATGCACTTCTAAATGGGTGGCGCGGTCTTCGGGTGGTCCTTGCAATGCATCTAAGGGGAACCAAATTTTATGGCCGTCATCTCCGAAGGGACGGTTTTCGATCGCCGGTTCGTTCATGTCATTCCAAATTCCCGCTACCCCCATATCCGTGAGGGTTTTGTGCCAGTCTCCCCACCATTGTCTCACTTCAGGTTTTAAAAAATCCGGGAATACGGCTTTATCGGGCCAGACATACCCGTGAAAGATTGATCCATCGGGGTTGCGAACGAAATAGTCGCGGTCTTTGCCTTCATCGAAAACGGGATAATCTCCCTCCGGTTCATATTTCACCCCCGGATCGATAATGGTGACGGTTTTGAAGCCATTGTCACGCAAATCGGCAATCAACTTGGCCGGGTCTGGGAAGCGTTTCGGACTCCAGGTAAACACGCGATATCCGCGCATATAGTCGATATCTAAGTGAATGACATCGCAGGGAATTCGGCGATCGCGAAAGGTTTGGGCCAATTCTCGCACTTCGGTTTCTGATTCATAACTCCAGCGGCATTGGTGATAACCCAGTGCCCATTTGGGCGGCATCGGCATCCGCCCAGTAAGCTGAGTATAAGTTGCCACAATTTCTGCGGGTTCGGGACCATAAATGATATAATAATCTAGCTCACCGCCTCGGGTTTCCATACTCCAGACCCCCGCTTGGGATGCACCTAAATCAAACTGACTCCAAAAGGTGGTGTTGAAAAAGATGCCATATCCGACGCCGGGACGCAGCGCCATCAAGAAAGGAATGGCCTGATACATTTCATCGGTGAGGATATCATAATCGAGGGCATCCGTGGTCCAGTTGGTTCGCACTTGCGATCGCTGATCTAACAGTCCGGTGCGTTCGCCAAATCCGTAGAAATGTTCCCCGGGTTCGATTTGTTTCCAGTTGGCGATAGACCCTTGTCGCCAGCTTGTTCCCGGATCGATATCTCGGGCAAAGGGTTGGTTCTGGAGGTCAAAACAAGTGAGGCGACAGGGATGATGAGCGATCGCCACTCGCATCCGGTTCGTGATAATTTCTGTAGAGTCTGGATGCTGCTGTAAGCTATATTCCACCGCAGGCCAATTCTCTTCCTGAGTCACAGCCCACGATCGCGGGAGAGAAAGTGTTCCCGTCGGGGACATTCGCACTCGGATTAGGTTCGGTGCAACTGCATTAATCACCAGGGTTTGACCACCACAATCGAAGTAAATATGGTGGTCAACTTCTTTGACTGCTTGCACCGATTGCAGGCTGGTCCAAGGCTGTTCTGTTGTCGGCAGTTTTCCAAAATATTGGGGCATATTAATTTAATTTGAAATTCAAAGGATTCAGCAACGGCTAGAGTGTTCTTTTATTCTATAAAAAAATTAATTTTGCTGAAGTCCACGGAGGTAGATTTAAATACAGCCATTCGGGTGACCCGAGATTAGACTTCTTGCCAAATGCTTTAAAGTCTCGCTAATTAAGCGAGGTTGGGGGAATCAATCCGTTATTTTGCAAAAAGTTGATTTAAATCAGAGTCGCCCCTCTGAAGGGTCCAAGTTCATTTTTAATCCGTTGGATACCTAATTGGATAGAGCGTAAAATTGCTCTATAGGTAGAGGCGATCGCCCAGATATTCTTCTTATTATTTACTTAGATAACAAATAAATAGTCA
>CBFGOM010000243.1:0-8243 GCA_965650385.1 uncultured Oscillatoriaceae bacterium
TAGTAACTATGATCGTACCCAGGCTGCATCCGTAACCGGAGGTCAATACCCGCATGCTGACAAGCTGCCTCAAACCGTTCCGGTAATAACTGACCTTGGGCCAAAAAGGAATCCGCGTCCCCTTGGTCAATCAAAATTGGACGCCGCCAAGCCGAAGTCTTCACCAACTCACTCGCATCATAGGCAGCCCAAGTTTGACGATTCTCCCCCAAATAGCCCCGAAATGCGGTTTCCCCCCAAGGACAAGACATGGGGGCTGTAATGGGGGCGAAGGCGGAAACCGACTGATAGCGGGAGGGATTGCGTAAGGCACAGATCAGCGCCCCATGTCCCCCCATCGAATGACCGAAAATACTCTGACGAGTCGGATCCACGGGAAAATTCTCCTCAATCAGGGTGGGAAGTTCCTCCGTGACATAGCGGTACATCTGATAATGTTTAGCCCAGGGCAATTCCGTCGCATCGACATAAAAGCTGGCCCCACTCCCGAAATCGGAGCGGTCATCTTCTCCCGGCAGTCCCAGATTGCGCGGACTGGTATCCGGGGCGACCAACATTAAGCCATATTGGGCGGCTAGACGTTGGGCCCCAGCTTTAATCATAAAGTTCTCCTCTGTACAAGTTAGCCCCGATAGCCAATACAGAATGGGAACTCGCTGCTGGGCCGCTTGGGGAGGACTATACACCGAGAACCGTATCGGAGCATTGCAGCATTGGGAGGAATGCTGATAAAACTGGGTAGTTCCACCAAAGGAGCGACTCTGCTGAGTTAGGGTAAGGGTCATGATTAGGGGAAAGTGACAACGGTGCGAATGCCTTCCCCGCTGTGCATCAGGTCGAAAGCATGGTTGATACGATTGACGGGGATGATATGGGAGACCAGACTATCGATGTCGATTTTACCATCCATGTACCAATCGACGATTTTAGGCACATCCCGGCGACCTTTGGCGCCACCAAAGGCGCTTCCTCGCCAAACCCGTCCGGTGACGAGTTGGAAGGGACGGGTCCTAATTTCTTGGCCCGCACCTGCGACGCCAATGATTACAGATTCGCCCCAGCCTTTATGACAGCATTCGAGGGCCTGACGCATCACGTTGACGTTGCCGATACATTCAAAGCTATAGTCGGCACCGCCATCGGTAAGGTAGATGATGGCTGCAACCACATCATCTACCTCGTTGGGGTTGATGAAATGAGTCATCCCAAATTTTTCAGCAAGGTCCCGTTTGGCGGGATTGAGGTCAATGCCTATAATTTGGTTGGCTCCCACTAACCGCGCTCCTTGGATGACGTTCAGTCCAATTCCCCCTAATCCAAAGACAACGACATTGGACCCCGGTTCGACTTTGGCGGTGTTGATGACTGCTCCAATGCCGGTTGTGACTCCACAGCCAATCAGACAGACTTTCTCGAAGGGGGCGTCATCGCGGATTTTGGCGACGGCGATTTCTGGTAGAACGGTGAAGTTAGCAAAGGTAGAGGTGCCCATGTAGTGATGGATTTTTTCACCGTTGAGGGAGAAGCGGCTGGTGCCATCCGGCATGACTCCTTTGCCTTGGGTGGCTCGGATGGCTTGACAGAGGTTGGTTTTATTGCTGAGACAGTATTTGCATTGACGACATTCCGGGGTATAGAGGGGAATGACGCGATCGCCTACTTTAAGGCTTTTGACGTCCTCGCCAACTTCCACCACCACTCCCGCCCCTTCATGGCCCAGGATAGCCGGAAACAGTCCCTCCGGGTCTGCTCCCGATAAAGTATAGGCATCGGTATGACAAACGCCGGTCGCTTTGATTTCCACCATAACTTCTCCGGCTTTGGGGCCGTCAAGTTGTACGGTTTCTAAACTTAAAGGTTTATCGGCTTGCCAAGCAACGGCGGCTTGTATGTCCATAATTATCTCGTCTTTGTTTGTTTTTTGAGAAGAAACAGTCCTGTTGATTGTAGCGGAAAATCTACCCTAAACTCCGAATTTTTTCGGAAAATAGGAGTTGACAAATCCCTCAAAAAATGAGTTCAGATTATCAAAAGTAGTTTTTATAGAGTAGCCCGCGCAGGTGGGCTTAGGTGTGGGTTTTTGCAGATACCGCCAACCCCAGACCGATGATGGTACAAGTATTTTAGTAGGATGCCCGTATAATAGCAAGATGCAAAATCAGCTTAAACGTGACAACTATGGGACAACATCGGAGAAAACCGCTCAGGTATGTAGGTTTTGCCCTGCTTGCACTGCTGGTAGCTTGTGGCACATCTGAGGTAACCCAGCCGCCTGACTCACCCTCTGCCACTGTGACGCTAACGGTTTCCGCTGCTTCAGATTTGAACCCGGTGTTTCCTGAAATTGCTCACCTTTGGGAAGAGGAAACAGGACATCAAGTCGTATTTAATTTCGGTTCAACGGGACAACTGGCTCAACAAATTGCCCAGGGTGCGCCGGTGGATTTATTTGCCGCTGCTAATCAAAAGTTTGTGGAAGATTTGGACAAAAAAGGGGTAGTTATTTCTGAGACAAAGGCAGTTTATGGGGTGGGAAGAATTACCCTTTGGCATCGAGAAGATAGTACCTTGAATCTGCAACAACTTCAGGATTTGACTCAACCCGAAATTAAACGAGTTGCTATTGCAAATCCCGATCATGCTCCCTACGGAGTAGCCGCCAAAGAAGCATTACAATCCGTGGGAATTTGGGATGAACTTCAGCCGAAGTTGGTACTGGGGGAAAATATTAGACAAGCGCAACAGTATGCGGAATCGGGGAATGTGGATGTGGCGATCGCCGCTTTATCAATCAGCCTGAATCGTCCGGGTCAATGGGTCTTAATTCCAGAAGCGCTACATCAGCCTCTTGAGCAGATGTTAGTCATCCCGAAAGTGGCTCCTCATCCAGAAATTGCCCAAGATTTTGCTCGATTTATTAATGGTCCGAAAGGTAGACCTTTGATGCAACAGTATGGATTTAGGCTACCGGGTGAGGACTGAATTCAATGATTTGGCAGCCTTTAATTTTGTCGTTACAGGTGACAGGAATTGCCAGTTTGTTAATTTTGATTTTGGGTTTAGGATTGGGTATTCTGTTAGCCCGAACCCGGTTTCCGGGACAACTGCTAGTTTCCACGGTGTTAAATTTACCCTTAGTTTTGCCTCCGAGTGTGGTGGGTTATGGACTATTGCTGGCATTAGGCAGAGGCAGTCCGATTCAAGAAGTTTTGGGAATTCAGTTATTATTTACTTGGCAAGCTGCGGCGATCGCCTCGACGGTGGTAGCACTTCCATTAATGGTGGAATCTACAAGGGTGGCGATCGCTAGTGTTAATTCTGAACTGGAAGACGCCGCCCGCACGTTAGGCGCATCAGAACTAGAAGTATTATGGTTAATTAGTTTACCCTTAGCCTATCGGGGAGTATTGGCTGGATTGGGGTTAAGTATTGCCCGAGGGTTAGGCGAATTTGGCGCAACGCTGATGGTAGCAGGCAGTATTCCCGGGCGCACCCAAACCTTACCCCTCGCTATTTATGATGCGGTACAGATGCAGGATTATCAACGTGCGAATCAAATGGTGTTGATCATGACTGTTATTGCCTTTACTTTGTTATGGGGGGTGAGACTGTTGGAAAACTCGCAGGAACATCAATGAAACAAGATACACCATCCCGCTAATCCGATATTCAATCGGATTGAATTAAGGGTTTTTACAAAAAAAACCGGGGAACTTCAATCGGTTTCCGGTTTATAATAGGTTATCCTAATCGACATTCTGGACGGGTTAGAGACTCACTTTGACATTTTGCTGCTCAATGACATAATCCAGAAGACCTTCACAGGCATCGATGAGCAGATCGATGACATTGTTGAATCCATCGGGACCGCCATAATAGGGGTCAGGAACTTCTTTTTCGGGGCGATCGCGACAAAAATCGCACATCATGCGGACTTTTTGGCGATATTGACCCTGGGGATCAAGGGAGAGAATATCAGCATAGTTTTCCCGATCCATCGCTAAAATCAGGTCAAATTTCTGAAAGTCTGCGGGATGAAAGCGGCGCGCTTCACCAATAAAAGTGAGTCCCTGTTGTTTAGCTGCGGCAACCATGCGGCGATCGGGTGGACTCCCCACATGATAAGCCGAAGTCCCGGCAGAGTCACAAATAATTTGACCCTCAAGATTTCTGCCTGCGATTTGATGGTTCATAATATTTTCAGCAGCCGGTGAGCGGCAGATATTCCCGAGACAGACAAATAAGAGTTTATAAGGCATGGCTGAGTTATTCGCAGTTGGAGATTGAGGATAAGAAATAGAAGAGGCGATCGCCTTCTATCTTACCGAGATTTTAGACTGGATCACTCCAATTGAAACCGGAATTAAAGCCTAAAACAAAATTAGCTGGCTTACTTGACACAGCAGAAAGCCAGCTAGATCTTGATGAAAAGTAGTTGATATGGATTAGACTCGATACTAAAGACGACTGCCTGAGCTATAGCAGTTACAGACCGGGCAGATTTAGCCCACCTGTTAATTCTTCCATGCGTTCGCGCATGGTTGCGGTGGATTTATTATAGGCATCTGTCATCGCAACGGCAACCAGTTCGGAAACCACTTCCGCGCCTTCACCGAGAGCATCAGGGGAAATTTCCACACGCCGAGGTTCTTGGTTGCCGCTTAAAACGACTTTCACCAAACCCCCACCGGCTTCTCCGATGACTTCGAGTTCATCTAATTCTTCTTGAAGCTTTTTAGCACCTTCTTGTACTTGTTGAGCTTTTTTGAAGGCTTCAGTCAGCTCTTTCATTTTGCCGAGACCGAAACCAAATCCTCCCTGTCCTTTTCCTGCCATAACGGGTTAACTCTGTATGGGTTCAAATCGATATTGGCATGATTGAGCGGCGCGATCGCTGCTGTCGATTCTTGGTTCTTCAAGGGAACTGACCCTAAAATAGGCTCCTATTTTAAAAACTCAGTGCCGCTTTCTCCAAGCATTTTGCCCTTGATGTAAGAGCCAGTTCCGATGTGCCTCACCGTACTGTGGAGTTCTGAAGCTCTGGCGCATTAACTTAGGTTCTTTCCTTCAATCTTCAAGGGAAGGGAGAACTTAGAAGTCAATCGGGTTAACCGTTGTCTTCTAAAAGTTGACCGCCTCAAACTGAATGTCTGGAGTAGGTCACGCTCAGAATCAGACCCTCGTGGGCATTACCCTTAGCAATACTACCACGCGATAATTCCAGTATGCCATTGACCCAACCTGGGGGGTCATCGGGTTTAAGGAGGAACCGAGGGGATGCGATCGCCGCTGAATCCGGGAGGTTACAGGGCTTGAAACTCTCCAATGGTGCGAACTTCCGGTTCTAATAACACCGACCAATTCTGCTCAACCTTCCCTTGAACATACCGAATAAGCTGGAAAATATCGCTGGCTTTCGCGCCGCCACAATTGACAATAAAGTTAGCGTGACGTTCCGCCACCTGAGCGCTGCCGATTTGATACCCTTTCAGTCCCGTTTGCTCGATGAGCCATCCGGCCCCTGGGGAGCCATCCGGATTGCGGAAAACGCTGCCACAACTGGGCAGGTGATAGGGTTGGGTGGATTTGCGATGTTCGAGTTGTTCCGAGGTGGTGGCTTGGACCCGTGCCGGGTCTGCTCCGGGTTTGAGTTGAAATGTGGCCTCGGTAACTAGGCGATCGCCCCCTTGCAGGACCGAGGTGCGATAGCTATACCCCAACTCTTCCGGAGTCAGGACAGAAATCGTTCCCCGGCGCGACACCACCTGAGTATTCACTAAAATTTCCGAGGTACAACTCCCGTGAGCACCGGCATTCATCACGACGGCTCCCCCAATCGTACCGGGAATCCCTACCGCCCACTCTAGTCCTTCCCATCCCAATTGAGCGGCTTGCCAAGCCAGACGCGGCAGGGACTGACCTGCGGCAACGGTCACTTGACCTGTTTCGGGATTAAAACGGCTATAGCGCAGATGGCGGGTAGAAATTGCCAAACCGGGAATGCCGCGATCGCTAACTAAGAGATTAGAACCCGCACCCAAGAAGGTCACGGGTAATCCTTCAGCCCTGGCCCATTCTAAACAGGCTTGGACCTCTTCTATCTGGTTAGGCGCAACATACCATTCAGCAGGACCCCCTACTCGAAAGGAGGTAAACATGGATAAGGAAACATTAGACTTAATCTGACAAGCGGTTCCGGCTAAATAAATAGATTCGGATCGATCGCGATCCCCATTCAATCGAGTCAGGTGTGAATTGGCGGGTTGGTTGACCACGGAGGGGCTGAGGGTGCGTACAGTATCGGAGGAAAGAGTCATGATAATCCAGGTGCTTAAATCCCTATAGACCACTGCTTGTGAAAGTAAATCATCCAGGGTATTTCGAGGAGCGATCGCCCGGGGTTCCCTAGAAACTTACTGGCGCTCAGGCTCGATGGCGTGCTTCTGCCAGAGCCGTTTGCTCGACCTGTTGATGAAATGCCATCACTTCCGGAATGATCTGATTTAAATTACCAGCCCCCAGAAATATGGCGAGGTCTCCCGGAAGCAAGGCTTCACTGAGAAACTTACTCACGTCAGACAGAGAAGGACTGTAATGCACCCGAGGATGATGAGCGGCGATCGCATCGGTGACTTGTTGTCCGCTCAGTTGAAATTCATTCGCTTCTCCGGCACTGTAAATGTCGGTCACCAGGACCACATCAGCATCACTAAAGGATTCCGCAAACTCGGCTAAAAAGGCCCGAGTTCGACTGTACCGATGGGGTTGAAATATGGCAACAACGCGACTGGCGCGAGAACGCAAGCCTTGAGTTTGCAAACTTGCCGCATGGAGGGTGGCGCGAATTTCACTGGGGTGATGAGCGTAGTCATCTACAAATTGGATGTTATTGTAGTTGCCTCGGGTCTCAAACCGGCGGCAAGCGCCCTCAAATGTAGCAATTTCCCGGGCGATCGTCGCAAAGTCTAACCCGACCAAGCGTCCAACGGCAACCACGGCTAGAGCGTTACTCAGGTTATGGGCACCGAGTAGGGAAATGGACAGTTGACCGAGAATTTGACCTCGCTCCCAAACCCTCGCTGTAGTCCCGTCGGCTCTATAAGCGATACAGTCTACGGTGTAATCGGCCCCGGAATCAAGGTTGAGGCTGTAGGAGATGCTGGGTTGAATGCGATCGCGCACGGTTGGGCAGTCGATGCATCCCACTAAATCGGTGCAGCGCTCTTTAAAAGTTTCAAAAATCTCGATGACTTGATCCAAGCTCTCGTAATGGTCCGGATGGTCCAGCTCAATGTTCGTCACCACGCCAATTTTTGCCGAGAGTTTGGCGAGGGACCCATCGGATTCGTCCGCTTCTGCCACTAGATAGGGGCCTTCTCCCAGCCTTGCGTTCCCTTCCCAGGCTTTGACTTCTCCCCCCACCACAATGGTGGGGTCTAAACCCGCATTTAAGATCAGATAAGCCAGCATTGAGCTAGTTGTAGTCTTCCCGTGGGTTCCCGCTACCGCAATGCTTTGATATTCAGCGATTAAAGCAGCGAGTAAGTCTGAGCGGTGAAAGATTGGACAGCCCAAGTCTAAGGCGGCTTGATATTCGCTATTGGCTCCATCGATCGCCGTTGAGCAAATCACTTGCGGCAAATCCACGGGGGAGGGGATGCCGTTGGCGGCTAATCTTACCGGTTTCGGTGCGATCGCAGGTAAACCGCCGGACCCCTCTCCGTTTGCTGAATTCAACACTGCCGCTTCATCGGTGGATGTGCTCTTTTGTCGATAAAAATCCAGGTTGCTGGCATCTTGACGCCAAAAAATTTGCGCTCCATTTTCTTGTAAGCGCTGAGTGATATGGCTCGACCGAATATCGGATCCAAATACCGGGACCTGCCGCTTTGCTAAAATATAGGCAAGCGCTGACATTCCGATTCCACCGATGCCGATGAAATGAAAGGGTTTGCCACTTAGATCGATAGAATTGTGCATTGTAAGCTCCTTACACACCACACCACGCCAATAACACGCGATATCATATCAAGAATTGTTTTTGTACGATACAGTCATAACAGAAATTAAGCGATCTCCCTCAAGAAGCATTTTTCGATTCTAGTGTCCAATACACCCCATCCGTAGTCTTTTCCCGAGATTTTTCTAGGGTTAAACCTTTTGGGTGTGTTTACCATAACCGATGGTCAAGAAAAACGGAAAATCACTCGTGACCTTAACCATAAATTGAAAAATCTCACTTC
>CBFGOM010000244.1:0-8220 GCA_965650385.1 uncultured Oscillatoriaceae bacterium
ACTTTTTCATAAGGAACAAATTATCGAAAGGAGCGCAAAGGAACGTGGTATTGAGGTTACTCCGGAAGAAATTCAAATTGAAGCCGAACAGTTTCGGGTGAAAAATCGACTGGAAAAAGCAGCCGATACCTTAGCATGGTTAGAGGATTGCATGATTTCTACTGAAGATTGGGAATCGGGCATTCGCGATCGCCTCCTGGCGCAAAAGTTAGCAAATGCGCTATTTTCTAAGCAAGTCAATAAATTGTTTGCAGAAAATAAAATTAATTTTGAAAAAATTTTGCTTTATCAAATTATTGTTCCTTATGAAAAAGTTGCCTTTGAACTTTTTTATGAAATCGAGGAACGTGAAATTAGTTTCTATCATGCAGCGCATCTTTATGATATTGATGCAAGGCGAAGGATGGTTTGTGGATATGAAGGAACAGTTACCCGATCGCAGTTAATTCCTGAACTAGCCGCCCATGTATTTCGGACCCCAGTCGGAGAACTAGGAGGTCCCGTAAAAACTGAAGCCGGTTATCATCTCTTTCTAGTTGAAGAGGTCATTTGTGCAGAATTAACCCCTGAGTTGCAACAAGAACTTCAGAATCAAATTTTTAGCCAGTGGCTCACGAGTGAATTAACCTATCTTCTCCATAATTCACCCTAATTTGAGGGAAAATAGTGATGAAAATTTTAATTTTAGGACAGTCAGATGACCTTCATGCAGCCCATTTATATAAAGCCTTATCTCAAAGCGGAGCTACTGTAAATTATTTAGACACGCGCTTATTTCCCACTCAAGTCAAAATGTCATGGCGACCGGATATAGAGGTTGGATATTTGACCCTTCCCGGAGATATATCATTAAACTTAAAAGAAATAAAAAGCGTTTTTTGGCGAGCTTTGGGGGAAGTTTATGTCCCTAATCTTCAAGACGCTATTCAGCAAAAAATGGCCTGGGTTGATACTATGAGTCTTCTGCGATCGCTCATTCAACTTTGTCCAGCGCGATGGATTAATTCCTGGCAAGCTTACCAATTTCATAAAGAAAAGCCCCGGCAACTGACTCTCGCAAAACAACTGGGTATCCCCATTCCCCTGACCCTCATTGGCAATGATACTCAGAAAATGATTGATTTAGCGAGAACAAGAAAAAAGTTCATTTTTAAACCCGTCTATGGGGGTGCAACTACTGAGTTTGTCACCTCTGCACATCTTGAACGGGAACGACTCGATCAGGTATTTTGTATTTCTCCTGTCACAATTCAAGAATATATTCCCGGCACTAATATCCGCACTTATGTGATTGGAGATGCCGTTTATTCTGCTGAAATTCGCAGCCCTGCTTTAGACTTTCGAGAGGATATTAAAGCACAGATTATTCCGATAGATACCCCTCTCTCTGTAGCCCAACAATCGAGGGCGATCGCACGGAATTTTATGATGGAATGGACTGCGATAGATTGGCGATTGAGACCCACAGGAGAATATATTTTTTTAGAAGCAAATCCGAGTCCAATGTTTATCCATTTTGAAAACCAAACCGGCTATCCAATTACTAAACAAATCATTCATCTTTTAACCCAAGTTTAGCAAATTCATAAAGCAGCACAAGGTTTAAACCTGTGCTGCTTTATGAATTGATTATTTCCTGTTATTTCTCTTAACAGAAGTAAGAACTTCCTCCTTCTTCACCTAATGCCAGCGTCGTCACTACAGAAGGATTAGGAGAACAAATTGGGAAGGGTATATAGGGCTTGGGTAATGGAAAAGGAATGGGTTGAGGGCAATAAGGATAAGGGGTGGGAACATAACACCGAATAGGAATCCCAGGACGTTGAATGGGTAAAGTCATCATTCCCCCTGTGATATTCCCGGCTTCTTCATCGGTAATTAATTCTTTAAAATCAATTTCTTGGTCCCTGTTTTGATTCCCTATTAAACTAAATGGATGTTTCATGATGAGTTGCACTCCAAATCAAGTATTAAGTTTGTACTAATAATCGTAAAACATTGGGGAAAATTTAATAGCCATTTTGGCATTTTTCAGATGCTAAGTAGGCGATTTGGCACTTTGCTGATTAATTTATACAAAAAGTTTAGCAATTGAAACAATATTTTCAAAATCAACTTAAAAATATTGTTTCAATTGCCCAAAATAGGTTTAATATCCACTCCAACTATCAAAAGTCTGTTTTCCCTCTAACACCACGTAGGCGGGTTTTGTCCGCAAACGCCCCAGGCTTGATGCTGGGGGTTTCTATAAACCTTTGACACCCTAATTTCGTGTAATCATTCATTCAATAATTAAGCTGTTTTCAATTAGGTTTCCTGATTAAGGGCGGCTTTTTAAAAGCTTGCAACAACTCTATTATTTGATTGACTGCTTAGGCTTCATCTTAAGGGTCAAAAATAATCCAAATAAGATTAAAGACAGGGTAAAATTCGGTTCAGGGACCTTGACTTCAGCTTGTTGAGCATTGATAGCAATTAAAGTGAGATGAGTAGGGTTTTCAAAATAACGGTTTAATGATCCACTAACTGAGAGTTGAGCCAAACTTTGAGTTAAATTGAATTCAGTGTGAGAGTTAACAGTTGCTTGAATGCGATCGCTATAGTGATAGCTGATAAAATTATTATCTAATACACTCGAAGATTGTCCAGATAAGGTAAAATAATCCAACAGGTTGATTTGGGAGGATTGAGTAGTCTCCAGCAAGGCAAAAGATAGACTTCCCGAGGCTTGAGCAAATTTAGGATAATTGCCGTAAGTCGCACTATTTAAAAACCCACCAAAATCAAAAGAAAAATAGTCCGGTTGTCCGATTAAAAAATGCCCAATGATTTGGGCATGGCTTTGGGAGAGTCCTTGATAATCATGTCCGGTACCCAAGGCGAGACTGGATGATAATAAATTACCAAAGGGTGCATAATAAGGCTGATTGAATAAGCTGGCTGAGGCATGACTCATAGAAGCTACGGATGCCTCTTCTTTGATGAGTGCTAATGAATTAGTTCCAGCAAAGGAATCCGTGAAATAGGGATGATAATTAAAGTTAGTAAATTGCAAAACTCCTTCAGAACGAGCAAAGGTAGCTGCTACAGCGGGGGAGGGGGCGATCGCACTAATCGCAATCCAGGGTGTCAGGATTAACAACACCTGTATTCCTCGTTTCAAGGTAGATGGGGTGCAATGCTGAGGTTTTGGGGATAACATTGCCCGTTTCCTCCGACTCTTATAATGGGGTTCACTCTATCCTAAATAGAAAGCCTAGGAAAAAAGTGCCAAAATGCCATTTTTTTGACGAGTCCCTGTTTTCTTCTGATGATTGAATCTTCGCGATACAATTAGGGGACTGGAGGGAGACTGCTTGACGAGTTAGAATGGGGCATAAAACTATAGCGAAAAATAAGAATAAATGTCTTGATTTTTTACTGCAAAACCTCAAAAATAATGGTCTAATGTGCATAGAAAATTCTGAAAAATTCCTCTTGAGGCAAGTGTCTTCAATAGGCTAGGTTTTATAGATTTGTGAATATCTGATTCCGTTTCGGTTGTTATTAGACCTCTTGCAAAAAAAGGATTGATTCCTCTACCCCTCTGATTAACACCAATCGGCTGTTTAGAATTTTGCAAGAAGTCTATTCTTATAGCTTCGGAATCAGAAGCGACTTTAGTCGTTTCTGATTCCGGGAAGGGATTCAGGAGAATCCCTCATATTATCGCCACTCTTAATCCGGAATTAACTTCTGGAAGGTTCGGGAATGGTAACATCAATGGAAGTCACTGTAGTATTAGGAGTCAAACTACTTAATGGAGGGTTAATCTCTGTCGGGTTCCCCACGACTAAGGTGATTAATTGATCCGGGTTCAAGTATTTTTGGGCGACTCGCTGCACATCTTCAATGGTAGTTTCTTCGACACCACGCCGATATTGGAAGATAAAATCCTCGGGATATCCATAATATTCATATCGCATTAACCGGGACAAGGTTTGACTCGGGTCAGCGAAATTGAAGATAAAGGAATTGAGGGTGGTATCTTGAGCATATTTTAGCTCTTCAGCCGTAATTGGTTCCGTGCGAATGCGTTCGATTTCGCGAAAAACGGACTGAATAAAGGGCACTGTTGCCTCCGATCGCGTTTGTCCTCCAGCAATAAACATCCCTGGATAATCATAGCGGGGACTCCAGACGCCATACACGGAATAGGCTAATCCTTCGCGCGATCGCACCTGATTAAATAACCGTCCCCCAAATCCATTCAAAACCCCATTGAGAACGGACAATGCCGGATAATCAGGACTACTTAATTCCCCCCCCAAATGGCCGATTTGAATTGTACTTTGGGTTAATTGAGGGCGTTCCACAAAAAAGACTCCCCCTTGTTTTGCTTGAGCCGTTGGGGATAACTCCGGAATAGTTTGACTGAGGGTTTTATTGGGTTTCCAGTCCCCCAATTTCTGCTCAATGAGCGAGCGCATTTCAGCGGTTTCAAAATCGCCTACAATGCCCAAAATGATGTTATTTGGATGGAAATAGCGCTCATAAAATTTGACCACATCGGACCGGGAAATATTGTCCAACGTTTGATATTCAATCGTGCGAGCATAAGGGCTACTTTCCCCATAAATCAGCTTTTGGAATTCCCGAGAGGCGATCGCACTAGGGGAATCATTCCGACGGGCGATCGCCCCGGATTGTTGGCGTTTTGCTAACTCAATTTGCTCCGGTGCAAATGCAGGAGTTCGGAGCACTTCCGCAAATAGTCCAAACACTTCATCCAAATCCTGACTTAAGGCACTAAAACTCGCCGATGCTGAGGTGGTATCCACCACGGTTTCTACCGAAGCTGCGCGCCGTTCTAGTAACTCATTTAATTCATCCGGGGAATGTAATGTTGTTCCCCCCGTTCGTAATACTTGACCCAAAATTTGGCCGAGTCCAGTTTGATTCGCTGGTTCCAAGCGATCGCCGGTGCGAATTAAAGCCGTGCCCGAGATTAAAGGCAATTCCCGGTCCTGCATTAAATACACCACCATACCATTCTCTAGCTCAAAGCGATCAAAAGGCGGTAATACAATTTCCGGAGCCGGTGGAAACTCCAAATCCGTATAATGTTTCGCCGATTCTGCGGTGACTTTCAGCGTATTAAACAGCAACCAGATGACCGGCAAAACTAACAGCAGAATCCAATATTTTTGGGGTCGATTCTTAGATGTAACCATTCTATAACTCATTACGATTCTTCCTCGGGCAGCAGCAGTCCTACGGTCCGATTTTCGGGTCGGAATGTCTCACGAGAGACGCGTAAAATATCTTTCGGCGTGACTGCGGCAATTTGCTCTAGCTCTTGTAACAAATTACGCCAATCGCCGGTTTTAACCTGATATTCTACTAACAAACTCGCCATTCCTTGATTAGAAGCCAGCGATCGCAACACCTCTGCTTTGGCTTGGGTTTTTACCCGCTCTAACTCCTCAATCGAAACTTCCTCTACCGTCAACCGATTGATTTGTTCTTTCAATCCAGCCGCGACTTCTTCTACGGTATGACCGGGTGCAGTTAGGCCATAAAATAGCATCAAATTAGGATATTTCTGTCCTGGAAATCCATTCAAACCCTGAGCAGTCAGGGCGACTTGTTGCTGTTCTACGAGGGATTTATAGAGACGAGAAGTCCGACCTGAACTCAGGATTTGAGCTAACAATTCATAGACAACATTATCAGGATGATCGATACCAGGACGGTGATATCCTTCCAAATACCAAGGTTCAGAGGGGAAGCGGACGACAACCTGTCTCGGTTCCGTTTGGGGAGGTTCGGTTTTATTGACTTTGGGCGGTGTCGGACCCGCTGAGTAACGACCAAAATAAATTTCAGCCAATCGCCGGACATTCTCCGGGTCCACATCTCCCACAACGGCGATCGTCAAATTGTTGGGAACGTAATAAGTCTCAAAAAACTCTTGGACATCCTCACGGCGGAGATTAACTAAATCCTCGGGATAGCCGATCACAGGTTGGCGATAGGGATGCTCCACAAAGGCAGTTTGCAGAAATTCCTCAATCATTTTGCCAATGGGGGAGTTATCCGTGCGCATTCTTCGCTCTTCGAGAATCACCTGCTTTTCCCGATAGAATTCTCGAAAAACGGGTTCTAGGAAACGCTCAGACTCTAAAGACATCCACAGTTCTAACTTATTGGAAGGAAAGCTATAGAAATAGCGAGTGGCATCAGCAGACGTGGTAGCATTGAGTCCAACGCCGCCGGATTGTTCGACAATTTGTCCCATTTCGTTCTGAACCACCAACTCAGCGGCTGCCGCCTCGGTTTTGTCAAATTCGGCTTGTAACCGTTGAGCTTCGGCAGTTTTTCCAGCGGCAGTAGCAGTTCTAATTTGAGCGTCCAGGCGATCGAGTTTGTCGAGTAACTCTTCTTCCGCTGGATAGTTTCGGGTCCCAATTCGCTGAGTCCCTTTAAAGGCTAAATGCTCTAAAAAGTGGGCAACACCCGTTTTACCTTCCGGTTCGTTGGTACCCCCGACATCAGCGTATGTTAGAAATGAAACAACCGGGGCGGTATGTCGTTCTAAAACGATAAACTTGAGCCCATTATCCAGGGTAAACTCGCTGATTTTCTCGGCAACCCGGTCTAAATAAGGCTGGATTGATTGAGTGGTAGCGGGGGAGACTTGCTCTCGCCCTAGTGCGGGGTTTAATGAAATCCCGGACCATAGCAGAAGCGTGACCAAAAGGGCGATCATGAAGTGTCGGGAGTGGGACTCGTTCCCAGTCCACCGGGATTTTCCCCATTTTGCGATCGCCATCGGAAACCTAGAGATTGACATAGCCAATAAAAAAAAGCGGTGATTTTGATTCATCAGTCTGGGGTTGACTCCTCGATTGAGGGTCAGCCATTTTAAGAGATGCAAGGGCGGTTATTCCTCTGTTTGATTTGGGTTCGTTGAGTCCTCCGGGGTTAGAAAAAAACGCTACTGATGTGATTTCCCACAGCACTATTTTCTATTAACGATGAATATATTTACTCGCTCCCAACCTGCTGAAACCGATACGCGCACCCGGATTTTAAATGCGGCACAACGGTTATTTGCCCAAAAGGGTTACAACGGAACCACTACAAGGGACCTCGCTCAAGCTGCTAATGTAGCTGAGGGCACCCTATTCCGTCATTTTGCCAATAAAAAAGCAATTTTGGTAGAGTTGGCAACGGAGGGATGGATCGAAATCCTCACGGATCTACTCACGGAACTCAGCGAAATGGGTAGTTATCAGGCAGTGGCGCAGGTGATGCGGCGGCGAATGTTGAATATTCACAAGAATGCGGATTTGATGCGGGTTTGCTTCCTGGAGGCGCAGTTTCACCCGGAGTTACGCGATCGCATCCAAGCAGAAGTGATTTCCAAAATGACCGATGTCGCGGAGGCATTCTTTGAAACCGCAATGGAACGCGGTATTTATCGTCCCATGAATCCTCGCCTTGTGGCTCATGTGTTTCTGGGAATGTTTGCTGTGGCAGGATTCAGTCAACAAACCCTCCTAGAAAACGATTCCTCTCCCAAAGCAATGCAGGAAATGGCGGAAGGATTGGCAGATATCTTCTTGCATGGGGTGTTAGCGCCACCGCAAAACGAGTAATCCTCCCCCATTCATCCCTTGGTCAAAGTCCGCGCCTGTTGAATCCATCGTGTCACTTCATCCACGGGGGGACAAAGGTCCCGGCGTTGGAGATTGGCAACTTGGACCCTTAAAAGTTGTTGATGCAATCGGTGAATGGGTAAGTCAGCTAATTGGGCGATCGAAGCAATTCCGGCGTGTAGCAATAATCCACAATATTGACAGCCGACACTTGGAATTGAGGCAAGTTCTGCCATTGCAACCCATTTATTCACATATTGAAGATGAATGCCTAACTCGCTGGCGATCGCCTGCCGTTGCTCAGAGGTTTTCCCCCGGCGCAGCAGTTCCCCAGTATTGGTAATCCCGCAACTTTCCAGCAAATTTTGGTCCGGGGAACTGACCCCAGGTAGTTGGGCGATCGGCCAGTGAGTCGGTTTGAAGGGGCGCACTTGCCCCGATTTAGATGCGTTCATGGGTTCAAGGGAATAATACGGAATTCGGTTGTGACAGGTTTATAAAAACTAGCCCTGAATTGGTGTATTTGTCGGAGTAAATGCTTGCGCCCTCTATAGGAGGAGGAGGGCGCAAGCATTCC
>CBFGOM010000245.1:0-8153 GCA_965650385.1 uncultured Oscillatoriaceae bacterium
AACGCCAAGCACGGAACCTGGTATGCGCGGCTTAGCCGCCGCTGACGGGGGGGAATCAATACCACTTCATCGTCATTTTGTAAAGTGATATCGGGCTCGACAAATTCGAGATTAATGCCGAAGCGGGTCAAGTCGCGCCAGCGAGCGAGTTCTGGATGCTGGGCGATCAGGCGATCGCGCACGGCGGCGACTGGGGTTCCCGTGGGAAATTCTAATACCAGTTCCGGCACGCCACAAGCTTCTTGATAGGCAGCAAATAACTTGACGCTGACAGTGAGTGAAGGTTCAGACATAAGAAATTAGGAAAATACATTACAAATTATACGATTATTATTAACTTCCTTAATAATATTATAAAATAGCTGTAAGTCATTTTCTTATACGAGCCCCAACTATGCAAACCCCTAATCCGATCGCGATTTCTGGATACGAGATTCAAGAACAAATCTACGACGGAGCAAAAACTCAAGTTTATCGAGCGGTTTCTTTATCAGAGCAAAAACCTGTCATCATCAAACTGCTCAAAGCTGAGTATCCCAGTTTTTCGGAACTGGTGCGGTTCCGGAATCAGTACGCGATTACTAAAAATCTCGAACTACCAGGAATTATCAAACCGTTGTGCTTGGAAAATTACCGCAATGGGTTAGCCTTGGTGATGGAAGATACGGGCGGGGTGGCCCTGACAGAGTATCGTGATCGCCAGCCGCCTTTAGATGAATTTTTCAAAATCGCGATCGCGATCGCTCTTACCCTAGAAGGACTTTATCTTAACCGGATTATTCATAAAGATATTAAACCTCATAATATCATTATTAACCCGCAAACAAAGCAAGTATTCTTGATTGACTTCAGCATCGCCTCTCTTTTACCCAGAGAAAACCAAGAGATTCAAAGTCCGAACGTGCTAGAAGGGACGCTCGCTTATATGTCACCGGAACAGACGGGTCGCATGAATCGGGCGATCGACTACCGCACGGATTTCTATTCTCTTGGAGTCACTTTCTACGAATTACTAACTGGAAAACTCCCTTTCCATTCTAACGAGCCGATGGAGTTAGTCCACTGCCACATTGCCCGGAAACCCACTCCCCCCATTGAAGTGAATCCAGCCATTCCCCAAATGGTGAATGACATTATTGTCAAATTGATGGCAAAAACGGCTGAAAACAGATATCAAAGTGCCTTTGGACTCAGACACGATTTAGAAAATTGTTGGCAGCAATGGCAATCTAACGGCAGTATTGCCCAGTTTTTTTTAGGAAAGCGAGACATTAGCGATCGCTTCTTCATTCCTGAAAAACTCTATGGGAGAGAAGCCGAAGTCGCCGCCCTATTAGCCGCTTTTGACCGCGTAGGGGGGTTGGATGCTAATCCTGCCATAAAACAGACAACCTCACAAGAAAAATCCCCCCGCCAAGGAACCACTGAAATGATGCTAGTGGCTGGCTTTTCGGGGATTGGTAAAACTGCCGTGGTTCAGGAAGTCCACAAACCCATTGTGCGGCAGAGGGGCTACTTTATAACGGGAAAATTTGACCAATTCAAGCGCAATATTCCCTTCTCGGCATTTGTGCAAGCATTCCGAGATTTGATGCGACAATTGCTAAATGAAAGTGCGGCACAAGTGACTCAATGGCAAGCCAAAATTCTAGAAGCGGTGGGTGAAAATGGGCGGGTTATCGTCGATGTCATCCCAGAAGTCGAATTAATTATTGGCAAGCAGCTTCCCGTCACAGAACTTTCCTCAACGGCGGCTCAAAATCGCTTCAATCTACTCCTGGGCAAATTTATTCGAGTCTTTACTCAAGCCGAACATCCCTTAGTTATCTTCCTCGATGACTTGCAATGGGCCGATTCTGCTTCGTTGAATTTAATCCAATTACTGATGAGCGATACAGATAATAAGTATCTGTTACTTATTGGAGCCTATCGCGATAACGAAGTTAGCCCCGCTCATCCCCTGATGCTGAGCTTAGAGGAAATTCGCAAAACTAATGCGACAATCAATCAAATTACCCTCGCTTCTCTCGCTCTACCCTCCCTAAATCGCTTGATTGCCGACACGTTGAGTTGTCCCCTTGAAGTAGCAGTCCCTCTGACGAAACTGGTGCTTCAAAAAACCAAAGGCAACCCCTTCTTTACCAATCAATTCCTCAAATCTCTGCACGAAGATGGCCTAATTTTATTTGACTTCGATCGCGGGTATTGGCAGTGCAATATCGCCGAGGTAAAAGCGCTGGCTGTAACGGATGATGTAGTTGAGTTTATGGCACTTCAATTGCAAAAGCTGCCGGTTAATACGCGGGAAGTCTTGAAACTAGCCGCTTGTGTCGGCAGTCAATTTGATTTAGCGACCCTAGCACTGGTGTGCGAGAAATCCCTCTCGGAAACAGCGGTTGAGCTGTGGAGGGCGTTGCAGGAAGGGTTAGTGCTGCCAATCAGCGAAGTTTACAAATTTTTTACCAATCAAGAGGAACTGGCGACTGGGGATTGGGGACTGGGGAAAGAGAATAATTCCCAATCCCCAATCCCTAATACCCCATTACCAAAGTATAAATTTCTCCACGATCGCGTTCAGCAAGCCGCTTATTTTCTGATTCCCTCCGATCGGAAACAGTCAACTCACCTAAAAATTGGCAAATTGCTATTAAGCAATACGCCGGCTGAACAACGGGAAGATAATATTTTTGAAATTGTCAATCAATTGAATGTGGGAGTGAGCTTAATTCGCGATCGCACCGAGCGGGATGAACTCGCTCAGTTAAATCTAATCGCTGCAGAGAAAGCCAGAGAGTCTACTGCCTATGCCGCTGCAATTGGGTATTTGAATATTGGGCTGGAACTTATTGCAGATTCTAGCTGGCAAACGCAATACGAGCTAACATTAGCGCTATCTGTGGCAGCGGTAGAGGCAAACTATCTAGGCGGGAACTTTGATGAGATGGAACGCTTAGCAGATGAGGTGTTGCAACAAGCGATCGAAATGCTAGATAAGGTGAAGGTTTATGAGGTTAAAATCCAAGCTTGTACAACCCAGAACAAGCTCAAAGAAGCGATAAAAATAGCGCTGCAAGTTCTAAAGTTATTGAGCGTAAGCTTTCCAGAATCGCCGAACCCGTCAGACATTCATTTGGGACTGGGAGAAACCCTGTCAAATTTGACCGGGAAACGCATTGAGGATTTAAAAGATTTGCCGGACATGACGGATGCTGACAATAAAGCAGCCATGTCTATTTTAGCCAGTGTGATTTCGGCTGCCTATCAAGCGGTGCCGGAATTGATGCCGCTGATTGTATTTAAACAGGTTAATTTATCGATTCAATATGGCAATGTGGCTGAGTCTTCCTTTGCGTATGCCTGTTTTGGGCTAATTATGTGTGCGATCGTTGGAGATATTGAGGCCGGTTTTCAATTCGGTCAACTTGCTTTAAGTGTGGCGGGTAGAAGCGATGCCAAAAAATTTAAAGCGAAGACCTTGTTTGCGGTAAATGGCAATATCATCCATTGGAAACAGCATTTTAGAGAGACCTTAAATCCTTTGCGATCGGCCTACTATAGCGGACTGGAAACGGGAGATTTAGAATTTGCTGGCTTAGCCGCTCACAAACTCTGCCACCATTTGTATTTCACGGGTAAAAATTTGGGCGAACTCGAACAGGAAATGGCAATTTTTAGTGATTTTATTGCTAAAATTAAGCAAAAAACCGCTCTTAATTATCATCGTATTTTCTGGCAAGCTGTTTCGAGTTTAATGGGGCAAACTCAAGAGTCTTGGCGTTTAATGGGTGAAATTTATGATGAGGAAACTGGACTGCTCCTTCATCAAAAAGAAAATGATGTCACGGCATTGTGCTATTTATATTTTAATAAGATGATTCTCTGCTATCTGTTTGGCGAGTCGCGCCAAGCTGTGGAAAATGCAGCCAAGGCAGAAAGTTATCTAGGAGGCGTAACGGGGACGATATTTTTGCCGCTCTTCTATTTTTACGATTCTTTAGCTCGGCTGGCGGTGTTTTCTGAGATCCCAGCGAGCGAGCGAACGCTTTTGCTCGCTCGCGTGGCAGCGAATCAGGAAAAAATGAAAAACTGGGCGAATTATGCCCCCATGAATTATTTACATAAATTTGAGCTGGTTCAGGCAGAATTGAGTCGGGTTCAAGGGTCTTATGGAGAAGCAATAGACCCTTACGATCGCGCGATCGCCCTCGCCAAAAAATACGAATACATCCAAGAAGAAGCCCTGGCAAACGAACTCGCTGCTAAACTTTATCTGGACTGGGGCAAAGATAAAATCGCTGCTGTCTATATGATAGAAGCTTACTACGCTTATGCTCGCTGGGGTGCGAAAGCTAAAGTTGAAGACTTGGAAAAACGCTATCCTCAATTACTGGTTCCCATCCTATCTCGCGAAAATATCAGCCTCAATTCCAGCAGCGCCGCGACGATTGCTCAGATTACAAATGGAACGGTGACTCACACGAGTACAAGTGTTTCCGCCATTCTAGATATGTCGTCGGTGATTAAAGCTTCTCAAGCTGTCTCTGGGGTTCTCGAAATTGAGCAGTTGCTCTCAACCTTGATGCAGTTAGTGCTGGAGAATTCTGGGGCGGAAAAAGCCGCGATTATTTTACTCAAGGCTGAGAATTTGGAACTCGCCGCGATCGCCCTCAGCAACACTTCCCAAAAAACGGTGCTGCGCTCGCTTCCCTTCGGCGACAGTCAGGAAATTCCACAGGCTCCTATAAACTATGTTTGGCGCACTCAATCAAGTCTGTTACTTGAGGATGCTACGGATGACAAAAACTTTGGGGCAGATCCTTATATTATCCAATTCCAAATTAAAAGTTTATTGTGTACTCCCCTCGTCAATCAAGGCAAACTCGTCGGGGTTCTTTACTTGGAAAATAATCTGACGACGGGAGCTTTTACGCGCGATCGTCTGGAAGTCTTAAGTATTCTCACTTCTCAAGCCGCCATCTCTCTAGAAAATGCCACTCTTTACCAGGATTTGCAAGTCTCTAACAACGCTTTACAAGAATTTATTCAAAAACTTCAAGAAGCACAACTCCAAGTCGTTCAGAGCGAAAAAATGTCGAGTCTCGGTCAACTAGCTGCTGGGGTGGCTCACGAAATTAATAATCCTATTGGCTTTATCTCGGGTAATATAGTCTACGCCGGAGAATATCTTCAAAGCCTGCTCGAACACTTGCACCTTTATCAGCGGCAATTTCCCGAACCGGGGGAGGAAATTTCCCGCCATGCAGAAGATATTCAGTTAGAGTATCTGATTGACGATTTCTCGCAAATTCTTTCAGCGATGAAAGAGGGAACCGATCGCATCCGCCAGATTAGCGCGTCGATGAGAACATTCTCGCGATCGGATTCGACTCATAAGGTTGCTTTCAACCTGCATGAAGGGATCGATAGCACGTTGATGATTTTGAAACACCGGCTCAAAGCCAACGAAAAACGCCCCGACATTAAAATTATCAAAGAATACGGGGATTTGCCCATTGTCAACTGCTATCCCGGACAACTCAATCAGGTGTTTATGAATATTCTTGCTAATTCCATTGATGCGCTAGAAGAGTATAATGTAGGATGGTCTTTTGAAGAAATTAAAGCCAATCCTAATACAATTATTATTCGCACTGAAATGGATTTCAAGAAAAATTGGGTGGTGATTCGGATTAAAGATAATGGCCCTGGCATTCCCTCGTCAGTGCGACAGCGTTTATTTGAACCTTTCTTTACGACAAAAGTCGTGGGGAAAGGAACGGGTTTGGGGTTGTCAATTTCGCATTCTATTGTGGTAGAAAAACATGGCGGAACTTTGGAGTGTTTTTCGGAAAAAGGCCAGGGGACAGAATTTGCGATCGCGATTCCCCTAAAATAGCGCATCTAATTTGTAGAGGCGAGTCCACAGAGAGACGTGTCATTTAACAAATTATTTGTTGCGGTTAACAAATTAGTGTCGTCGAAGGCGGAGTTTAACAAACTAATGTCGTCGAGCCTCAAAAACCAATCGTTAACAAATTAAGGTCGCCCAGCCATCAATCAGATTGTCGGTGATTCTCCCACGGTTCCGACAGTTATCTGATTTCTGATTCCCTAGTTGCCGCACAGCTTACAAGAAACGACATCTAATTTATTAAAACTACAAAAGAGGACATTTAATTTGTTAAGCCATGTTTGGAGTCACTCAGAAGTGTAAAAATAGCCTAAACCTTTATACACATAGAGATTCAGGCTATAAGTTTTGGCGACATTAATTTGTTAAGACGATATTTAATTTGGTAACCGACAGTTCTAGTGCGATTGGAGCAATTGTTTTTGTTTGCTTCGATGCAGATACTCATCGTTGTTTCCAAAAGGAATTCGTAATATCGAGTGGTATAATGTCTTTAACATTTTTGGTTAGGGTGGCTCCAAGGGCCACCCGCTTTTTGACGACTTCTTCATTATCTCAAACAATTGCCCCGTCTGGGTTTGACCTCCGTTGTCACCCTCTCAGCTTGTCTTCACTGAATTCTATAACTCTTACAAGGTCAGCGATCACGACGGGTTTTCCTAATAAAAACTCAAAAATATAATCAGATCCGCTTAGTTCTCTTCTGATAAGGGATACGGCAATCGCTATCTCCGACAATGACAAAAGAGGGATATCATGGATGGATTAACATAGGGTCAGGTGCAGTGATTTGTTATGTGCCTTCAATATTTTCACTTAACGCAAATTTGGCGAAGACTTCTGCTTCTGTCAGGTTCAAAGTTTGATTAGCAAATTCATAGTAACTAGGTTTCATGTCTATAAAGATTTGCTCCTTGAATTCAAACTCAATTCCATTTTGAAAAAGACCTGCTGGGATAAAATATTGATTGGTAGGCAATAATCTGTAAAAAATATGCGTACCGCATTCACCACAAAAAGCTCTTTCGGCCCATTCGGAAGACTTATACACTTTCAGTTTATCAACGTTGTCTATCTGCACATCTGATCCACAAGCTACACCTAATGCGGGTCCACCACCCCATCGCCGACACATTCCGCAATGACAGGCATCTATGCTTTTTTTATCGGGTGTTGTGACAGTTATTGCACCGCAAAGACACTTACCATCCATTGCTTTCTCCTCTCTTTCCCGTGATTACTGTCTAATTTTAAGACATAACGACAAAGATAAGCGGGGGCAGGATACTTTGTAAAAAACCTACTCCTTTAAGGACCCCCTCTCCCCCTCAAAGCGCCCCGAACCCAGGCTGCTGATTGTGCAAGTATTTTGGCACAATGCCAATATAATCGCCAGCTCCTCTATCAGGAAAGATCTGAGCGGATTTGGCTATATTTTTGAGTTTTTATTAGGAAAAACAGTCGTGAGCGCTGACCCTGTAAGAGTTATAGAAGTCAGGCAAGACAAGGGTTTTCCTTGAGTGACAAAAGAGGGATATTGTGACGGCGAGTATGATCTGGATTGTTTTTGCGAAGACGACTCATTCCATCAAACTCCTGTCGAAACTGGCTTGAAAATTACACTCTAGCCTTAAGTTGTCACCCATCGGATAGGTCTAATTGAGGCTTCGGGCAAAGGACTCTTGCTCTTGATTTAACTGGTGGAGCCTGGATGACTGGGGAAAGCGATCGCCTATGCCCGGGCTGGACTTACCGCATCCTGGGGAATCCAGCATGGGCTGTCTCTGGATGCCATCGCGATACGTTTTGTCCATTTCGTCACCAGGTGTCGATCGCATCTACCGACTTGCTTCTGGGCAAATCCAGATGCTATCCCTAGGACTTCGGCTTGTCATGATACAACGTCCACCCATTCCACTGGGAAACATTGTTGCAAGGATAAAGAGAGAGTGCCTTGGTGTGACTCAAAAATACATTTTTGAAATTAAAAAAATAGTTAGCTAACGTTGCCCATCACCCGCCATACATAACCTCTGCTTCATAACCGATCAGCTTTCGGCGATTGGTCTGCATGGGCGTTGTCATGTGGTGATAAGTAGGTGAGTGGAATTAAACCGAAGTTGAGCAACCGGCATAACCCTTGCAGCAAAAGGGTTTTAAGTAATAATGAATCTGGAAATATTTGCGCCCTGAAGGGGTGACAAGAAGCTCAAAAGGCTTGCCCCTTGTATGTTTTGGCGAT
>CBFGOM010000246.1:0-8138 GCA_965650385.1 uncultured Oscillatoriaceae bacterium
CGGGATTGCTATTGGTATTGACAAATCCTTCTTGTATCGCTGTTGCCATTGCTTGCTTTGCCCAATTTGGGATATCGCCAGCATCTGGATACTCATTTAACAGTTCGGTAACCGCATCTTCAGAGAGCTGAAATACTCCATACGCTTGGGCAAAAATTGCCAATCCTTCCGCGCGAGTGACGGGGCGATCGGGGAAGAATCGGCCTTGACTATCCACGGTCATTGTGTTAGTTTTTAAGACAATTTGAATGGCGGAATAATCGGGCCGATCGCCGGTCATATCTTGAACCCAAATAGCAGGATTGTTCGCGGTACTACGTTGGTCTAATTTAAAGGCTTTTTCCAGAACTTGGGCCAGTTCTGACCGAGTAACAGATGCGGTGGGGTCAAAGGTTGCATCTTCTGTAAGATGACACATCCAACCCATAGAAAAAAGCCGTTCTATCGAGGTTGCGTTCGATTTATTTTGAGGCATCATTATCCCTGGTTATAGTCTAGGTTAGTCTGTTTTTTTGACTTTCCTTGCTTACGAGAAGATGATGGTAAAATCAGGAATTTTAACCGGATATCCAGGGACTTATGAGAATTTTAGCGGGCTGAAATTAAATGCAGTCCAGGATTTTAATTCCTCCAACCCGCTGTTAAATATCCAAGATAACCCTTGCTATCCATCCCTCTGGGGTGGATTCAAGTTTAAATTGATGCAAGGTGACTGCTTTGACATCAACTCGCTGTTCATGGCGGTCCGGGTCGAGGGTTTCTCCTTTCGCGATCGCCTCTAAGTGATAGACTCCATTCTTCTGAGCGATCGTTACCTGTTGTCCCAGTAGCAATAACTGTTCACTATCTTTATAATACAGGAATTCTTGTAAATAATTAAACAGCAACATATCCAATTCATCGTTTTTCAAGATGAACTGACGCTCGTCAGTTAGTGCAATGGTGTCCAACTCAAAAATCATAGCATTAACCGTGGCATTTCCTGCGGCAATAAAAACCTCTTCCAACTCTTTCCCTTGGGCCAAAAAAGCAATATCGGCTGTTGCCACATCTTCTAAAAATTCATAAGGCATTGATTATTCCTCACAGGATTGCAATCGCTGGATGATTTCAGATTGACGAGTCTCTAATTGTTTGCCAATAAAGACTAACTCGGTTTTTTGCCATTCAAAGGGTTCCAATTCCCAACGTCCAGCTACGAAATTAAACAGATAATTTCCTTCAGCAAAGCGGATGAATCCTTTAGCCCGATAAACCTCAGATTCTAGGGTATCTGCAAAGGATTCAAACCGGGGACGATCGAAGAGATGGTCAGAGGTATAGCTAAAAGAATCAAATTCCAGTTGATGAACGTGATGGGGTGGTTTTTGAATGCGATCGCGATTTAATCCAAATAGCAAATCTGGGTCTACCTGACAGCGTTCAGTTTTTACAATAGGGGCGATGCTATTAATCTCAGTTAGCTTTTCCTCAATTTCCCTTAATTGTGACTTATCGACCAAATCAACCTTATTTAACAGAATGAAATCCGCCCCTTCAATTTGCAGGCGGCTAGTATGACCAATATTAGGATATTTGACGAGTCCATCCGCATCAATAGTCGTAATTACCCCATCCAAAATCACTTGAGTTAACGTTTCTTGAATGTCAAACACTAAAGCATCTGGTTCCGCAACTCCGGTGGTTTCTACAACAATGACATCGGGTTTAATCGTTTCAATAATTTCCTCAACCGCCGCCTCAAATTCCCCTGCCAGGGAACAGCAAACACAACCGCCGCCTAATTCGGCAATCTGAATATTTTTCCCCTCAATAACTTTGCTATCAATAGCGATTTCACCAAATTCATTCATTAAAATGGCAATTTTGCGAGGAACTGTTTCCAAAATATATCGCAACAAGGTTGTTTTTCCACTGCCTAAAGGTCCGGTAATCACCGTAATGGGCGTACGTTTTTTCATGGTGATTACCCCTTGACATTGCCAATCGGAACTAAGCGAACTACTCGCTTACTTAATCCGGCTAATTCTGTGGCTTTAACCACCGCATCTACATCCTTATAAGCGCCGCCTGCTTCCTCCGCTAAACCCCGCCAGGAAGTGGTTCTAATGTAAATCCCTTGCTTCTGCATATCTTTTTGTAATTGTTCCCCATTCCACTGTTTTCGGGCTTTGGTTCGACTCATGGTCCGTCCGCTACCGTGGGCGGTACTAAAGAAACTTTGAGCCCCGGTGGATACCCCTGCTAAGAGATAGGATCCAGTCTCCATACTGCCGCCTAAAATCACCGGCTGACCATAGGGTTTATAGCGGTCTGGAATACCTTCCATTCCAGGACCAAAGGCGCGAGTAGACCCTTTGCGATGGACCAGTAGCGATCGCATTTCGCCATTGACGATATGCTGTTCTAATTTTGCCGTATTATGAGACACATCATAAACTTGATGCATTCCTAATGCTTCAGCAGACTTGCCAAATACATCGGAAAAGACCTCACGAATCCGGTGTAAAATCACCTGCCGGTTCGCAAAAGACATATTTAATCCACATTTCATGGCTGCAAAATAATCCTGCCCTTCGGGAGAATTAAACGGCGCACAAGCGAGTTCTCGGTCTAAAATATTAATCCCATATTTAGATTCCATAACTTTGAGAAAGACTTGCAGATAGTCCGTTGCCACTTGATGTCCAAATCCCCGACTGCCGCAGTGGAACATTACTACCACTTGATTTGGAATGGTAATCCCAAAAGCTTCGGCTAATTCTTTGTTCACAATATTTTCAGGCCGGGCCACTTGAATTTCTAAATAGTGATTCCCCGACCCTAAAGTTCCAATTTGATTGCACCCGCGATCAATGGCTTTATCACTAATTTTAGACGCATAAGCCCCTTCAATACAGCCATTTTCTTCGGTCAATTCTAAATCTTCATCCCATCCATAACCCTGATTAATACACCACTTGGCCCCCTCTTGGACCACTTGGCGAAATTCATTGCGAGAGACCGTTACAAACCCTTTACTCCCCACACCTGCGGGTACTCGTTCATACAGCTTATCGATTAATTTTTTAATCTTAGGTTTGACCTCTTTTTCTGTGAGGTTTGTCACCAATAAACGCATTCCACAGTTAATATCAAATCCAATCCCTCCGGGAGAAATGACTCCCCCTTCAGCAATATCCATAGCAGCAACACCGCCAATGGGAAATCCATAACCAAAGTGACCATCCGGCATACATAAGGCGCTTTGGGTAATTCCCGGCAGGGTTGCCACATTGCTGATTTGGTCCGCAACCGCTTCATCCATCTCGCGGATTAGCTGTTCTGTGGCATAAATTCGCGCAGGAACGCGCATTCCGGGTTTATAGGAGGTGGGAATTTCCCAGAGATAATCAGAAATTCGTTCTAAGGGTTTCATAAAATTATTTTGAGGACAAAAAATTGGGATAAAGATATAGATAGGCAGAGAACTCAGGGATGGATTGCCAAGTGTCAGGGATCTGCTTCTATTCTGTCTATCCTAACCTTGGCCTCGGTCTTTTGCCCACTCCCCTGAGAGGTTCAGGAAACTCATTTCAGCGAGGGCTACAATTGCTCCCCTATTTTAGACCTTGGAAGGCTTGATAATTCAGGGTTGTTAGAGTTTATTTGCGGTTTTTATTTTTCTTCTTTTTCTGAGGGGTCTTGGCCGGATTTTTAGGTAACCCAGTTCCAAACCCAAGAGAATTGGTCTCTGGGTGGTTCTGGGAATATTCATGCATGGCTTCTAGCAAATTTTGATGAATTGTATTATCCGGTTCAGGAAGTTCTTCCCGAGTTTTTAAACCCAATTTAATTTGCACTTCATTCCAGTCTCCCGCAATAAATGGATTGATGGCATCGGCAGCAAATCCGGTTTCTATGACTGAAGCTGATTCTACCGCTTTTAAATCCATTAAAGAGCAAACTATCCAGCCATTTAGTTCATTCGGATTACTTTTATAATCGGCTAACCGCCGGGTTAAAATTTTAACAGATTCATCTCGGAATTCCGGATATTGTTTTCCGATTAAGGCTATAGACTCAGTAATAATGGCTCGCTGCAAGGAATTATAATGAGGATTAGCTAAATAAGCGATTAACTCAGGGAGGATTATCGGGCCCATTTGTACGAGGACGGAGGGCAATTCCTCGGTGTACCAGTCCGAGTCTTTTAAGTCATCCATTAAGGAGAGTAAGGGCTTTAGTGCCCCTGTGGCCCTCAGTTGGCCGAGCGATCGCCAAGCATGGATCGGCGCCCATACTTCTAGGCTGTCTGAATATGCCCAGTTTAAATCCGGATCGATCGCCATCTGAATTAAGTCAGGGATATGTTCTTCGGTGAATCCAAATTTTTCGATATAATCGGTTTCAAAAGGGATCTCCCGACAATCCCCAAAGCTTAGGAGTTCGCTAACTGGCGGCTGATAATATTCTAAATCCATGAATCGTCAGTGTGAGTAACAATCTAATTATTTTGCCCTAAATCCAAAGAATTTTGAACACCCTCTTTGTCAAATAAGCTTAAATAAACCTTAAACCTGTTTCCGTCGTCTTTCCTCTCGCTGTTTGCAGAGTTCAAAGCTAAAAATTGAGGCATTCAACCAAGCAAACCCAGTGGCATATCCAGCTAAAACATCCGTGGGCCAATGCAAGCCGACATACATTCGACTCCAGGCGATCGCGAACACCAGTAAAAAAGTCCCCAAATAAATCATCCCTCGCCATCGGGGAAAAGACCGGGCTAACAAATAGCTACAAAACCCATAAATCACCACCCCATTCATAACATGACCACTGGGATAACTGGAGGTATTCAAATGATCATGAATCATCGCCCATATCTGGGGTCGATCGCGATTGAAAGAGGCTTTAATCAACAGACTAAGCAGCGCCCCACCGATAGCCGACCCCAACAAGCCAAACACTTCAATTCGCTGTCTGCGCAGCCAAAATTTGACCGTTAATCCCACACAGATTCCTGATAAAATCAGCGGTCCCCCGATATGAGAAAAGGTTGTCATCAGAATGTCCAGAAGGGGAGTATGGGTTTTTTGAATCGCCAGCATGATATTCAAATCCCAATCCCGCGTTTCTCCCTGAATGACCACTTTGGTAATATAAAAAAATACTCCTGTTGACAACAAAAACAACAAAATCCTCTTAATTAACACTAGGGATTGAAAGGATAACAAGGATTGAGAATTAAATTGCTGTTGCCAAAACTGAACCAACTGTGATGCTTTTTGCCGAAATTTAAAAATCGTCATTTTAAATCCACTTATCAAACTCAATCAAAGCCGAGATGCTCCCTTTTCAGTTTAGGATGAAAAAACTCCGGGAGAAATTTGACCTGAGAATGAGCGGCGATTGTCCCTGTCTCAAACGGGACAGTTTTTGGATATGATGAATCATTTGCAAGAACTTGTTGAGAACATAGTATGACCCAAAACTACCGCATAACTCTTCTTCCCGGCGATGGCATCGGCCCTGAAATTATGGCGATCGCGGTAGACGTCTTAAACCTTGTCGGACAGCAACTCGACTTGAGTTTTACCTTCACCGAAGCGCTGATCGGCGGATCCGCCATCGATGCTACCGGAGAACCCCTGCCGTCAGAGACCCTCAAACAATGCCAAGAGAGTGATGCCGTCCTCCTCGCAGCGATCGGGGGCTACAAATGGGACAACCTTCCCCGCCACCAACGACCGGAAACCGGCTTACTGGGACTACGGGCGGGTTTAAATCTCTTTGCCAACTTACGACCCGCGACTATTTTACCCCAATTGGTGGATGCCTCTAGCCTCAAACGGGAAGTCGTCGAAGGCGTGGATATCATGGTTGTCCGGGAACTCACCGGGGGCATTTATTTCGGTCAACCGAAAGGCATTTTTGAGACGGAAACCGGCGAAAAACGCGGCGTCAATACAATGGCTTATACGGAATCAGAAATCGACAGAATTGGGCGCGTTGCCTTTGAAACAGCGCGGAAACGCCAGGGTAAATTATGTTCCGTGGATAAGGCAAATGTCCTCGATGTCTCCCAACTTTGGCGCGATCGCATCACGCAACTCGCCGCCGAATACAGCGATGTGGAACTCTCTCACCTGTATGTTGATAACGCTGCCATGCAATTAGTCCGGTGGCCCAAACAATTCGATACCATTGTCACGGGCAACCTATTTGGAGATATTCTCTCCGATGCCGCTGCGATGCTGACGGGCAGTATTGGAATGCTACCCTCTGCAAGTTTAGGGGCTTCTGGTCCTGGGCTCTTTGAACCCGTCCACGGTTCAGCCCCTGATATTGCCGGACAGGATAAAGCGAACCCGATCGCCCAAGTTTTAAGTGCCGCGATGATGTTGCGCTATGGGTTAGATCAACCGGAAGCGGCAACCAAAATTGAGCAAGCGGTTCTCCAAGTCCTTGATGCAGGATATCGCACCGGAGATATCATGTCCGAAGGCATGAAATTGGTGGGATGTCGCCAAATGGGTGATGCATTGCTTCAGGCATTAGCTGGATAAACCCGCCCATCCTCCCCTGTAAACTGATATTTAGAGGAGTGCCTTGCATCTTGCTCGGGATTATTCTAGCGAGCATCTTGCTTGCACTCCTACAAATAGAGTCTTTAAAAACTAAATTTCAGAACATTCAGGGAGGCTAAAGGAACGAGTCATGTGGGATCAGATTGCGAAACAGATTGCTGAGGTAACTGGAGAAAAATTTGCTCTAGGCGATCGCCGTTCTGTGGGAGGGGGTTGCATTAATCAAGGGTATCGCGTCACTGACGGCAGTCGCATCTATTTTGTAAAACTGAATCGCGCCGTAGATCTGCCCATGTTTGAGGCGGAGGCATTGGGATTGCAGGAAATGTGGGACACTCACACAATTCGGGTCCCCAAACCGATTTGTACCGGCATTGCCAATGATTCGGCCTATATTGTTTTAGAGTGGTTGGAAATGGCTTCGCGCGCTGATGCCCAAGTCTCCCGAGAAATGGGGCGCAAACTGGCTGCGTTGCATCAACATTCGGGTTCTGGTAAATTTGGCTGGAATCGGAACAATACCATTGGTTCCACCCCACAGATTAATACTTGGACTGCTGATTGGACAGAGTTTTGGGTAGAACATCGCATCAAGTTCCAACTGCAATTGGCGCGGCGAAAAGGGGGGCAGTTTCCCCAGGGCGATCGCCTTCTGGATACCATTCCCAAATTATTAGCAAATCATACCCCCGAACCCTCCCTCGTCCACGGCGATTTATGGGGCGGCAATGCCGGGGTCACCGCAGCGGGAGAACCCACAATTTATGACCCTGCGACCTATTATGGCGATCGGGAAGTTGATCTTGCCATGACCGAATTGTTTGGGGGATTTTCCTCGGCTTTCTATCAAGGATATAACGAAGTTTGGCCGTTGAGCGCGGGATATGAACAGCGCAAAATCCTTTATAACCTCTATCACATCTTGAATCATTTTAATTTATTTGGGGGCGGCTATGGGTCCCAAGCCAATCGGGCGATCGCCAGTTTATTAGATTAACGTATCCCCCAAATCAGAAGCCCAAACCCTTAAGGGTCTGGGCTTCTTTATATAAGCTAACTGACGGTTATTAAAAAACAATCGAGGGCTTTAGGCATTAGGAGTCAGTTAGCGGTTTTTAAAACTTTATTGAAAGCCGTTAAAAAAGGTAATAACCGTTGCTGGTTTTTAAGATAAGCAAGCAATGTGAATATCTGATGAAGATTTTGCTCACTTTCAAAAATTTTTTGGAAGGGCTTTTGGTTTCTGCGGGATAGTCGGGCCCGGTCCCCGGAATGCCCGTAATTTCAAGGATTCCCTCCAAAAAAGGGAGCAGATTTAGGCTCCCATAGCGGGATACTCCTTTAAAATAATAGACCCAGACCCCGAGGGATCTGGGCTAATTTTATAGACCCGCTGACGATTATTCAATGGTAGAGGGCAAGGCAACAACAAAGTGTCAGCAAGTGATGTTTAAAAGAGCTTTGAAATGAATTAAAAAGAAGTTAAAACCTTTATTGATTACTAAGATAAGGAAAGAATGTGAATATCTTATGAAGATTGAAAAATTTTTAGAAAAATTTTTTGAGGGGTAT
>CBFGOM010000247.1:0-8129 GCA_965650385.1 uncultured Oscillatoriaceae bacterium
TTTCAAAAATTTTTTATTAAGGTTTTAAATGATATGAAAAAGTGACCCAAATCTTGTCTAAAAGTGAAGGGGGATTTAGAGGGAGGGTTTTAAGTTCCTACGCTTAAAAATTGCGAGAACAAGAAAGCTATTTCCCCTATTCTCTAAAATTGTGATATTTTATTATATCTGCTCTTTACATAGAGATGACTCTTACAATTGTCAAGAATTGGTAATAAAGTTATGGATCAAAATGGCAGTGTACGTCCCACAGGCGTCAGAAACGCCAGCACTTTTCTAGCTCCCAATATTTCCACTTTAGATCGATTACTCAATTGATTTAGCACTGCTATGTTATGCTTTAGACATTTTATTTTTGGGTCTCCGACGGTTTAGGCTTTAGTCTGAATAAAAGTCGCGATCGCCTTGACGAGCGGATCCTGTTCCCTGCTGAACAACGTCAATCCTGAAAACAACTTCAGGGGTCAGATTAAACTCCCACAAACCGGGTTAATCCTGACTTTTAAACTAGGATTAGAAACGATGAATCCCTTGTTGAATCTGTTCTTTGCAAGTCAAAGAAAAATAAGTCCACCAACTCACAATTCCAAACAGCTTAAATCCATTTTCTAATAATGCCCGATCGCGATCATAGATTAGTCCCATTTTTACTAAATCTATAAACGCCCGCATATCCAGCAACATTGATAAAGTAAAGCAGATAAAGGCTAACCCTAAAAACACTAAATACCGGCTATTTAAGAGAATTTGATGAAATCTAAGCAGGTACAGGGCTACTATGCTCACATAACCTAAATAAACTATTTTTTCGGAAATGCCCAAATAAGTGGGAAAAACTTCCTCATGAAACTGAAAAGAATCATCCAGCATCAAAACGGTGGTGATTATACCCGAATAGAAGAGAAATTGTTGATGTTTTAGAGAGGGATTCAAGGGTTTGAGGTAAAGGGCTGTAAACAAACAAATAGCAGCCGTAGCACACCATAATAAAATGCCGACTTTGGTGACCATTCCCAAATAAAAAGGCCAATCTGCAATTTTAGCGGGGTCACCGATCAGATGATAAAGGGGGACTTGATTTTGCTGCCGGACCAGCAACAGAATGATGAAAGTTGGGAGATAGACTACCCCCATTAGGGGGAACAATTCCGTCAGGCGATCGCGTAAACTGACCCGCCCTCTAGGGGGCCTAAAATCGTCACTCAGGGAGTCGTTTTTTTTGACATTCAGTCTTAATTTTTGAGTTAAATCTCTAACCTTAGACGTATTTTTGTTCATAAATTACCTGCTGGCTTTTATAAGGGTTAAACCCTAGTCACCCAACCATTTCAAGGCTTTCTACTGATGCTTATAGGCCAGGATTTTTCAAGTTAGGAACGAGTTTTATCGGAAATTAACCCTATGTTAACTCAAGCCAACAAGCTTGCCTACCGCCTTAGAGAGGAAAAGTACGGGTCAATAAAATTAACTGCTAGGGCAGTTCTAAACCCCAAGCCAGAATCAATTAAAGCCCGATTTCCGACCAGAAATCCAGCCGGGAATCGGCGAATGGATACACCGATCGCCCTTACCAGTTGAGGAATATCCTCCGGTTTTTCGGCAATTCTAAACAATCCAATAGCTGACGGTTTTTCGGCAATTCTAAACAATCCAGTAGCTGACTATTTTTCATCTGTCAACCTACTCTAGTCTGAGGATTTATAGGGTGACTAAGATAAAAAGGTAGATTTTTGAAGAAAGGGTATTCAAGTTTTTAACACCCTTTAAAAATTTTTTAAACCCTTTAAAGGAGGGGTAAATCTTATAAAACTATCTAAAAAAAATGATGGCTGGTCGCATTCTCAAAATGCTCACCAGCCAGTCAGGTTTTAGGGAAGGGTTGAGAGGGGGTACTCTCGCGATCGCCAGATCATCCCCTCTGGAGGTTAGCCCTCACTCTCTGGTGAGAGGGAACAGGACCCAAACCTCTTGCCTTGACTCATTTCCGCTTACCAACAGGACCTTCTACTGACGTTCGCCAATAGGCTCACGGGAAGAAGTATTCCGAGGTTTTGAGCGCTTGATCGGCTTCGAGAAAGAGCGAGAGGAGCGATCGCGGTCGTCATAGCGCTTGTCGGAATAGTTATCCATTTCCTCCGGCGCATCTTCTGTCACATTGTTCGCCCAGTTGGGACGAGTGCGATCATAAGCCATTTGCAGGGCTGCCGCAGCGATCGTATGGGGATCATACTCTTCGCTCAGTTGAGCCACAATGGGCAGGAACGAAGCCAGACGCTCACCACTGAGGATTTCGCGAACTTGAGCTTGCAGTTTTTCCAGATGCCGCGCCTCAATTTGAGAGCGAGTCGGAATCGAGCGAATCTTCAGGGTTTGACGCAAGTGCCGCTCAATTTGTTGGAGCTTGCGCCGGTCAAACGGCTGAATCAGGGAGATAGCAGTCCCTTCGCGACCGGCGCGGCCCGTGCGTCCGATCCGGTGGACGTAGCTTTCCACTTGATCCGGTAAATCGTAGTTAATGACGTGGGTCAGGTGATCCACATCTAAACCGCGCGCAGCAATATCCGTAGCGACAATCCAGCGCACTTGTTGCTTGCGGAAGCGATCGATTAAGCGTTCCCGCTGGGACTGGTTGAGGTCCCCGTGGTATTCATCTACGCTGTGACCTGCTGCTTGCAGTTGGCTGGTAAGTTCTGCTGCTGCCCGTCGGGTGCGCACGAAGACGATCGCCGTTTCCGGGTCTTCCAATTCTAAAATGGGCAGTAAGGCCCGAGATTTGGACCAGCCACGAGGGACCATGTAGATTACTTGGTCGATCTGCTTCGGCGTTGATTTGTTTTGCTCAATCTTCACCGTTACGGGATCGCGCATGAACTTATTCATCAGCTTACGAATGGAGGGTTCCATCGTAGCGGAGAAGAAAGCTGTCTGACGGTCCTTGGGGGCGCGATCGAGGATTTTTTCCACATCATCAATAAAGCCCATACTCAGCATTTCGTCGGCTTCATCCAGGACGAGATGAGTGAGGGTATCCAGTTGCAGATTCCCACGATTGAGCAAATCCAGAACCCGTCCGGGGGTGCCGACGACAATTTGAACCCCGCGTTCCAAGCGTTGAATTTGGCGCTCAATGGAAGACCCACCGTAAACGGCGAAAATCCGTACGCGGCGATCGTCCGTTAATTCGCGAATCGCATTACTGACTTGAATCGCTAGTTCCCGGGTTGGGGCCAAAATCAGTGCTTGAACATTCTTATTGTTAAGATCCATCTGCTCCAAAATGGGCAGAGAAAATGCTGCTGTTTTGCCCGTTCCCGTTTGGGCTTGTCCGGCTACATCGAGTCCCGCCAGCAGTTTGGGAATCGCTTGTTCTTGAATCGGACTCGGTTCAGTAAACCCAAGTTTTTCTAGTTGTTGTACGCGTTCTTCTGAAAGACCTAAGCTTTGAAATGAAACAGTCATTTATTCTCCTAAAACGGTTGAGTTTGGAGCTGCGCAAGGGCAGCGAATACCATTTCTCGTTTTTGATGCTACATAGGGTTGCTCTTAGATAGTTGGAGCTAGGACAGATACGCTTTCGATGTAGAGCATAAAAATAGAATTGGTATTGATGCTAATTGAAATTAGCGGCTGTTGAGGGTGACGTCTGATTTGCCTTTTATTCACAAAATTTGCAAAGAAAAGGCACGGTAGAATTGGGCTTTCTGTCTTAAGGCCCTGCTCACCGATTCCGGGCAGGTAGGGAACGAGCTTTTTAATTGCAGAGGGTCTCAACAGAGCTGTTAAAGACCATACCAAAAACCGTCGCAACTCTCCCCAGAAAATCTGGATTGTTTAACCGAGGGCAATGGATTCCCGTTGCATGAGGTCAGCTACCGTTGCCACATGACCATAGAGGTCGTAAACATCAGCACTGGCGATCGCCACCGGGACCCGGGAACCGAGACGGGCATTTCCTCGAACATAGACCAACCCATCCACTTCTGGCGCAAATCGCGCCGATCGGCCTATCAATTCCCCAGTTTCTGGGTTTTCTTGTTCGATTAATACGTCTACAACCTTACCGACTTCCCCTTGATTCTTCTTCAGTGAAATCGGCTGCTGCAATTCCATCAAGGCAGAACGTCGTTTATCCATCACCGCTTGCGGGAGTTGATTGGGCAGCGTATAGGCGGGGGTTCCTTCTTCCGGAGAAAAGGTGAACACGCCTACATGATCGAACTCATGACGTTGAACAAACTGATACAGGTGCTCAAAATGTTCATCGGTTTCGCCGGGGAATCCTACGATAAAGGTCGTTCGCAATACCGCATCCGGCACTGCTGCTTTAATTCCCTCGATAATCCGATCATTGACCCCGGCTTGCCAGGGCCGATTCATCGCCCGCAGCACTTCTGGATGGGAGTGTTGCAAGGGTAAATCCAAGTACGGCAGCACATTCGGGGTTTCCCGAATCGCGCGCAGCACTTTAGGAGTCAGTCCCGTAGGATAGGCGTAGTGCATCCGAATCCAGGGGACATCTACCTCACCCAATGCACGTAGTAGTTCCGCCAGTTTGGGTTCACCGTATAGGTCTAACCCATAGTTGGTGGTAATTTGAGAAATTAGAATAATTTCTTGGACGCCCTCGGCTGCCAATTGCTTGGCTTCGGCTACGATGGACTCGATGGTGCGCGATCGCTGGTTTCCCCGAAGATGCGGAATGATGCAAAATGCACAGCGGTAATCACATCCCTCCGCGACCCGCAGGTACGCTACGCCTTCGGTAGTCGTCCGGTAGCGCGGTGTCGTCTCATCGGCGATATAAGTCGGTTCTGCGGAAATCTCTGTGACTCGCTCGCCGACTTCGACCCGTTCAATCACTTCTACGATTTTATTATAATCCCCAGTTCCCACAACTGCAACTGCTTCGGGCAGTTCATCAACCAGTTGTTCTTGGAAATGTTGCGCCATGCATCCGGTAATGACGATTTTTTTCTTCGCCTCCGCTAGTTCTACCAGCGTCCGAACTGACTCTTCCCGAGCCGATTCAATAAAACTACAAGTGTTGACGATGACGTAATCTGCTACTTCTTCATCCGTATCGACCGAGTAGCCTGCTTGTACCAACAGGCCCAGAATATGTTCGGTGTCAATGCGATTTTTCTCGCACCCTAGATGAGAGATAGCAATGGTTGGCTTGTTGCCCATGCAGGTATTGCTTCGAGTTATTGTAATGGTGCTCCCTAGAAGGAGCGAGTGTCGCTCCTGATCGTCAGTTTTACCAAAATACAGTATAGCCGCTTTTTCTACAAGTTTTCCCAATCGAACTCCTGGGGCTAGGGGTAAGGGACTTACTAAATAAGTTCCTTATCCTTTCGGTTCTGGCTTGGGGCCTGTGGGATTTAAGGCTCCCGGTGTGGAGACGGTCGGTTGCACGTTTAGCAGCTTGTATTTGGTGTCATTGTACTATAACATCTAAACTGCTCTTCATCGCGAGTCGGAGCATTTTTCTCCTCAATTCCCTCTCCCAACTCTATAGAAGGGCGACTCATAAGGTGTTATCTAGGCTACGCAATTTTTAGGAGATCCCGTTGATGATAGCCCGGGCTGTCCCTGAATTTCCCCTCGGATTTGACCCGATGAGTCAGTCCTCGCAGAATCAGAAATTGTCAGCATTTCATCATCCAGTCTTACCCTTATTTTCTATCAGGCCAAAACAGTCTGCATCACGCAACTGGGCTGTAGCTCTCTATATTCCACTCCCAATTTCCAAGATGTAGGCGTTCAGATTAAGCGCGATTTCTCTCAGGGCTTTTTTGCGGATAGTATTAGATTAAAATGAAACAGACTAGGGAAATTTTCCCTACCGGATATAAAGCCTTATTCGGCTAAAAATAACGACTAGAGAACAGCCTAGGCTAATCAGTAGGGGGGATCAACCCCAAAACCCGGATACTGAGAGTCTCCCAATCCGGTCAATCCAGGATGACTGAAAGGCTATCCTTGAAAATTGGCTGGAAAAACTTGGACTTGACGGGTCAAGCGTTTCTAACCCTAACTGGGATTTTCAGATGGGGGAACGAATAGGGGAATCAGGTTACGGTGCTTGTTCCACTTTAGGAGCGATCGCACCCTTTGACCCTCTCCCTCCCAGGGAGAATCCCCAGTTACAATAATCGGTGAAAAAACCCGATCCCCGACTCCAGAACGGGGAGAAAAAGGGAGAAAAGCCCAGTCTGTTCTCCCCGGAGTCAGTGACCTTCTGTCCTAGATTTTGAACCCAGGCAGAGGGTAGGGATCGATCAAACGTTTAATCTTTGTTGTGCCTGAGCCAGGAGCGTAGTGCTATGTCAGACTTAAATCGTGGAATTATGAAATTTAAAGGGGCCGACAGCCCATTGCTCGTCGGGTTTTCCTCTGTGCTGATTTTAGGCGGCATTGCCTTCTTAATTTGGTGGGGGTTGCAATCCGCCTACAGTTTCAACTAGGCCGAGATATCGTGGCGATCGCCTAGCTTGGTCCGGTCTACCCAAAGCCTTCATCCTAAAATAGGGGGCTAAGAGTGAGAAATCCGGGTCTGATAGTCCTACCGGAATCGATAGGTAGGGGACCCCTCCCTCCACCCTCCCCAAGACCTAGGGGAGGGGACCAGACTTCAGGAGTCGAGGGTTTTTTGCGGAAAAAATCCTCGACTCTAACAACAGCCTCAGACTTAGAGATGCGATCGCCCAATCCAATCACCCGCGACTCCCTCCAGCCAAACCGGGGAACATTTCTCCCCAGACATCGACCCGACTGCTTTGACAACGAGATCCGATGGGAACGTTATTATGGGCATCAAGAACGAACTTGACCGCCTAATGATCACAACGTTCTCCCTGTATTTCATTTTACCTATTACTTCGGATCCATCGTGATTTCTTCACCCCTTCCCCATTCATTTCTAGCTGTTTCTCAACTGCAACCCCTGTTAGGAAATATTTGGCTTGATGTCGGGGTCCTGATGTTAATGCTCGTCCTATCGGCCATATTTTCAGGGTCAGAAACAGCGATTACCGCCCTGGATAATCTCAAACTGCGATCGCTCATCAAAGAACAAGGCGACCCTCACCGCATCTTTACCCTAGTTCTGCACAAGCGCACTCGCTTTATTACCACCCTCCTCGTCGGCAATAACCTCGTCAATAACTTTTCCGCCATTTTGACTAGCAACCTGTTTGCCTTATGGTTGGGAAACGCCGGATTAGGAGTAGCAACTGCCTTCGTCACCCTGTTAGTGCTAATTTTTGGGGAAATCACTCCCAAATCTTTAGCCATTAACAACGTCATTCCCATTTTCAAAGTGGTTGTGCGCCCCATCTATTGGTTGTCCCAATTGCTCTCCTTAGTAGGGATCGTGCAGTTGCTCGAAAAAATCACCCAGGTGATGATTCGCTTCGTTCAAGGAAATAACGTCCAACAAGGAGAATCCTTAACTGACCTCCAACTGATGATCGAAATTCTCGGGGGTCGGGGTCAACTGGACTTGTACAAGCATCAGTTACTGAACAAAGCCCTGATGTTGGATAGTTTAAGTGCCCGAGAAGTAGTCAAACCTCGGATTGAGATGCGAACTATTTCTCATGAAGCCACATTACAGGATTTAGTCGATCTGTGCTTAGAAACCGGATATTCCCGGATTCCTGTCCAGGAAGAATCCAAGGATCGAATTGTGGGGATCGTTCACCTCAAGCAGGCCATTCAGCAAATTAGGGCCTGTCAACAGGACGGCATCGAGAATGGGGGTGTGACCCTAGCAATGGATCCTCCCGTGTATGTCCCGGAGACGAAACGGGTGGCCGATTTGCTCAAGGAGATGTTGCAACAGCGGCTGCATATTGCGATCGTCGTGGACGAGTACGGGGGAACGGTTGGATTGTTGACCCTAGAAGATATTCTCGAAGAACTCGTAGGGGAAATTTACGATGAGAGTGATGTGGACAACCGGACTCACCGCAAAGGGATCGTCAATGCCGTTCCCCTGGCTACTCGCAGCAACCGTGGGAATAGTCGATGAGCGATTCAACTCCGGGTCAAACCCGGGCTAAAAAAAAAGTTCGCTTAAAGCCTTGACTTCTACGAGAGTTCTGCTAGTATTAGTAATTGTGGAC
>CBFGOM010000248.1:0-7961 GCA_965650385.1 uncultured Oscillatoriaceae bacterium
TTATTGTATTTTATTCATGATTATAATGAATCATTACATATTTAGGACTACCGTTGGGGATTTTGTTGGATATATTCTCGAATTGAATCCAGTGCTCTTTCATCTTGGATAATCGATTCATAATAGTTCCTCTGCCAAATGGGAATAGAGGTATTTTGACAGAGTTGATTAATTTTTTTTGTCACACTCGCTTTGAAACCGCCAATAAAAGAACCCAAGGAATTGGCTTTTCGCTGAAATGATTTTTTTGATAATTTATGGGATAAGTCTTCACAATTGACTTTACCTAAAAGCACTGGACTTGAATTGCTTTTTTGCTCTTCTTTTGATTCAAGCATCCACACAATTGCATGGAAATGATTTGGCATAACAATCCATTCATCTAATCTTAAATTTTGTCTTAATTGGGCAGATTTTAGCCATTCATTTTGCACAATTTTCCCGAGTTGATTAATGTGCATTTTTCGGTCCTTAATCTGCCCAAACCAACATTGTTTTTTTGTGGTACATAGTGTAATAAAATAAGCTCCGGGCTGAGAATAATCATAGGAAGGGAGACGGATAGAACGACGATGATGAATTTCGGGGTTATATTTCATGCGGATGTTAGAAAATCACAAGAGAAGATGCCAGAAACCAGGTTTCTTGGGATAGCCGATCGGGCGTTTACTCAGTTGTAAGCGAAGCATGACCTACCGGATTGAGATTTGATTACAAATCGTCTCTTTCCTCCACTTCCGGCGACGAGAACCAAGTGTCAATAATCGCTTGGCGGATATCTTGAGCAAAAATCCCCAGCACCGCCACAATAACCCCGATAATTGTGACATAAAAGGTGTTACGAGCTATCCGCAAACCCGGATCAATACCCTGGGGAAGCCCAGAAGGGGGTGTTTCGACCCCTTGGGGAACCGGCAACAAGGCTAAAAATGCCTCAATGGTTTGAGGGCGATCGCTATAATACACCGCCATCCCCTCACGAATGGCCCGATTCGTTGCCGCACTCACCTCAGAAATGGCGGGCAACTTCCGACCCTTGCGCTCTAACTTGCGCCGTTCTTCGGCATTAGGGGGGACATCCCCCGATAACAGATTGTAGAGAGTCGCCGCCAAAGCATAGACATCGGAATACGGTTGCGCCTGCTCACTAGGATCATAAAGCTCCAGGGGGGTAAACCCATCGGTATTGCTGGAATCAATCGAGGTGAGCGTCTCATCAAACCCTTTCGTCACCCCAAAATCAATGAGCACTGCCTCGGATTTTCCCGCCCGCAGCATGATATTAGCAGGCTTAATATCCCGATGCACCAACCCCTCCCGATGCACCACGGTTAACGCCTCTCCCACCTGGCGGATATAGGTCAACACCTCCTCCTCCGGCAGGGTTTTCGTGGGCAAACTCGCTAAATCATCCCCTGCTACAAACTCCATGACAATATACGGCTGACCCCCTTCAAGAAATGAGTCCAAACACCGGACAATATTAGGATGATGGCAACGCGCCAACCGCACCGCCTCCTTAATCAGCTTATTATTTAACTTGTCCCGTTTGTCTGGCGTCAGTTGCGCCAAAACGTCATCGCGCAGGGTCTTGATCACCACGCGATCACCTCCCTTACGCAGGGCCAAATAACTAATCCCCACCCGCCCTTGATTGAGCGATCGCTCCACCTTATACTCTCCTCTGTGCAGCGTCTGACCCGCTTGCAAACTCATAAATTATCCTTGACCTGACTTACTTCTTCTATGTTAATCGGAAGTTGTAGCCAACGGTCAATCGATTCATGACACAAAATCTTGCTGCCAGTTTGGCGAATTTGGCGGCTGATTTGTTATCACTGCGGGAACCTCTATGTATCTGTTAAATGCCGTGAGATTTTACAGGCTCTTGCTAAGTGCCTCACTCCTAATGGCTGTGATTTTAAAAGCTTGTGAGGAGATCTTCAGTGATGGATGAAGCAGTTACCGTATTTTATTTTATATAAAATTTAATTAGAATGTATCTTAGCTGTTTCAACTCAGAACAGTGTATCTAATTTAAAATCTAATGAATAGCAAACTGATGACCTGCTGAATCTTATGCAGACATCAAGTGTTCCATCGCGTCGATTTGAATTTTGACGCCGGTTTCTCCGTCGGGAATGTGCCGCCAACTGCCTAAGGGAATCTGTTTGAGGCTGTCGGATGAGAAGATTCCAGCACCGACTAAGGCATCGCACACACTGCCGATCGCATTGTCGCCATCTCCTCGATGTTTACCCCGTAAGATTATCCGCACGGCTGCTCTTTCAATGGGTAACTGGGGTAAGGGATTCATCTGATGCACTTGCATGAGAATCTCACCTTCGGCCCGAAGTCTCCATTCCCGATATCGTTTGGGTAAAAATGTGCCATTGGCGGTCACTCGGGGACGCGCTTTGGGGGTGACTGACCCGGGAATCCATAAGGTCAAGGTTTTCGGTATATTTATACTATCCGGTTGCGTCTCTTTCGGGGCTTCACTGGGTTTGGTGTTTCTTGGTTCGGTTCGCAAATTTCGCGATCGCGGTTCGGGTTTGGAACGTTGGAGCAATGAGACAAAGGTGAGTCGCTGGGCTGATTCTGACAGCAGTTGTGCATTTACTACTAAGGGAGGTTCGGACATCTCTTCCCGGATGCGGGTGTCAGTTGCAGACTCGTCTATTTCTTCGGTTTCCCGGGGCGAATCATTGTTGACCCGATTTGGGGCGATCGCCCGCTCTTGTTTGACGGAGGGCCATCCCTGGGCCATTTCCATGTAGGTTTGTGCGGTGGCCTCTGGAACGTTACAATGAGCAGCTAACCAGACGTGCCATTTTTGCGCCGGAACCCGATTTTTAGCCTGGATCAGGAGTTGTCCAGCGGTGCAAGCGTGCAACAGCCCGATCGCCACCGACTGTTGACAGCGTTCGTGTTCGCGATTAATTTGGGCCGCTAGTACCTTCAAGGGGACCATGCCTGGGGTGGATTGTCCCTGGCGATCGCCCTCTAAGGGCAAGCTTTGGCGGGTTTGCGAATCGATGGGGTGGAAGATGGAGGTTGTTGGTGGCATGAGGACCTAGCTTGGGTGGTTAGGGGCATCGGTTTCCAGACGCATCCGGATATCTTAACCTAGAGTTGAGATTCCTTCCAGAATTTAACTCCAGGATCAGGGCGATCGTCCGGGGGACTCTCGGGAATTGACCGGATAGACTCGGGTTTTTACGGAGTCGTTCTATAGGAGTCTTCCACAGTTAGCCCAAGAAATCCGCACAGTCTCAAGATTTATGCAGATTTTATGGGTCATTTTTCCGGGGTGATTAAGTTTTATAGCCCTCTGGGCATATACGCGCTCATGTTTGTATAGACTCACCTTTGAGGGTGCGGGTTTGTAAAAACCCATAATACTCACACTTTATATAAAAATTGACTACATCGGTCATAAAAAAAAGCGAGCATTTTGCTGGCTTTTTCTATAACAAACTCTGCCAAGACTGGCTATATATACTAAGGCAATTTGGGGATGGGTGGAGGGCTAGACATCAGGATGCAGCATTGCCAGCCGAAATTCTCAAGGTTTTAACTCCTCCACGAAGGCGATCGCCTCGGCATTGGCATTTGCCCAGGATTCGCGATCGCGCCGGATTTGGACAAGGTGCGGTTCTACGGTTTCTCGGGTCATCAGGGTGCCAAAATCCGGGGGAACTGAGGCGGGTTCATAGTTAAATAGGCGATTGAGGATAAGATTGCCAACTTCTTGTCGATAATGGGAACTGTCCCAATAATAGGCCATTTTTTCGCTGATGGGTTCGGTGGAAATGGAATGATAGCCGGAAAAGTCCCAAACTGGGGCAATGGCAACCAATTCCCGTTTCCATTGTTCAAATGCCTCCCAATGTCCTGCTATGCGTAAGGCTTCCCATTGGGTGGCATGGGAGGGGGAAATAAAGATTTGTAGGTCGATATTTCGACGGCGACAAATTTCTACTAATTCTCGGAAATCATTTAAAAATTCTTGGGATAATTGGTAGCGGGGATAATATCCTTCTTCCCGGAAAAATCCATGAATCATGTTTTTAAATTCCTGGGGCAGGGGTCGTTCCGGTTCGTTATTATGAACATACCGAAAGCCGTTGTCATGGTAAAGAAAATTGGCTTGCGATCGCCAGCTATTTTTGATAGTTCCTAAACTCGATTGGGTTACGCCTAAAGACAGGGTAACATTGAGTAATTCTTTGGGAGTGAGGGTGTCTCGTTCTAGGCGGGATTCTTCAAAGTCGGCAGGATGGGTTTTATATTCATTGAACATAAAGAAATCCACGCCTAGAACGACGGTTTGTAAATCCGGTTGGTTGGCGATCGCATGGTCAAAATAGCGTTTGACTTCATACATATTTGGGCCGACTAGTCCTAAGTTATAGGCGGGTTTACCTTCGGCTAGGGCGGGATGTTTCGGGTCTAGTCCTAAATCGGTGCGCGATGAGCCTAATAAGACAGTTTTTGGGGCGATGCGAGTGACTGAACTGGCTTTAAAGAGGCGAACCTGATTAAATTGTTCAGTTTTTAAGCGATTCAGCCGCCATTGAGGACTATTCATTACCCCGTAGGGGTCAATGCCAATATTAAATAAGCCAACGGCTAATAATCCGGGTATGGTGAGACCAAAAAAGGCGCGGTTAAATTGACGATAAGTCTTCATGAGAAACCCCCTGGATTAAAACTGGAAATAGAGAAATTCAGAAATTCGGTTGAGGGAAAGCAGACAGGCGATCGCGACTGCACTGAGTCCGACAGCCCATGCTGTAGTTGGTTTAAAGCGTTCGACGATTTGTTGGGTGTTGGGTAACAAAACTGCTCCCATTAAAACGATTGCTAATATTACAAAACTTTGGCGGTAATTTGGAGGGAGAGCAGGGAGTTGAGCGACGTCCTGAAACTGCACAACTGATTGGGGTAACCATCCTAATAAGGGTTGAAAATCAGGGGTTAAAATAATTCCTTTTAAGCCAATTCCAGCTTGGATAATTTGTCCGGCTTGGGTGATATTTTCAGCGCGAAATACGACCCAACTCAAGACGACGGCGATAAAAGTAATCGCCCAGGCGATCGCCCCCGGGAGTTTCAATCCCAAGCGTCGCCACCCGTGATTGATAACTAAAAATATGCCATGTAACCCGCCCCAGAGAATATAGGTCCATCCCGCGCCATGCCACAATCCACCGAGTAGCATGGTGAGCATTAGATTGATGTATCGGCGCATTTGTCCTCGACGACTACCCCCGAGAGCAATGTAGAGGTAATCTCGCAGAAAGAAGGATAAGGTAATGTGCCACCGTCGCCAAAAGTCTACAATGGAGGTGGATTTATAGGGTGAATCAAAGTTAATAGGTAGGCGGAAGTTAAACATCCATCCTAAACCGATCGCCATATCGGAATAGCCCGAAAAATCAAAATAGAGTTGCAGAGTATAGGCGATCGCCCCCACCCAAGCTTCGATAAAAGTGACCGAATCTGCCTGAGCAAATACGGTTCCTACCCAAGGGGATATAGTATCCGCAATCAACACTTTTTTACCCAATCCTAGGATAAAAAAGCTTAACCCAATAGCAACATTTTTATGAGAAAATACGAATTTGCGCAGTTGATTAAATTGTGGGATGAGTTCATCATGGCGCAAAATTGGTCCTGCAATCAGTTGGGGAAAAAAGGTGACAAAAAGGCTATAGGATACTAAGTTATATTGATAATCTTTGATTTGCCCTCGATAAGCATCGACTAAATAGGCAATTTGAGTGAAACTATAAAAAGAAATTCCTAAAGGCAATTCTATAGCAGGAACGGGAAACTGGGTTTGAAAGAGTCCATTGAGGGCGGCAATCAAAAACCCCGCATATTTGTAATAACCCAAAATTCCTAAATTAAAAATGATTCCGGCCCATAATAAAGTTTTGGCCGTTTGGGTTCCAGTTTGGACTTTATCTATCCACCGTCCAAAGTAATAGTTACCCACGATAGAAATGAGCAATAGCGGAATGTAAGTGATTCGCCAGTATCCATAAAACACGAGGGAAGCGACTAACAGCCATACGATGGCTGCCTTGACCTGACGATAGGCGCTTAAACCGAAGAAAACAATCAGAGCAAGGGGTAAAAAGATAAAGATAAATTCGTAAGAGTTGAATAACAAGGTCTTTTTCCGATGTTTTCTATTTTACAGGCTTAGTGTGCCTGAAATATTTGAGATCGTCATCTACTCTCGGGGGTTGTTTAATGGGCAAATTTAGAGTATAGTGTTAGTTTGTGGACTACGGCACTAGAATTGGAGTCGGAGAGTGCCACTCTAAAGACAATTTACCTAAAGGCTGTTTACCCTGGGGAGTAAAAACCAGGTGTCTAGGAAAGATTTGTCACAATACTCCCTGAATTTGGGCTAGAAAACCGTTTTTTTATCAGATGATTGAATTCTCTTTTAAGGACATCGGTGATGTCCTTAAAGATAAATTAAATGAGGATGAAGTCATCTGCATTAATCAGGGTGGAATCAATGCCGAGAAGGATTGCCAGGGATTCCCCAGTATCGGCGATCGCAATCTGAGTCTGACTGGTATCACTCCCGGAAGAAATCAGAAGCTGCTCAAACTCTAAACCGTCCGTGAGTCCGATGCGATCGATGCCGCTTTCAAAATCCGCGATCGTATTCGTTCCTTCCCCGGGTGCTAAAATAAAAGTATCTTCACCCCCACCCCCGATCAGCCAATCATTACCCTGAGCACCTCGGATCACATTGGATTGATCATCTCCGATGAGCGTATCATCATAGTCAGAACCGATGATATTTTGAACATTGCTCAGGGTCTCTTCGCCGCTAGGTAACATCCGGATTTCGGAATACCATTGATCCGCTAATTTATCATAGCCACTAGAGGTTAAATGAATACCATCCTTATCATAATCTCCTGTTACAAATGGGAGATTAAACATATCGACAAATCGGATATTGGGATTGGTATTTGATCGGGGAGAAACAACCACTTCTTCAACTTGTTCACTAAACTCTGTCGTTCGTTGTTGCCGATTTATATTGGGGGAAGTATGGGGAATAATTGAACTAACCAGCACTTGTATATCCGGCATTGCTGTAATAATTCTATCCACCAGAATTCCTAAATCGGTTAGTGCTGTTTCTACTGGTTTGTTTTGAAGAATATCATTCGTGCCTGCCATCAATAAAACTGCATCAGGTTGAGCATAATTTAAGGTGTTTTCGATAGTCGTGTACAGGGGGGCTGTTGGCTGATTAAACCCAGAAAAATTACTGTTATTATCAATGAGTTCATCAATGGTAAATCCTCCGCGCCCTTCATGGTCTCTATCAATATTTTGTGGTCCACTGTTTGCCTGACCTACAAAGTCGATATTAAACCCATTATCTCCTACTAATTTTTGCCACAATCGAGTTCTATATCCTCCAATACTGGCCTGATTTGGAAAGCCTCTGGTATTGGAGTCTCCCAAGGGTAGAATCTTAAAGGGAACCTCATCAGATGTGGTAAACAAACGGGTAACTATTCCTTCAGAAAGGTCAGCAATAATTCCACTCATGGCGTCGGAATAAGTGACAGTTATACTGCTTTGACTATCATCGCCGCTACTGTCATCCCCGCCATTTTCGTCTATAGGGTTGTCCTCTATTCCACCAGTAGTTTCGTCTCCTTCTCCATCTTCGACGGGGGGAGTTTCATTTCCGATTGGTTCATCATCTTCGCCGGGAGGATTTTCATTTCCGATTGGTTCATCATCCTGATTGTCTTCAATTTCTGGAGTGACATCTGGTTCTAAATTATTGTCTTCAATCTCCGAAGTGGCATCCGGTTCTAAATTATTGTCTTCAATTTCTGAAGTGACATCTGGTTCTAAATTATTGTCTTCAATTTCTGAAGTGACATCTGGTTCTAAATTATTGT
>CBFGOM010000249.1:0-7925 GCA_965650385.1 uncultured Oscillatoriaceae bacterium
GGAAGCGACTTTAGCCCCCTTAGCCCTCCGGGTATTATTTGTATTCACTTGTGCCGCAATTTGGATTGGATTATCGACTTCTTTACAAGAAATTGTTAAAGAATGGGCGATTTATATGCGGGAACGGTTAGTCAATTTAGGGCTATTTCCTTATTTGGGTTCTAAATTGGTGATTTTAGGAGGATTAGCCCTGCTGCAAACTTTATTAATGGTAGCAGCAATTTTAATGGGATTTAAAAGTCCTCAACCGGCGTTAATTCCCTGGGCGATCGGGGTGGGAATTAGTACAGTTTTGACCTTGTTTACCAGTATGAGTTTGGGATTGCTGGTGTCTGCCTTAGTTAAAAATAGTTCTCAGGCGAATAGTTCTTTACCCCTGTTATTGCTGCCGCAAATTATTTTTGCGGGGGTATTATTTAGCATGGAAGGAGTGGGACGAGTGATTTCCTGGGTGATGCTGAGTCGGTGGTCCGTGGGGGCGTATGGCTCATTAGTGAATGTGAATGCAATGGTCCCAGAAGCGACTAAACTACCTGATGGGAGTCTGATGCCTTTGCCTTTTGAACCAACGGCAATTTATGACCCAACTTGGGCCAATTTAGCTTTAAATTGGGGGATGTTGTTATTGCACTCTACAGTATATTTAGGTTTGACTTGGTGGGTGCAGAAGCGTAAAGATATTTTTTGAGCAATAGAGGATAGAAAATTGCCTGAATTATTGGGTTGCAATGTCAGTTTTGAAATTCATAAAACTGTTGGTAGTAACGACTTTCATCGTTACTACCAACAAGGCAAGGGGTTTATAGGCGACTGGTTTGCTCGATCGCCCATGTGCCGGTTTCTTCATCCCACACTAAGGACATTCTAAGAGTTTCATCCGAAATTTTACCATCTTGCATAGTATAGGTTAGTGAGGTGTCTACAATGGCAGAAAATGGGGTACTCGCGACTACATTAATATCCTGAACATTGACTAACCAAACACTATCCCACCAGTTGGTATAAGTATTATAATCTACCGATTGATTGGCTTGAAATCGCGGATCGAGTTGGTTCCAAGCTTGGGAATAGTTGCGGTTATTAATATTAGCATAGTAGTCGCTGATGGACTCTTCAGGAGTCGGTCGATCGCCCACAGGTTCCGTCGGTTCGGGGGTACTATCCGGCACTTCCGGTTCTGAGGGCGGTGTCTGATCGACTGGCGTTTCCGGTTCTGATGGGGGAACAACCACGGGAGGCGTTTCTGGTTCTGCAGGGGGAACAACCACGGGAGGCGTTTCCGGTTCCGCAGGGGGAGTTACATCCACGGGAGGTTCTGGTTCCGAGGGAGGAACAACCACTGGGGGCGTTTCCGGTTCTGATGGGGGAACAACCACTGGGGGCGTTTCCGGCGTCGAGGGTTCGGAAACAATGGGTGGCGTTTCGGTAGGCGGTGTATAAGAGGGTGGAGAAACCGGAGGGGGGTTGTTTGCAGGAGGTGTCGCGATCGGCGGATTGGGTGAGATTCTGTCTTGGGCGATGCCAAATCCAATCAGAAAGGATACCCCTAAGACTGCCGCAGCGATACCGATTGCCCTAGGGGGAATACCCGGTTGAGGCGATGGTTGTCGGTAGGGTGGAGGGGGTGGTGGAGGGGTTACGGGCGCACGATTTGCCGGGGCGACGGGGACCGTAGCGACTTGTGAAGGGGGTACAGGGGCACGATTTGCCGGGGCGACGGGGACCGTAGCGACTTGAGAGTTAACATCGGGTTTTAAGGCATCTAACATATCTTGTGCGGTGGGAAAGCGATCGCGGGGATTAAACCGAATGGCGCGATCGAGAATCATCCCTAAACCTGGACTCACCGTGGGCGCAAAGGACCGCCACAGGATCTCACCTGTTGTCGGATCCGTGGGAAATTCCTGGGGAATTTTCCGGGTCAACATATAAATCGCCGTCAGTCCTAAACTATACAAATCGCTGGAATATAAGGGTCTACCAGCAGCTTGTTCCGCTGACATAAACCCGGGACTGCCAATGGCGATCGAGTTGGTAACGCCCCCGGAAGAACTCATCGTCGTTGCCATTGTTTCTTTCACTGCCCCAAAGTCAATCAGGACAGGTATATCCTCACCCGGGGAAAAACTGCCTGGGTTCGAGGGCCGTAACATAATATTATCGGGTTTAATATCCCGATGGACGATGCGGAAACTATGGACATAGGTGAGGACCGGCAGAATTTTCGTCAACAGCGATCGCACCTGTGCCTCACTCAAGGCCCCCAAGGTTTGGACCTTTTTTGTTAAAGTCCCCCCCTCAATCCATTCTTGAACCAGATAAAATTGCCCGTCTAATTCAAAATAGGCAAACAACTTGGGAATTTGAGCATTTCCATCCCCCAATTGTTCTAAAACGGCTGCTTCCCGCGCAAATCGTTCTTGTACTAGCTGATAAATCGCGGGATTGCCCGTTACGGGTTTAAGCTGCTTAATGACACATCGGCGTTTTGAGGGCATTTGAGTATCTTCCGCCAAAAAAGTTTGGCCGAATCCACCCATCCCTAATTCTTGTAGGATACGATAGCGATTATTGAGCAGTACCGGGTTCATGGAATTTAACCGAGTAGGGGTTAGAACGACAATCACAGAGTTGAGCTAAATAATACCGCACAACCCTGAATTATTTTAAGTCTAGCAAACCACTTTCTTTGAGTTTGGGATTAAAGCGAATCGCCTCTTTAAGTCCCCGGGAGTCCAGGACCGCTAACAAATCCGCTTCGACACGCCGGGACACCTGTTTTAATAGTTTCATCTGGGTGAATTCGTCGATGGATTTTTCGTATTTTTCCCGTTCTTCATCGGTCATCAGAGGTTTAACATCGATCGCCTGAGTCCATTGGGCTTCATCCGGGCCATTTCCCGGAGGCATCTGCCCATTTTCTGCTATCCATGCGGCACGGATTTCTTCTAAAATGGTCCGACTGGGGCGGTCAATAGTTTGGGCTTTAATCCAATAGCAACAGTTAGGCTTTCGCATCAGGTGTTGTTTCAAACTCAAGGCAATATCTCGGGAATATCCAATATATTGAAGAGTTTTCTGGTCATTAAAAATGGCATAAACTCCGACCTTCCCGGTAAAATCGCTGTTGCAGTTTCCCGCATCATCAAGATAGGGTAAAAATTCGAGAGTAGATAGGGATGAAATCTCCGGCATGAGTCAGGTTTCCAGAAAAATTTTCTTTGATAGCGAGGCAAGGGAACACCGACGATTCAGTTCCGGGGCGTTCCCCCGAGGAATAATCCCCAGATTACAGGGATGATTTTAACTGAGTTTCCGATAAACCGCACATATCCGGCTGGGGTTAAAAATTTTGGCTTTAAACATAAAGTTTGGAGGGACATTAATAATCAAGTAATCCTCTGATTCGTGATACGCTTCAAACTCCCGAGGCATTCCCTTGGGAGTCTGTTCACTATAAGGAACAGGTTGAAACATTAATTCAGTAAATTCAACATGATGACACTGGGCAGCCTCAGCAACCTGCTGAACAAATTCTGGACTATTTAATAACTGAAATAGAACGGATTTGGTTTCCGGGTTGAGGGTAAAGCTGCCCCCAAAGTTTTGAACAATTTTAAGACCCATAAGAACGGCTAATGACGACAACTGAATCGGGGTTGAGGGAAACACCGGGGCGGTCCGGGACCCTTGAAAAGGGCGAGATGCCTTTAACCCTTAACCTATCTTATGGCAAGAGTTCCCCTTTGGGCCGCAGTTTTGGAGAGGTGGGGGAGATTAATTGCGGAGTAGCGGGGGATTTTGGTGATTCTAACTTTTAGAATAAGAACAGAGATTGAGAGTAGAGAGGTTGTTTAAGGTGAGTACCGCAAAAAGTTGGATCTGCGATGGAGTCCCGAAAAATGGGCAGCATTATCCAAATTGTTCTGGCCCCCACCCTCCCGAGGAAAACTACACCCCAGACTGTATGATCTGTGGGTTACCTCGGGAGGCAATCACGGGGAAAAAGTCTCCCCAGGGCAGTAAAACGGTGTTGTCTGGAGGCAGGGGATCAAATCTACCTGGATTGGTGGCGATCGCCCTCCTGGTGTTGTTACTGGGCGCAGGGGCTTGGTATCTGTTTGGACGAACTCCTGAACCCGAAGTCGTAGAGAGTGATGCGGGGAGTTTTGCTGTCTCCCCCAGCGCAGTCGATCCGTTAGCTAAGGTGAGTCAAACTGCTGTCAATGCTGAACTCATCAGCCAAGGAGAAAAGATTCTTTTTAATCCCGGAATTAATTTTAACCAAAAAGCAGCCGGGGCGACTGCATTTAGTCAAGATAATTGGACCGAAGCGATCGTTCAATATCAGCAAGCAGCAGAAACGGACCCCAACGATCCGGAAGCCAAAATATATTTTAATAATGCTAAGGCTAAACAAGCGGGAAATCCCCTAATGATTGCCGTGGTTGTTCCCATTTCTGCCAGTGAAAATTCTGCGAAAGAAGTATTGCGCGGAGTAGCATTACAACAAGAACGGTATAACAATTCTCCGCAATTACCCGGGCGATTATTAGAGGTGGTGATTGTCAATGAATCCGAACCGGGAAAAGCGCCTTCCCTAGCTGATGATTTGATTCAATCGCCCAATGTTTTAGGGGTGATGGGACATGGAGTAGATGCCGCATCTCGGGAGGCGATCGCCCGCTATGAACGCGCCCAATTAGCAGTTTTATCCCCCATTAGTACCAGTATTTCCAGTACCGTTCCCGGTCAATCCATTCTTCAAACCATCTCCCTTGCTCAAAAAGCTAATGAGTTGTTTACCAACTATTTACAAGGGGTGGGCAAAACCCTCGCCACCTACGCAGAAAAAAAGGTTTCTTCTCCGTCCGTCGTCGTCTTTTATAACTCCGATAGTCCCTACAGTCAGCAATTAAAAGATGCCTTTTCCGCTGCCTTGATGCAAACCCCGGGTCAAATCATCAAAGAGGTTGATATTACGCAAGGGGGATTTAACCCTGGAACCGAAGTGAGTGATGCAGGGCAACTCGGGGCCAATGTGGGCGTTTTAGCACTAAGTAAGAACAAAGTAGAAACCGCCGTGGCGATCGCCCAAGCCAACGCCAACGCCGGAACCCCTCTCACCCTCCTCGGGGGAGACGAACTGTATAATCCGAATATCCTCAAAGATGGAGATGCCGCCATCAACGGCTTAGTTTTAGCTGTTCCCTGGCGCTGGCAAGAAGGAGATGCCTTCGCCTCACAAGCGACCAATATTTGGCAAGGGAGAGTCAGTTGGCGGACTGCCACCGCTTATGATACTACCCAAGCCCTAGCCAACGCCATCACCCAAAAACCCACAAGGGCAGAAACCTCACAATTGCTACAAAACGGGATTGCGATCGCCGGAACCGCTACCGATTTTAGCTTATTTGACCGCATCCCCTTAGTCCAAGCTGTTCCCGGGACCAGTGCCGGATTCCGCTATCAATTTGAACCCATTTAAAACAGCGATTTTCGCTAATTTGGGGCTAAAATTATCACCTAATTACCCGCTAATAATACCATGATTCGTTCTCGTCGTCAAATCTGGCAGTACCCCTTATTTCAAATTCCCTTAATCTTCATGATAGGCTGTGCCATTGTTGCCGCTTTATCCTGGCTATTAGGATTTGGAAGACCTCCCGTTGCCGTGGCGATCGCGATCGACTTTAGCGATAGTACATCCGGCATTGTCCGCCAACAAGAAATTCAAGCTGTCCAATCCTATATCAATCAAAACCAAACCCTCAAAAAACCCAACTCCCTCCAAGTCTTTGGCTTTGCCAGCGACATTCGCGCCCTCACCACCGACTTTACCACCGACAACGACCAAATCGAAACTCAATTCAACACCGCCAGTCAACAACCAACCCTAGAACAAGAACTCGGAGGCGGAACCAACTTAAACCTAGCCATTCAACAGACAACCCGTGCCCTAAGCAACATTGAAAACCGCTGCCGAGAACTCCTCCTCGTTACCGATGGAATTGCCCAGATCGATGATACCTTAATCCAGACTGCTCAATCAGAAAACGTTAAAATTAATGCCGTCATTGTCGGCGGTTCAAACTCCGATGAACTGCAACAAGCTACCCGATTAACTGATGGACTTTATCTATCAGCAGAAGCCAGTAACCTTGAGCTTTTATTCACCCAAACCTTTTTCCGAGATTTTAACAGTAACTTACGCTGGGTGATGTTTTGGTTATCCGGGGCCTTCATCTTTCTAATGTGGACCCTCACCCTCCCCTTAGATCGTTGGCTGTTCCAAGGAATCATGGGATTAGACATGACTCTCAGTGGTCAAATTGCCCTCGGAAACGCCTTATTTTGGACCATAGTCACCCTGATTGCCATTTGGAAAGGATTTGGTATCCCCTTTGGAAACCCTTGCTAATCGAGCTTTTGGGGAGGTCTAGGGATGCTAAACTGCCGGTTTTAGAAGGGTGTCTGTGAGAGGGATAAGCTCAAGGTGCGATCGCGATCGCCTCTCCCGTTTACTCCCATCACCCCACCCCCTCCATTCCACCGATACTATAAATACAGAACCAATCAAGAGGTCATTCATCATGGCAACCCAAACCAAACAACTGCGGAAAAACACCTATAGCACCTATCGCGACCCCCTCACCGGCAAATGGTTAGTATTGAAAGAAGAACAACAAGCCGCCTAAGAGGCGATCGGTCTCAGTTATTTCCTCTAATAACCCTAAAAAATAGACCCAATCAATCTCATGATTTCTTTAATAAATCCATAAAAAATAAAAATTAACCACCACCCCCAAAACTCGTTCCTAGGCTCTGCCTAGGAATGCCTTTTAGGAGGCAGAGCCTCCTTCTTCATCCTTAAAAAACTCTCGGAAGAGTCCCCCCCGAGAGTCATTAATCAAGCTAAAAATTTGTTAATTTTCATTCCGCACTCGCGCCAACAGTTCCTCCCAAGAAAGTTGGTAAATTAACTGCATCATCTCCAAAGGTGGCATCAGCAGCAAGGCGTCGATGATGGGGGATAATTCTCCATCAACTTCCCCAAACTTGGCTTTGAGCATCTCTTCAACCATCTGGCGTTTACCCTGCTCAAGACCCTGCACCAGACCCTGTTGGATACCCCGTTGATTGGCATTTTCTAAGCGTTCTAAATACAGCGGTGAGAGTTCCATAATTAACGATTGGTCCTCCGTCTCTAAATCTTGACGAACTTCTAAAATCGTGAGCAGATTATAGAGTAATTCTAGCGTCTGCACTCGAAAGGGATTGTCTTCGGGGAGTTCCCGCAGTTCAGCGATGGCTTGTTTTTGAACCTTACCTTTCCCTAACATCCTCAACCACAGGGTTTCGGGGGTCTTGGGTAATTGGTGAATGACGACTATGCCGGTTTTGAAGGACTTCCCTAGAAAATAGATGCCTTCCCCCCAGTTTTCCATATCCAGTTCGGCTTTAAATCCGCTTAAAACTGCTGTGGAAACTGTGGGAGAGAGGATCCAAAGGTGGGGGAGTTGCGCTTCGTTGAGTCGGGTATTTTCCCGGTTGGCTTGTCGGTCAAATTCGTTGAAAAGTTCAAAGAGTTTGCTTAGACAACTGCGAATCTCTCCCGGTTGAACTGCATTGCGAAAGGGTTCAAAGATAGCTGCCGTGGTGGCGAGTCTTCCCAGTAGTCCTAGGATAGCGACTTCGGGGGGATGGTCCGATGCCGGAGAAAATATGACATCGACTTCCCGAACTTCCGCTGCGATCGCCCGACTGGCTTCGACTTCTCCAAATGGACTTAACAGTTCAGTTAGATATTGTTTTGCAAATTGGTCGTAAACAAAACGGGTCATTTTTGATAGCGTTTTACTTATTTTATTGTATCAGAAAATGGCCGGTTTTTGTTCTGAGTTAGAGGGAAGTGTCTGTGATGG